>JBMNSS010000079.1:0-12071 GCA_050945315.1 Limnochordia bacterium | reverse complement strand
CAGAGCAGTAAAACCAACCGGCAAGCGCCGCGCCTTCTCATAGTCCAACCTCCTTACATTTTACCCGATATTGGTCAAACCCATCGGCTTCAAGCGCTTTGCTCTTTATTGTGTATAATTTAGTTATTCTAGATCATGCCATCCCTTCCCTCCCTTCTTGTGTGTCGTATGGCGACTTCCCTTGTAATTGTCTCCGGAAGAAGCCCTCATTGCGCAGGAGTCGCGACCGCTTACGCGGAATTGCGAACAAAAAGATCGCAATATCGGTAGATGGGAGGGCGACGCATGACATCACGTGAGATCATCATGCGCAATATCACTCACAATGACCCCGAAAGGCCGGGGCTCACTTTCAACCGTCGTCGTTTGAACGACATCCGAGGTGCAGGTGTAGGCCCCTCCGCACACTGGCAAGAGAAGCGATGGGTCGAAGGCGATGTAGAGTACTACACTGACGAATGGGGCAACATCTGGCACCGTTTCGTCTACGGCTCCAAAGGCGGCGAGATCTACCGTCCGGCCATTGAGGACTGGGCTCAACTCAAAGACCTACGCGTCCCCGACTTTGATAACCCGGTCCGCTTCGAACGCATGCGCAACGCATTTGCCGCGGAAGAATCCAGGTTCAAACTAGCCAGCATTCCCGGATGGGTATTCGCCACTTCACGCTACCTGCGCAAAATGGAAGTCTATTTCATGGACCTGCTGCTCGAGCGTGACCACATTGAGGAGTTGCACGATATCGTCACCGGTCTCTACGAACGGGTCATCATCCAATGTGCGAAAGCCGGAGCGGATGCCGTCTTCTTCTGCGAGGATCTTGGCACTCAAGAAAGGGTGCTCATCGGCCCGGCCATGTGGCGCGATATCTTCGCACCTCACTACCGGCGGCTGTGCGGTACCGCTCATGCCCACGGACTCAAGGTGATTATGCACTCATGCGGTTACAACTGGGAGCTGCTTGACGATCTCATGGACAGTGGTATCGACTGTTTTCAGTTCGACCAGCCCGCCGCCTATGACCAAGAGGCCCTGTCCGCCAAGCTTCGGGAGCGAAAAGTGGGACTATGGGCCCCGGTTGACATCCAGCAAATCATGCCCACGGGAGACAAAAAACTCATTAAAGATGAAGCCCGCCGCATGGTGGAGACCTACAAGGGCGGGCTGATCATGAAAAACTACGGTGATCTGGCGGGTATCGGCGTCAAGGAAGAATGGGACGATTGGGCCTATGAAGCCATCCTTGAGGCCATCGGTATGTGATGCGGAATCAGCCCGGATAGTGCGCCAGCACTTCGTCCGGTGAAGCCGTGCCCGTGGTTCCCAGCTTACGGATGGTGATGGAAGCCACTAAGTTGCCCAAATAGGCGGCTTCAATGAGAGAGGCCCCGCCGGCGAGAGCGCAGACGATTCCCGCCGTGGTGGCATCACCCGCTCCGACGATATCGATTGGGCCGTCGACCCGAAACCCCGGTACCTTGTGCACAGCGCTGCCTTCGATCACCAATTGTCCGTCCGGACCTCGAGTCACAAAAACGGGCCGTTGAGTGCGCTCCGCCAGAGCCACGGCGCTGCGACGCGCCGCCTGCTCGGTAATCTCGGTCGGTTTCTCAGGGAAGACGGCAGCCGTGCTTTCGTGCTGATTGCACTTGACGATGATGTTTCGAAACTCCCCGATAAAACGGCGGGAGTCAGCGACGATAGGCAAAGAAGGATGGTCACCGCCTAAGCGCTGCAAGTGATCACGCACCCGTGTGGTGATGGCTCCGCATTCCGCTTCGGCGACCTGATCAAGCACGATCACCGCATCGACTCGGTGTATCAAAGCATTCAGAGCGCTGATCAGGCGATCTTCGAGCTCAGATGGTGTCGGTGTCCAGTTCTTGATATCCAGGCGATTGATCTCGCGTTCGCCTCCGGACTCGCGCACCATGGGCTTCACGTAGGTCGGCGTGGCGCGATCTTCGACGACAATGAGATGGTCCGTTATGACCCCCGTCTGTTGCAGAGCCCGACGCAGCTCGTAACCCTCACCGTCGTCACCGACGATCCCCAGGGCCAGCACATGCCCTACACCCAGGGCTCGCAGATTATTGGTCACCGTCCCGGCCGCTCCCGCCGCCGGGCGTTTTTCCACGACCTGGTAGGCCACCAACCCGGTCTCTAACGACGGTTCATCGCGTGCCGGATCGATGATCAGATACCTGTCGAGAAAGTAGTCTCCCACCACCAGTACGGAGAGCTCCGGCAGACCGGCCAGGATCTCCCGTAACCGTTCCCGAGTCATCACAGCCGCTCATCCTCCTGATTGACTAGCCCTTAAGCAGTTTTCCGGCCAGATTTCCCAATGTGGCCCGATGATCGCCCCGCAGATAGAAGCTCTCGCCGCCGTCGGCCACGGTGCGGACCAGTATCGTTTTCCATGGACGGAAATAGTAACGGTAGTCGGATTTTTCCGGCTGCAGACGGACCTCGCCGCTGTCGATGGGAACCAAGTCTCCCACGACGGAGGTGAAGTGGGCGATGCGTTCGCCCCGCCGGGCGGCCACATTGCGAGCCATGGCCAAGGCCTTCAAATAAACCTCGGGTCCCGTAACCGCGGATCCGAAGTTCAAAAAGACACCGCCATCAAGATTGGTGACCGACTGCGTGAAGATGAGGAAGTCCCGATAGGAGCTCTCACCAAGTGCCGCCCCGTCGCAAGACGGGTGCTCATGGATTATGTCGCTGCCGATGCCGACATGCACGGTGACCGGAACCTGCATACGGTAGCCAGCGGCGAACAGGCTTATGTCACGGTATGGAAACCGCCCTTCCTCGATCATCTTGCCCACGGCCTCGCCAAAACCGAGACCCTCGTCAAGACCGTCTTTGACGGCTTGGTTGATCATACCCGTTTCAGTCCACAAGCCGAATTCACCCGTGCGGATGTAGCGGGCCACGCTCTCGGTAGTCGCACCGATCAGTGCGAACTCGAAATCGTGGATGGCTCCCGCCCCGTTTAAGGCAAAATGCGTCACATATCCCTGACGCATCAATTCGATAAGAAACCGCGACAGACCGGCTCGGATGACATGGGCCCCCATCATAAGGATCACGGCGGCACCCTTCTGTCGGGCGGCAACAATCCGTTCGACGATAGTATCCAGACTTGGATCACTCGAGGGCGGCAGAGGATCATCCAACTGCAGGATGCTGCTGACATCCAGATCATGCAC
Source organism: Limnochordia bacterium (assembly GCA_050945315.1). Classification (GTDB taxonomy): domain Bacteria; phylum Bacillota; class Limnochordia; order DTU080; family DTU080; genus DTU080. Next base: position 8,853 of record JBMNSS010000079.1, on the reverse strand, counting down.
GCGCTCGGCCAACGGCTTGAGGAGCAACTGACTGCGATCAAACTCAGGAAAAGGCACGGAGCACCTCCTACACGGGTTTTTCGCCTCACGGAAACAGATAATCCATGAGTGCTTGCGTCTGCGAAAAGTCGGGAATGATGATATCAGCCCCGGCTCGGATCAAACGTTCCCGCTTCCAAAGGTCTATTCCTTCTCGGCGCAGCTCATCGGAGGCCAGTCCCACTGCAAACCCGCCGGCCGCCTTCACGTTCTCAATCTCCACGAAACCGTCGCCCACGCCCAAAAGATGCGGACCGGCCAGTTCATGCTCCGCAATCATCCGCTCAATCACTTTCTCCTTGGAAAACAGATGATACTGATCCAAAGCTCCGTAGATGCCGCCGTCAAAAAAGTCCGCTACTCCCAGTAGCTCAGCCTCGGCGAGCACGTACACCTCGTCGGTGCCGCTCGCCAGATAGAGTCTGATCCGTCTGGATCGCAAGGCCGCCAAAAAATCCAGCACACCGGGCACAAGAAGCTCGCCCGGAGCGATCCTGCCGTCCTCCAAACCCTGCAAGCGGTGGTCGATGCGTTCGAGGAGCCGCCTATGATACTCATTTTTGTACTCCAACGGATCCAAGGGTTGTCCCCCGCGGCGACGAATCTCTTCGGCCAGGCGGATACATTGATATATCGTCTGTTTTCCCGTCAACTCATCGACGAAATCGCGTACATGGCCGGCTGTCTGCTCTTTTGAACCGTCGGGATCCACTTCCATAAGCAACTCGGTGAAATAAGGGACCATGACCTCTTGCCAACCCTGGCGAATCAGACTGACAGTCCCGTCAAAATCGAATAATGCGGCCTTAAACTGACCCCTCATGACCTCATCGCGTATCACTTCTATACTCCACCCGGTGCCGGCATTGCCCATGACGCGACCTCCGAATTGCCGTTTTAGCGCACATCCACCCATTTTCACAATGGCTTTGAGAAAAGTATCGACCAAAGACGGTACCGGTGTCAACCATTTCCTGGTAGATATGGAAGCCCCAGTCTTTATACTGTATCATAGAGGGGATCACACATCGATGCCACGGGAACGGTTCTTGAAGGGGGAATTACCGTGATTCAACGCGTTGCTGGCTCATTGGTCTTGATCTTACTGCTTGCTACCGCTGCCGCATCTGCCGGTACCATTCGCGGCGTGTCCGGGCTTATCGAGATTCCAAGTGCTGATTCCCTGGCGGCGAGTTCAGTTGAAGCAGGGGTGCATCTCATAGACGGTAAGCCTGCTATGTCGATCACGGCAGGGCTTGCTTCCCGGTTGGAAGTAGGGCTGAACACGGATCCTGAAAGCAGTGACTTGAACGTCACAATGAAGGGTGTCGTACTTGTCGAGACGCGCGAGAACCCCGGTATGGCCGTCGGCTACGACAGTGGATCACTGTATTTTGTCTTGAGCAAAGCCTTCAGCGGGCTCAGAGGGCACGTCGGTTTTGGTGACGGACACTACGGAGGTTTGTTTGGCGGTATATCCGTTCCCCTTACTTCCGTAACGGTGGCACCGCGCGGTCAGATCCGTCCGACCACGCTCCTTTTGCTGGAGTATAACGGGCGCAACCTCAGCGCGGGCATGCGCCTAGGTCTCTCTTCAAACCTGAGGGCCAACCTGGCTATCGTGGATTTGGACAAAGCGGCCATCGGTCTGACCTACTTCACGCAGTTGTGACATGCAACGCTGACCTTCCCTGCCGCCGCAAGGCGGCTTTTTCATCGGCAGGAATCCGCGAACAAAGCGGGAAAAGTGAGAAAGCAAGCGCATCTGACTGATCTTGCCGGGGGGAGGAGAGTACCCTGTCTGCTTCAGATCGCACCGTGCTGCGCGAGTTGGCTGTCCGCTACCTTGAGATCTGCCAAGATCCGTCACAACAACAGAAGCGTCAACGTTGGCGTCAGATGCACAACCTTGAGCCCACGCCGCCTTTGATCTATGTACGAGCCTTTGCCTGGTCGGAAATGCCTCAGCGCATGTGCCTTTGCACGGATCCCCTTTTCCGTAGCGTCGAGAACTTCTTCCGACAATCACTCTTCCGCTACGGCTTTGATGACGATTTCATCTTCGAACCGTGGGTCAACGTGCCCGCGGTATATCGTTGTCAGGGTTGGGGTGTCGAAGGGACTCGGCGGTATTCGAACCAACCGCGTGGCTCGTGGAAGATGGACTACCCGATTAAGACTTACGACGATCTGAACAAGCTGCGTCCGCCCCGGCACGAAATCGATGAAGAAAAAACAGCCGCAAGAGCGGCCAGGCTGCGGGATGTCATCGGAGATATCATCAAGATTAACGTGGTAAGAGGTCCTGCCTATACCATGTGGACGGGTGATATCTCGACCGATCTGGGCCGTCTGCGAGGCATAGAGCACTTCATGCTTGATATGTACGACCGGCCCGAAGATCTGCACCGTCTCTGCTCTTTTTTGGGCCAGGGAGTGTTGCGCACACACGATCAGGCCGAGGCTGCCGGAGATTGGGATCTGTCGTGTCATCAAAACCAAGCCATGCCCTACGCCAAGCAGCTGCCTGATCCGGCCCCTGACACGCGAGGGGTCCCGCGCGAAAGCCTGTGGTGCTTCATGGCCGCTCAAGAGTTTACCACCGTCTCTCCCCGGATGCATGAGGAATTCTTGCTTCGCTTCCAGCTGCCCATTCTCAAGCATTTCGGGCTCACGGCCTACGGTTGCTGCGAAGATCTCACGCATAAGATATCCATGCTTCGCCAGATTCCCAATCTCAGACGCATCGCCGTTGCTCCTGCCGCCGATGTCGCTTCTTGCGCCGAACAGATCGGTACGGACTACGTAATCAGTTACCGACCCAGCCCGGCTGACATGGTCGGCTACGGCTGGGATGAGCAGCGAGCGCGCTCCATTCTCAGAAAGGATCTTGATGCGTTGCGAGGTTGCCTCTTTGACATCACCCTAAAAGATGTGGAGACTGTTCAGTATGATCCGACCCGGGTTGGCAAATGGGTACGGATAGTCCGGGAGCTTACCGGGACCGCATGATGCTCACTTCAGGTTGTGGTCTCGCAAGGCTCTGCTGATCTTCATGAATTCCTCTTCCATCTTGGCCGTCTGCTCGGCATCGAGACAGCTGCTCAATTGCGCGGCCAGCCAGGCTCGCCGGTTCTCCAGCAGCAGGCGTTCCTCATCCGAGAGAGCCTGATCGCTCACCGAGGACTTGACCTCGCTTTTCCGGGCCAGATACTCGCCGTACGTCCCCGGATACATCACCACCCTGCCATCCGTGATGGCCAGAATCTTATCGCAGACGTTCTCCATCAGGTAACGATCGTGTGTGACGACGATCATAGTGCCGTCATAGGCCTGTAGCGCCTCCTCGACCCGCTCTCTGGCGGATATGTCGAGATGGTTGGTCGGTTCGTCGAGTACCAGCATGTTGTAATCGCTGAGCAGCAATCTGACAAGAGCCACCCGTCGGCGTTCGCCCTCACTCAACACGGCCAATGGCTTATCCCAGTCGCTCCGCGAAAACAAGAACAGAGCTAGCATGTGTCGTACCCGTTGATGATGTTCAGGCGCTATCCGGATCAGCACGCTCAATACGCTGTCGAGTACAGTTGTTTGGCCCCGAAGATGATCCAGTTCCTGCTCCAGAAATCCCGGCCTGAGAGACGGAGATCTCCATACCTTCCCCCACGTGGGCGGCTCGAGGCCGAGTAAGACACGAAGCAGAGTAGTCTTGCCTGCTCCATTGGGACCTACCACACCTATTCTGTCGCCGCGTTGGACGGCGAAATCGGCATGGCGAAACAAAAGACGCGCATAGGCCTTTCCCACCCCTTCGGCGATCAAAAGATGATGGCCGTGATGCTTGTCGGCGGAAAAATCGAGGGAGACGGACCTTTCTGCCCTGGGTTTGGCCGTTGCCTCTGATCTCATACGTTCCAATCTCTTGACGGTAGCTTTGACTCGGGCCGCCGTCTTCTTGGCGCGGGCCCGATAATAGTCGTTTTGCCCGGCACCTCGATGTGCGGTTTGGAGCCAACGCATCTGACGGGCGATGTTATCCTCCAACTGTCGGATTTGCTTTTGCTCTTTTTGATACCGTCGAGCTTGACTCTCCAGGGCCGCCAGTTTTTGCCTGCGGTAATCGCCGTAGTTGCCGGAGTAATCAGCCAGCCCCGTCGACGACAGTTCCAGCACCCGCGTCACCACTTGGTCCAGAAAATAGCGATCGTGGGAAATGACCAACACCGTGCACGGGCAGGCAGACAGAGTCTGTGCCAGATGCTCGCATCCTTCCAAATCGACGTGATTGGTAGGTTCATCGAGAACCAACAGATCAGGCACTGATAACCAACAGCGGGCCAACAAGAGACGGCTTTTTTGCCCGCCGCTCAGCTGAGACAGAGGCAGGCTCGCCTCCCGATCGCTGAAGCCGAAAAGCCCCAGTGCTTCGGGAACACTGCAACGAACCGCGGTGCCGAGCCCCTGAGCCTCGGCCTCCAACAAGCTGCGGGCCGTGCCCTGTGTGGGAAGATCAAAGGTCTGAGGCAGATAACCGGTGACCAAGGTCTCACTGAAAGGTCGCACCTCTCCGGAGGTCGCTGGTTCCAAGCCAAGTACAATACGCGCCAAAGTGGTCTTGCCGACTCCGTTGGGACCGACAAGAGCTATTCGTTCATTGGCATTGATGGAGACATTAAGGTCACTGAAGAGAGTGCGCTGACCGAAGGCCTTGGTCAAGTTTGTGACTTGCAGCAGGGTTCGACCCAAAGAAAACACCCCCGAATTTGGTGGGGTGAGCAGCGCAGAGAGATGCACTCGCATGGGCCGAGGATCATGCAAAAAGCAAAAACAAAGACAAAGAAGCCGCGAGACGACCAGCCTCTACGCTCTCACCGCGATATCTGGTTTGAGACAATATGGAGACTTATCCGCATCGGCTTCTCCTTTGCGTAATCCCGCCGGATTTTGGTCTGCGTAACCACCATAGCATACAGTCAGAGTCACTGCAAGGCAACCGTTTCCAATCCGCCCCCGGAATCAGCCCGGCTGGGACCGTTCCCCGCACCGTGTGTGTTTGCCACCGCTTCACGGCCGGGGCCGAAGAGTCTTCACAGCATCATGCCCGAGCGAAATCCGATCCCCCTGTAGGTGATTCACCATCGCTTGCGGGAGGTGCCGGAAGAGGAGATCTCACCTTGAACCCTTCGGTACTCTTCCGACAGCGGGGCGAGATCTCCTCTGCACAACGGTCTTACTTTTCAGGGGCTGTGAAGTTGACTGAGAAGCCCAAGATGCCGGCGTTTGTTAATCCTTAAACTCTATCACGCGCAACGAGGCATCGTCATAGCAGACTTCACCCGGTCCGTAGAGCCTGAGAAAAACGAGACCCCTCTGCGCCTGAGGCGGCGCCTCGACCTGCATCTTGATATTAATCCACTCACCGTAGGAGTCCAGCCACTCCCACTCCCGCCGATCTTCGCCCACATGGGAACCTGCGTAAAACTCCACTTTCAAAGCCACCTTGCGACAAGGACCTGTGAGTTTCACCCAAGCCGACAGCTCATAGGTCTTGCCGCCTTCAACGGGAGCGCTCTGCTGTATCCAGTAGTAAGCGTCGTTTTCGCTTCTCATTTTGACGCCCACATCTCCGCTACGGGCCGCTTCAGAGCTGCCAACCACCGCGCCTGACTGCCAGCCGTCGACAGCACCGGTGCCGCGTCCCCTGACCGCCCATAGTCTGGGAATATCCGCAGATGTGTTTTCAAACCCCGGGTTCTCCAGGAGGTTTTCGCTGACATAGATCACCTCGGACGGAGGCGGAGGCATCTCCGGACGCACGTCAACGGGCGGCAACCGATACTCCGCCAGAGAGACGATCCGGTCATAAAAGATCTCCGTCGACTCTTGCTCCACGGCCTGCAAGGTGACATCCTTGGTACGTCCGGCCCAGGCGATTCTGGCCCCATAAGGATTGACCACCTCAAGTTGCCCCGTGATTCCAAAGAAAGCCTCATCGTCAACCAGCCGACTGACCGTCCCATGTAAGACCGGGCGCTCTTTGTTGTCCGTGACTACGACATTCTCAAAGGTGACGCCGCCCATCTTGGTTCCCGCCTCCAAATAGATGGGAACGGCCGAGGAGGTGGCCACGTTGTGTACAATGCAATCCTCAAAGCGGATCTTGAGCGTGTCGCCGTCAAGGTTACGCAGACCGATACCCTGCCGCACGGAGCCCTCAATAAGACAGTTGCGCACCGTGATCTTTCCGGCGGCATGGTTGTCAGGATGGCGAGCAGTAACGCTAAAGCCCACCGAGCCGCCTCGAACCAGCACGTTTTCAAACAGAAATGAGACGTTCGCCCAGCGATCAAGATTGGCCAAAGCGAGCACAATCCCCGGACCCTGGTTGTTTTCGAAGACGCTGTTGCGCACCACGATGTCTTGCAGAATCTCATCTCGCTGGTTGGGCTCGAAATCGATGCCTGCCATAGGGGCCGTTCCGCCCGTGTTCTTAAAGACACTGTTCTCAATCAAAAGATTCCTGACTGTGATGACACTGATTCCCTGGCGGTAGTTGTTGTCGGCGATCACGTCTCGAATGACAATGTTTTCATTGTGAATAGGCCATGTGCCTCGACCCAGATAGATCCCGTCGCCGCCCGTGTCGCGGATGGTCACTCCCAAGATCTCTACGTTTCTTCCACCCCGGATATTGATACCCATACGCCATTCCGCTTTCTCGTAGGGCGGCGATGCGTAATCGTCTTTGTGCATGCGAATGGTGGCCCCATAGCCCCGGATGGTGACATTCTCAACATTCTGCGCAGTGAACACCGAATCTCTCTTACCGTGATACTCGCCCTTCTTGGCCGTCACCACCGTGCCCTCTTCCAAGACGAGCTCGAGATTACTGCGCAGGAATATGGGACGCACTATCCAGTCTTGACCCATGTTGGGGACAATGACCCGAGCGGATCCTGAGTCTATGGCGGCCTGCAGATACTCCGTAGAGTCTTCAGGATCAAAACCCCACCAGGCCGCATTGGCCTCGCTGCGCTGTCCCGCCAAGACTTCTTTGACCGCCTCCGGATCCGGACCGGGTCTGTCAGCAGCCAGACCTACCGCTGGCCACAAAAACAGAAAAATCAGCAAGAAAGCGCATGCATTTACCTTCCCCAAGCGCTTCATCCAAACCCCTCCCTCATATCCCATGAACACTGATATCTGACAAAGACGACTTCCGGCACCGTCTCATCTTTCCTTTATATCCGTATCATGTCTTCGATGACTCCGGGCAGGGGCCTACAGAGGGTTTTAACACCAAGCGAAATCCACCGAGCGGGTGGCGCATGTGTCTTGGGACACATGAACATGAATTCTGTTCATGTAGGGTGGATGAGTGTGCTCGTGGCATATGACTGGAGCAAGTCGATCTAACGTGACGTTGCCTCGGCAGACAGTCGGAACGGCGCTCTGCATGCATCCGCATGGGAAGAAAGGCTCTTTCCGGTCAGCCGGCTCGGCCCACGGACGCGGAGCGCTCCGATGTAGCATAGGAAAGATAGCCACAAGTGAGCCGAAGAACCGTCAACGATACCGCTATACCTCTCTATGGCGAGCCCGGTGAGATGCCGGGTGACAACAAGACGTGGTCCAAGCGATCCTGTCAGTCAGGCGGCTGACATCGTGGCCACAGACTCCCTTTTCCGGCGGCATCAACGGAAATGTCGGAGTGTGGACAATGCCCTGCGCGACGGATTAGCGGCACCCTCGGGGCCATGATGGATCTCACCGGGCACTGATCACATGATTGGAACCCACCTTTAGCTTCTGTCCAGGTTAAGTGACAGGTCATGACGGCCTGGCGGAACGGCCCGCCGGCCTTCACTCAGCCCCCAGAATATCCCGCACCAAAGCGGCGTTTTCCTCCACGATGTTCTCCTTGTCTCCCCGATGCATACCTACGTTTACCACGTCACCGGCTTTGATGTGGTCAAAGGCATACTCAAAAGACATGCGCGGGTGAATGCGCCCTGCTCCCATGATCTTGTAGGCGATGCACGGCTTGGCAATGCGCTGGATGCAATCCACGGCCACCGGAATGTCGGCCAACCGAAAACGATGGCCTTTACCCGCATGCAGGCTCCCGCAATTGAAAAAGCAGACGGCATGAAAGTCGACGATGTCAAGGCTGTCAACCCACAGATGGGCTTGCGGAGCATGAGCGGCCACCCCGGTCGGAATGCCCAGCGAGCGAGCGTAGGCACTCCATGTGCTCAACTCATCCGCCTTGTTCTCCGCAAAGGCTTGGTCCACAAGACCGCCATGAAAGTACAAGGCCTTACATCCCAACTCCACAACCTCATCGATGGCGGCCTTCCAGGTCGGCTTGGTTCGCATGTTGACCTGGGCAATCCACTGCAGCGGCCCCCGGCTTGCCATGTACTGGCGCACCGCCTCCATCACGTTGGGACTCTCATTGTTGGTGACCATGGTGTTAATGCCGGCCGCCGCGGCTTTTTCCCACGTCTCCAGGATTCGCGCCGGAGTGTGGAAGGCAAGCATCTGTTGGTTACGCTCTTTGTTCTGGTGACTGAAACCTCCGAAAGGATTCGCTCCGATGATCAGACGCGTTACATTAAGCCCGCAAAAATCGACGGTGGGCAGCACTCAAAACTCCCCCTTCACCGATGCCTATTCCTGTTTTGCTTCATCAACAACCGACTGTTGTCCTGCACTGTCTTTATCATATTAATCATCGGAACCTTTGCCGGGCGAGGTTATCGCCGAGACGCAAGGACATCGGCCTCGGGTGAAGAAATGGCTTATCGGCTT
>JBMNSS010000078.1:0-12252 GCA_050945315.1 Limnochordia bacterium | reverse complement strand
CTGGCGAAGGGATAGTCAAGTTTCCAGGCTATGTTCCAGATGAACTTGTACTTCTTGGTGCGCAAGACACGCATCGGGTAGTAGTTGGTTATTTCGTGAAAGGTGTGCGCGGCGTAGATCTCCTCCCGCCAGTCTTGCGGTTCTTCCTGATCGATGATCGCCTTAAATGAACGGCCGTGGAAGCTTTCGGGGTTTTCGTAGGCGCCGGCGAAATCAAGCACGGTGGGCGTGATGTCAGCCCAGGTTATCAGTCCGTCACACGTGGTACTGCGGTTTTGGTGCAAAGGACTGCGGACTATGCAGGGCAGGCGCATACCGGGATCATACAGCGTAGTCTTGGCCTCCGGAAAGGCCGCCCCGTTGTCGGAGATATAGATGATCACGGTGCTATCATACTTGCCCTCGTCTTTGAGAATCTGCAACAGACGGCCTATGCCGCGATCCAGGCGACTGATGGCTTGGTAGTATTGAGCCAATTCAGCGCGGACTTCGGGTATGTCAGGCAGAAACGACGGGACCACGACATCTTCCGGTGCGTAATGCTGCTCCGTATCTCCGGGAAAAGGTTCCTTCGGGTTGCCGAAACCGTTGGGTCGCAGCGGATGATCTTCGATCACTCGTGCTCGGTGTGGATTGTGCGAGCACCAGTATAAGAAGAAAGGCTCCTGACCGGCGATGAACTGACGGCAATACTCCGCCATGCGCACATCATCCCGTCCGAACTTCCCCGGAGGGGCTCCCCAATCGAAGGGGAAGATGTTTTCAGGGGCGTAATGAGTCTTTCCTACGCGTCCGGTGCGATAACCGGCCTCTTTGATCAAAGCAGGCAGTGTGCGCACATCATCGAAGCAGGAGAAATGATGGGCACCGTGCGTATGCCCGTAGGTGCCGTTGGCATGGTTGTACAGACCGGTCAGTATCACCGATCGACTGGCGGCGCACGATGCGCTGGTGCAAAAGGCATTGCTGAAGCGTACGCCGTCAGCGGCCAGAGCATCGAGGTTGGGCGTGCGTACGACGGGGTTGCCGTAACAGCCCAGTGCTTCGCGGCCATGATCGTCAGAGACAATAAGCACGATATTGGGACGCTTCATATGGCCACATCCTTGTCTTCTTGTCATCTTTTTCTGTTGTTTCCCGTTGGTGTTCGTTTTTCGTCCGGCATCTTCCTGCGGTGTTGACGGCGGTAATGAAGAAGCATATAGTGGGAATAGGTGACTGACCGGCCAGTCAGTTAGGTCTGTCGCAGGATGTCCAAGTACCACGGGGTTGACAAAGGAGTGTGGCAGGTAGTGGGAGAGTTGGTGCAAAAGGCGATCCGGCGTTATCCGGGATGGATCGTAGGCTTGTTTGTTCTGATCACTCTGGTCTTTGGTTACGGGGCCTTGCAGATCGACATCACTACTGACGTGGCCAATTTTTTCTCTGATAGCGATCCTCGTTCGATCATCTTCAATGAGACTCAAGAGACCTTCGGCAGTTCCGATTACATCATGTTGGCAGTAGAGGCCGAAGAGGTGTTTTCGCTCAGCGGTATCGCTGATCTCGATCGTTTGACGGAGGCTCTCGGCACCGTTGACGGCGTAGATACCGTTCGAAGTCTGACTAGCATAGAGAATATCAAGGGCTCGGACTGGGGTATTGAAGTGAGCCCCATGCTCACTGAACTGCCGACGACTCAAGACGAAGTGGAAGACTTCCGCCGTCAGGTCATGGAAGATAACCAGCTGGCAGGAAAGCTGGTATCCAAGGACGGAGCGCTCACTCTCATCCTGCTTACACTCGATGAATGGGCGGACAATGATGAAACCGTCAAAGCGATTCGGACGGTAATCGATGAGGCCGCCGGGGACATGAGGGTTCATCTCACAGGCGGTCCGGTGCTCACCGAGGTGATGAACGAGACACTGCGCATAGACCTCATGCGCCTGTCGCCGCTTGTGGTCATACTTATCTTGCTGATGCTGTTTTTCAGTTTCCGCAATTGGCAGGGAGTCTTGCTCCCGATGTTGGCCATGCTGGTCAGTATCATATGGACTCTCGGCCTGATGGGATTCATCGGTGTCCCGCTTACCCAATTGAGCGCTATTCTGCCTGCCGTCTTTACTAGTGTCGGGAGTGCCTACGGTATTCACGTTCTGCATCGTTATCGGGGAGAGTTGTCGCAATCCGAAGACAACTCGGTGCGCATTGAACGTGTGGTTCGGCAGGTCGGCCCTGCGGTCTTTATGGCGGGGGCCACGACTGCCGCCGGATTCGTGTCCAATGCGTTCAGCAGTATCATCCGCATCCGTGAGTTTGGTCTGTTCACGGCCTTTGGCGTACTGGTCGCTCTGGCTGTCTCCACAGTGATGATACCCGGCATTCTGCAGCTGTTGGGTTCGCGCGGTGCACGAGGCTGGTCCCGGAGAGCCGAAAGCGGTGAATCGGCTGCTTTGGCGAGACTTGGCCACTGGGTGGCCCATCAACCACGTGTGGTAGCCGCGATTGCTGCCGTGGTAGTGGGCTTTGCCGCCGTCGGCCTGCCCCGCCTGACCGTGGAAACCGATTTCATCAATTTCTTCCCGAAGGGAAGCCCTCCCCGCAAAGCCTTTGACTTGGTTCAAGAGCACTTCGGGGGCACCAACACCATCCAGATCGTTGTGGACGGCACCATCACGGAACCAGAGGTTCTGCGGGGTATGGAGAGAGCGCAAGAGCGACTGAAAGAGATTCCGCACTTGTCGACTCCGCTGTCTGTTGTGGATGTGGTGAAGCGAGTCTCCCGGGTCTTGCATGCTGATGATCCGGCCTACGAGCGCGTTCCGGATACACGTGAGGCCGTTGCTCAGTATCTTCTTCTGTTGTCGATGAGCGGTGACGCCGGATTGTCTCAGCTTCTGACTCTTGATGAAGAGCAAGCCAAGATCGAGGTTATCATAGGCGCGACAACAACCAATGAGCAACGGATGATCATAGGCCAAGTGGAAGAGGTCTGCGAAGAGCTGCGTGCCGTTGCCGGAGTGCGCGACGTTCAGGTTACGGGGACCCCTATTTTGGGCCGGGCCATGGCTGATTTGATCACGGAGGGTCAGGTGCAAAGCCTTGTGTTCTCATTGGTTACGGTCTTTATCTTGGTCTGGCTTATTGTAGGATCTGTCAGGATCAGCGCCCTGTGCTTGGTCCCGACCGTAATCACCATCATAATCAACTTCGGAGTGATGAGCTGGCTCGGGCTGCATTTCAACGTGGTCACCGCTTTGGTATCCAGTATCGCCGTGGGGATGGGGATCGACTATAGCATTCACATGTATACGCGGTACAGAGAAGAACGAGCAGGCGGGGCTGTGTCTGCCCGGGAGGCGGTCGTCAAAGCCACAGCCACTACGGGCTATGCGGTGCTGCTCAACGCCGGTGCCGTGGCGGTCGGATTTGTGATTCTTGTCTTCTCGGCTTTTCAACCGATACGTGAGTTTGGCAGTCTCATTGCAGCCACCATGGTGGTGTCAGGCATCAGTGCCGTTACAGTGTTGCCGGTCTTGCTCTTGCGAGATGTCTCGGCTGATAGGAAGCAGTCGACAGGGCAGATCGTCTGATGCGTAAGGAGGTGTGAGTGTGGATGGCTCGATGATCTCCGACCGCGGTGAGCGACGATTAGCCATACTGGCTGCCGCCCAGGAAGTCTTTGCCGAGTACGGATTTCATAAGGCCAAGGTAGAGACCATTGCCGAGAGAGCCTCAATAGCGAAAGGCACCGTTTACCTTTATTTCTCGAGCAAAAAGGATCTTCTTCGGGCTCTTGTCGAGGAGCGCATGGAACGGCTCAGTCAATTGGTTGAAATGCAGACATCCGAGAAGCGTGATCTCATGACCACGATCAAGGGACTCATAAAGGCCCACTTCCTGTTCTACCTGGAGGAGAGGGAGTTTATCGCCATTCTCTACGGGCAGCTCGGACAGATTGCCGAGGGAATGGAAGAACCCGCAAAACGCGCATCGGAGCGAATGACGGGGCTCATATCAGAGCTGCTTGAGCCCGGTATAGAACAAGGGCTGTTACGGGCGATGTCTTCCCGCAGGCTGGCTCAGGTGCTGCAGGGCATGATTCACGCGATGGCCTTTGATTGGGCCGTCAGAGGCGGTGATGAATCACCGGAGGAGTTGTCTCAACAGGTGTATCAGTTGTTCTGCTGCGGGGCATTGATCCCGGCAGCGTTAAGCAAGGAGTAGGAGGTGCTTGCATTGCGCGAAAGGCTCGGTGCGTTCGTGATCTTGTCGCTGTTGGCAGTAGTGATGGGGGCTCTGGCGACGACGGCGGCTGAACCGACGGCTCAGCAGATTCTCGACAGTGTTACGGATTCAGGCGTCTTTGCCGGCAGTGGTGAGGCCAGAATCACTATGACGGTGATCAACAGGCGCGGTCAGTCAAAGAGACAAGAAGTGGATTTGTACCGCTCGGACGACGGGAAGGGTACGACCAAACAGTTGGTGGTCTTTGTGGCCCCGGCTGATGTCAAGGGAACGAAGTTCCTCAGCATCGATTCTCCCGGGCAGGGCTCTCAGATGTGGCTTTACCTGCCGGCCGTCGGTCGTGAGCGGGTTATAGCCGGCAGTGCGGTTAAGGGGAAGTTTATGGGCACTGACTTCACATACGAGGAGATCAGCGGAAGCTCTTCGTTCTCCGATGAGTACACTCCGACACGCCAAAACGATAAGACCGTCGATGGACGAGACTGCTATGTTTTGAAGTTGACGCCAAAGACCTCCAAGACTACCTACGGCCAACTCGTGATGGCGGTAGATAAGCAGTCCCGCATACCGCTCTCCGTAGAGTTCTACGATCAGCGTCAGCGACGCACGAAAGAGTTGACCGCCTCGGATCTGCGCCGCAACGACAAAGGCGACTGGCAGCCCCATGAGATCACTCTTTCTGATCTGAACGCCGGTAGCAAGACGGTCCTGCAGATAGTCAGCGTAAGCGAAAAGGTCGTCTCCGAAGATGTGTTTACGCTGCGTTACTTGAGGCGATAGAGGGGGGCCTTGAGATGCGTCATCGGTCGTGGTTGATCTTGGCTAGCCTTTTGGTTTTGGCGGTCTCCGCTCAGGCGACGGCTGCTGAACTGACTGGTGAACTGAGCTACGATATGCACTATCTTACTGAAACCAAGGGTTTTGACCGCAGCCAGTTGCAGTACAACCTGCAGCTGGAGGGACAAGCAGGTTTTTCGGCCGCTTATCATCTGTCGTTCAAAGGTGATGCGGTGTACCGACCCTCCATAGGCGCGGGCTGGGAACTGGATGAGGCGTATGTGGACGTATATCTTTCGCAACTGGACATCCGGGTCGGCAGACAGGTGATCAACTGGGGGACGGCAGACGGCATTAACCCGACAAATGATATCAATCCCAAGGGGATCGGTTCACTGGATGCTTTGGAGCTCAAAGGCCGCCCCGTACCTGCGGTTATGGCTGGGTACTATCAGCCGAGCGGCGCAGGTCTCACCGGTGTATGCGTCCTTGATTTCGTTCCTGCGGATCTGCCGCCGGATTTGAGTCTGCCCTCCGTGTCAGGTGAACCCGCAGGTGACGGCGATCAGTTTGAGATCGCCTTAAGGGGGGAGCTGCCTCTTCGCGGCTGGCCGCTTTATCTGACATATTTCAACGGCTGGGACGATCTGCCCGCGGTATGGATGACGTTAGTCGATCCATTTGCGCCTCCTATCCCCGGCGCCCGCTATCGGCGCATGCAGTCCGTCGGCATGGCAAGCGCTTTCGACTTCAGAGGAGCTTCTTTTTGGTTCGAAGGGGCGTACAAGGTGCCTGAGCGCCTGGATGAGCTCGAAGCACCGATGAACCTGGCTATGTCATCCAATGATCCCTATACACAGCTCGTGGCGGGTTGTGATTACTCATTTGACAACGGGTTCTACGCCAGTGCACAAGTTGTCTACAATGAGGGCGGATCGCTTCTGGCACCGTTTTTTGATCCTCAAAAGGGACGGCAGGCGCAGACCTATATTATGGGTCGGGGACAGTATTCGCCGCGGGACGGACATGATCTCGAACTGACCGCTCTTTTCAATGCCACAGATAAAGGAGCCTTGCTGTTTCCGAAGTATACCTATGAGCTCGCTGAAGCCACCAAGTTGACATTGGGAGCCGTCTATGTCACCGGCAGTGACGACAGTGAGTTCGCTGACGTGAAAGAAAGCGTTCAAGGCCTGCTTGTAGGCTTAAGTGTGAGCTTTTGAGCGGGCGGCTGAGCCATGGAATGGCCGGGGGGGCGGAGACTCGCCCCCCTTTATTATTTCCGGTCGCAGGAGTACCTCTGCCCGGTGCGAAGTCTGATATGAAGTCGGCACCTCAATCAAAGAAAAGGATCGATTCCATGTCTAGAAACGACGGCCTTGTGCGTTTTTGTCAAGTCGGCTATCTGTTCGTCGGCGCCATCGGGATCATTTTCCCACCCTTGATGCCAAGTATCATAGCTCATTTTGGATTATCTTTGGCGGCGGCAGGTCTGGCTTTTCCGGCCAGGTCATTCGGTTCGCTGTTGGGAAGCATGTTTTCGGGGGTGGCTTCGGACCTTTTCGGTCGAAAACCCCTGTTAGTGGTCAGCGCCTTATTGCAGGCCGGGGGCTTGGCTCTGGCGGCCTCCGCCGGTTACTGGCTTCTTTTTTTGCTCGGTTTTGTCATCATGGGCGTTTCGCAAGGCGCGGTCTCCACGATCATCAACGCCTTGACCTCGGATTTGAGACAGGAAGATCGGGCCAGAGCTCTCAACGTGCTTCATGGGATCTACAGCGTCGGCGCGGCCTTGTCGCCGTTGCTGATCGCGCTGGTACTGAGATGGGGACAGGACTGGCGGACCATATTCTTAGGTGCGGCTGCGATCTGGTTTGTCTTTGGCGTGAGCGCCCTTTGGTTTGAGTATCCTGAGCAACGTGGCAGCGTCGCCAAAAGACAGCTTCTGAGCGTGGCGTTCTTGAAAGATCGCCTTGCACTCTCTTTGTTTTCGGTGGCCTTCATCTACAACGGCGTGGCCTGGGTGCTCTTGGGATGGGTAAACATGTATTTGCAGGAAAGCGGAGGTATCTCTCCCTTCCTGGCTACCAGTATGATCTCTTTATTCTATGTCGGGCTGACCGTGGGGCGCTTTACGTGTGCGGCTGTCGCCGAGCGGATCGGCTATGCCAACAGCATCCGGATCCTCGCAGTCGGGGCGGCAGTGAGTCTCCTTCTCGTCATAGTGGGCAGTCATCCGCTGTTGATCGTCGCCGGTGTGATCATGAGCGGTTTCTTCTTGTCAGGTCTGTATCCCACCGCGCTGGCCTTTGCCAACAATCTGTTCCCCGCTTTGGCGGGTACTGTGGTGGCCACGATGTCACTGGCCATGAATCTGGGGACGATGCTTCCTCCCTGGTGGACCGGTATCATCGCCGAAAACACGAATTTCAGGATTGCCGTGAGTGCCAACTACATGCTCATGCTGCCTCTGCTGTGGATCGCATGGCGTCTGCCGGGCATGGAAAAGGGCCGCGGTTAGGCGGCCCGTATACTATGGCTACAGCCAACGGCCGATGCCGCTTTGCATCTCGGCAGGACCGATCAGACGGAAATGGCCCGGGTGGCCGCTTTGAGCGTAGATGTCACGAGTGGGAGCAAAGATCTTCTCCCGTTGGGACAGTGATAATGGCTCATTGCGCGGGCCTAAGGGTGCGGCCACGGTGAGTCTGGCGGGAGCGCGCAGCGCCGCCAGTTGCGGGATGTCCCCCAAAAGACCCAGCTTGGAGATGAAGATCTCCATACCCTGCGCTTCGAAGGTGTCGCCTAAGCGGTAGGAGGCAAGAGGTGAGACCACCAAGAGGCGATCGACATCCTGCAGGAGTCCCGCTCCGAGCAAAGCGATGGTTCCCGGCCCGCCGAAGGCCGCCAGAGCCACTGACTTCGCTCCGTTTTCACGTACCGTCGTGACCACTCTGCGCAGCAGATTCAGCCACAGGCCGGCGAGATCGAAGCCTAACATGTGGCAAGCTCGGGTGGCGTTGTGGCGAATGCGCTGATCACTGCCGTGCAAGTCACTGTTGAGGGTAGCCTCCCCCAAGCCGGGTAAGTCAACGGCCCATACGAACCGGTTTCTCTCCAGAGCCGTTCGCACCACGGGGCATTTGGCGGCCTCACTCTTGTCATTGCCGATCCAGATCAAGACATCCTCTTCAGGCCTCTCATAGCCTTGCCACAAAGCCAAGGTCGGTAGCACCATTCCCTCTTCGGTATGCAAGGCGAGACCCAACCCCATGGGAGAGCCCGCTCTTGTCACCCGCTCAACACGCAGACTCGGTGCGGCGTCCGGTATCTGCAGCAAGTCCTGCAGATCGACCAGGGTTGGCTTCTTGTCGGGGACGGATCGGGACAGACGACCGTATAGACCTCGGACTGTCAGCACCTGTGACTCCTCGGCATCCGGGAAGCAAGACAGACTACGGAAGTCTTCGATTTCCACCTCCGGCTCGGGACGCGGACTTGCATCCGGTTCATCCTTCAGCCAGCGGGCGAGCCAGCCCAGCAGTGCCTCACGATAGGGGGGCCAATAACCATGTGTGGTGGGTAAGGCTCTGAAATCAACCTTTTCCGGACAACCGAGCAGTTCCCACATGCGGCCGGCATCGGCGATCTGCTGGCGGGCATCCTCGTGCCAGAAGCTGATGGAATCGTTGAGCGCGTTCATGACCAGCAAGGCGCGGGGAGCGATGAGTGAGTAGACCGCTCCTTGTTCCATGGCTGCCGCCAGGCCGCGGGGTGTTTCGCAGACACAGTTGCTGTTGCCCACCATGTGCCGGTAAGCACCGGTGGAGCAGACCGGGATCACTGCACTAAAGCGTGTGTCCCAGGCTCCGGAGTAAAAGGACTGGTTGCCTCCGCCGGAAGCCCCGGTAATGGCCAACTTCGCGGAGTCAACTTCGGGTCGGGAGATGAGATAGTCGCAGGCCCGGACGTTTTCGTGGATTTGAATGCCAAAGAGCGAGTAGCCGTACAACCAAAGAGCGGCGCCGTCGGCACCTCCGTGATAGGCCCCCGGCAGTTGGACGGCCCGTTCGCCCGCCCCGATACAGTCAACGGCGAGGACGAAGTACCCTGATTTCACCAACGACAAGCAACGATACTGCACCTGGGGGTCCCGGCGACCGTGGGGCCAATGGCCATGCACTACCAATACACCCGGCACCGGCCCGGAGGCCTTCGGTACATAGGCGTTGGCAGTCATGCGCAATCCGGCAAACGTGGCGAACGAGACAGCCTCAATACGATAGTCTTCACGTTCTATGGCCTGGTGCACTATAGGATCCATATCGTCATACTCGGGGGTCATTCCGACCGCTTCAGCTAAGATACGACGAACGGCGTTTTGGTAATCAGCTACTTCTTGGGCGTTCGCAGGCGGTGGCGGCAACGCATCAGGCCGTGCCACCTGTGATCTCAACCATCTTGTGAAATCCTGCGCAGCCGAGGAGCCAAGTATCTGCAATGCGCGTACCTCCCAATAAAACTCATATTGTGCCCGACATAGGGTGGGTGTATCGGCGGATTTCGCCTTAACCGGGCGGGTTTCCTGGCGGGGTTCATACTCGTGATTGTCGTCTTGGATACGGTTTTCATTTATTATTTGGCCCGTAAGTGCTTGATTCGTCCTCGATAGGTCTATATAATGCGATCATGACAACCTAGGGGGCATTGCGGTCTCGTTTTGCGTAAACCGAGGCTGCGTGCGGATCTGGGAGGCGAAAACTTGCATGGATTCGTTTCAGTCACCCGGGCTGGATGATCTGGATCGCCGGATTCTGAGCTATTTGCAGCAGGATGGGCGAATCCCATTCACAGCGATAGCCGCCGCTTTGGATCTTGCTGAGGGCACGGTGCGAAAACGCGTTAATCGGCTCATTGACGAGGGCGTTCTCAAGATAGTCGGCGTGCTCAACCCGAACAAGATAGGTTTGGGAACGCTGGCCATAGTAGGCGTGAGACTGACGGGTGACAAAGTCGGGGAGGCGATAGCTCAACTGGAGGAACTGCCGCAGGTCAGATATCTGGCCATATGTACCGGGGTCTACGATGTGATCATGGAAGTGGTCGTGGCGAACACAGAGGAATTGTACGTCTTTTTGACCAAGACGCTGCGCTCCATTCCCGGAGTGGCCAGCACTGATACGTCTATGGTGATGAAAGTAGGCAAACACAGTCATGAGTGGCAAGGATCTTAAGATAGGGGTGTCTGCCTTGTTGAGATGGCGGGTTCTTCTTTTACTGGTGTGTTTGATGGTCTTGGCTACGGCCGTGGCGGGAACCGCAAAGAGCGTTTCCATAGGTATCTCACAGATCGCCGAGCATCCTGCTTTGGACGCGGCCCGTCAGGGCTTTGTCGATCGGATGGAGGAGTTGGGCTATAAGGAAGGGCAGCAGGTTGTCTACGATGTACGCAACGCACAGGGCGATATGGCTACGGCACAGACCATTGCCCGCAAATTCGCGGCTGACGGGGTGGATTTGATTCTGGCCATCGCCACACCGACGGCTCAGGCCGCGGCCAACGTGACCAACAAGATTCCCATCTTGATCACCGCCGTTACCGATCCGGAAGCCGCGGGCCTGGTGAAGTCAAATGAAAAGCCCGAAACCAACGTGACCGGTACGTCTGATTTGAATCCCGTAGCGGAACAGATCGCCTTGGTCAAGACGTTGAAGCCGCAAGCCCGTCGTCTGGGTGTGGTCTACAACGCCGGAGAGACCAATTCCGTGGTGCAAGTGGATCTGGCCCGGCAAGCGGTCCGAAACGAGGGAATGACACTGGTTGAGGCTACGGCGAGCAACACTAGCGAGGTTTTGCAGGCGGCTCAATCGCTTGTCGGCCGGGTGGACGCCATCTACGTGCCTACGGACAACACTGTGGTCTCAGCTTTGGAATCAGTGATCATGGTGACTGAGCGGGCCAAAATACCTCTCATTTCCGGAGAGGCCGACAGCGTGCGGCGCGGTGCCATCGCCACTTTGGGTATTGATTATTACCGTCTGGGCCAACAGACGGCGGACATGGCCGTTCAGGTACTCAAAGGCAGCGATCCGGCCGCGATGCCGATTCAGTACCAGCGGGAGTTGCGGTTGGTCGTTAACGTGCAGGCCGCTGAGCGTATGGGTGTTAAGATCCCTCAATCAATGATGGATAAGGCCGACGAGATTGTTCGTTAGTCGTTGAGCACTTGATCGACCTTCTCAGGCCTCCCCGGTCTGCGAGGGTCGATCATGTGCGGGGACAGTCGCCGGCTCAACCGGCTTGAGTGCTTTGAGCACTGCGTTACGGGCGAATGACACAGGCATCCTGGAGTGCTTCTCCGGCTCCGGGCTCCTAACGGCACGGATCAAGGCAACGGGCGGTGTCACCTGCAAAAACCGCTCGATATCATCGGCAAGGGGATCAACACCACCGTATGGTGGGTATCGACCTAAAGAGGTCCTGCGGGCAGGGGTGCATCGAAATACCCCCGTCCCATCGCACAACGTCAAGTGTTTGGAAGAAAGCAGTGTCGCCGACCATCCGGCACGGAAGTGCCGTGATCATCGCGATGGTGATTCGGCGGGGTTGCACCATCAGTGGTGCTTCCGGATAAGGCTCCGGGGAGGCAGTGATGTTGAGTTTTGATTTGATCAGCGGATCCATTGAGCAGGGGCTGGCCTATGGCATCATGGCTCTTGGCGTGTTCATTACCTACAGAGTGTTACAGTTTGCGGACCTGACGGTCGACGGTACATTCCCGCTCGGTGCCGCGGTCGCTGCTTCTCTCATTGTCTCCGGCACATCTCCGTTCGTGGCCTGTCTGGCCGCCATGTTGGCGGGTATGCTGGGCGGGGCGCTGACCGGCTTTTTGCACACGAAGTTGAGGATTGCAGGGTTGTTGGCCGGCATTCTTACCATGACCGGATTGTACTCGGTCAATCTGCGGATCATGGGAAGGGCTAATATCCCGCTGTTGCGACAACCGACGGTCTTCACCATACTCGAGGATTTGTTGCCGACGATCCCCTACCTGCAGTTGTTCTTGCTGTTGCTTTTGACCGTAGTCATCAAACTGCTTCTGGACGCCTTCTTGGCCACTGATATAGGATTGGCAATGCGAGCCACGGGAGACAGCCCCGAGATGATCCGAAGCTTGGGAGTCGATACTGAGGCGATGACCATTGCCGGTCTCAGCCTGGCCAACGGGTTGGTGGCCCTATCAGGTG
>JBMNSS010000077.1:0-12388 GCA_050945315.1 Limnochordia bacterium | reverse complement strand
GCAGAAGCGTCACCGTTGGACCGTTCATGCAACACTTCCGAGGGAAGAACCTCGCCGCGGTAGCGGACACGCTCTCCTCTTCACAGATGTTCAGAATGCGCTCCGTTCCTGACGACGTGCGCAAAGTCCTGTGGGACGCGGCCATCGGTCCGGTCATCCGAGGCGAAAAGGCACCGAAACAGGCCCTCGATGAGGTGACCACCAGAGTGAACGCTCTTTTGGAAGAGCAGTAGCCCGCTCTTCCGGTTCGGATGTCTGTCGTCACCCGAACCACCTTCAAGATGGAGAGGCGGTGATATGACAGTGCCATGGCCTTCGATACCGCGCCGGAACAAGAACATCTCGATCGCTCAGCGGTTGACCCGATCTTGTCGACCATCCTAAGAATGATGAGGTTCTTGTGAACAAGGTCTTGGCACCGGACACTGATAGGACACCACTGCAATCGACACACTCCGCGAAGGCGCGCCGGTTACTCCGAGAGAGCAAGGCGCAGTATAGCGACGGGATCCGTTCAGGATCATGTTGAAATGGAACGCAGTGTCGACGATCCTTGTAAATCAAGCCGTGATCGGGAAGACCCCGGTGCACGGCGTGACTACCGTGAATGAGGCGGATTTGTTTGTCACCGTTCCATCGAAGACGTGTGACAACACAGAAGCAGGGCGCGCACGGCGATCGGTAAAGGCGGGCGGTGACTCAAAGGACCACGCGTCTGAAGAATGCCATCGCCGTACAACGTCAAGCTGTTGAAAAATGGATTTCCGCCGATCGTCCGGCACTCCGGCCTCGGATGATCGGCTGAGCTGAATACCGGTGGTGCTTCATGGTCATGTAGCAGATCCGGTTGCGAAAACACACAGGAGATCCAGTCGCAAAAAGGAGATGAGAATATGACTCTTCATGCGATGAAACGCTGCATTGTGGCACTGGCGTTGGTGATGCTGGCGGCATCCGGGGTGATGGCGCAGACGGTGGTGAGCCACATGCATTACGCCAATCACGCCGCCCCTTGGTATGAATGGTTGCAGGAGAGGGCTGTGGCCTTTGAACGACTCAACCCCGACATTAAGATCGATCTGTTTGTGTCGAGTGACGGTACAGGCGTCAATCAGCTTTTGGCCATGGGGGCCGGTGGCACCGTGCCTGACGTGACCGAGTTGGCCCTGGTCCACGGGGGGACTCTGGCCGGGATGGGCTTTTTCACGGATCTTCGGCCCTACATTGCCAA
Source organism: Limnochordia bacterium (assembly GCA_050945315.1). GTDB lineage: Bacteria > Bacillota > Limnochordia > DTU080 > DTU080 > DTU080. The sequence continues at coordinate 11,157 of JBMNSS010000077.1, read as the reverse complement.
AGACAGAGTTGACACCAGGGTGTTTCCTCCCGTGGCCCTGGAAGCGGTCACTTGGAGCACTGGTGAGCTGTGGGGCATACCGGCTGATCTCTACGTGGCACCCGTCTTCTTTAACATAGACATGTTTGCCGAGGGCGGTCTGGCCAATCCGAATGAACTCGGCGAGGCCTGGAATTGGGACGCTTTGGTAGAGGTGGGCCGGAAGCTTTCGCAGGACACCAACTTCGACGGTCACTTCGACCGAAAAGCCATCACGGGTTGGGGCGGCATGTGGAGTCACTTGGCAGTCGTCAGGCAGGCAGGGGGACTCTTGTTCGACCGCTATAAGGATCCGACGGAGAGCCGCTTCAATAGCCCGGAGGTGGAGCTGGCCATCCAATGGCTGGTCGATCTGTATCGAACCCATGGAGTCCTTGAGGATGGGAGTCGTGGTGTGACAGACGGGACGAGTGCCGTGACGCTCATCTCTGGCCCCACCGCCATCACTTCGCTGAATGAGGTAGGGATCAACTTCGACGTAGCGTTACAGCCCAGGGGGCCTGCCAGTCGGGCTTCCTACTCCGTGACGGCCAGTTTTCAGATGCCCAAAGGGAACAAGAACCCGGAAGCGGCGTGGAAATGGATCAAGTTCCTCGCCACCGAGACCGAATCCATGCGCAACTTTGTCGCTAAGACGAGCCGTCTGCCGGCCTTCTTGCCCGTGGCGCGCAACTACCAGCGGTTCGTGGTCAATCCCCCGAAAAACATCGGGCTGATCCTTGAGAGTGTGCTTGATCCGGCCGCCTTCCACCTGCCGCTGGGGCCTTTGGCAAAGGATGCGCTGGCTTGTCTCACCACGCGGCGGACACAGCTCATGCGTGGGGAGATCGACGTACGCTCCTACTTAGAGGATGCTCATCAGCGGGCGGCTGCGATTCTGAGTGCCCGCTAAAGGTCCATGACCCCGGCCATGCCGGTCCCGAAGTCATACTTAAATGGATCTGACTTGAGAGCCGTCACCGCGGCAGCCATTGAGGCGTCGCGGTGACGGCTCTCGGTATTGCTAAGGACACTGCACTCATCGGAGTCGACTCAGGTCAGTTACGGTCATGGCTGCATTTTCCGAACGAACCCGGCCGAGTGTGTTGTGTCCGTGAGCAACCGGCGAGCCTTGGTTGAGTGCGGTGCGAGTTGTCCCTGAGGGTGGGCAGACCGAACAAGAGCCATGTGGCAGTGCTCAGTGTCCCGTGGCTGTTCGACGATGACATTGACCCAAGCAGGCACTTCATGCATCAAAGTGCACGCGCAGTTGAAACCGGCAGGGTAAGGCAGATAAGCAGGGGTTCGACCGGTAGCCGGAACACGGGTGCCTATGGAACAGCGGTCGAGGGAGATCAGCGTCTGCTTCAGGGCGTGGCTGGGCGACATCGTCGTTGCCACAGCCATCCCGGACCGGCTGCTCCACCACAGCCATGTGATCAACATCCGCGGTGAGAGTTACCGTCTCCGAGAGAAAAAACGCGCCGGTCTTATGATCGGCGCCAAGTGGGTCAGTTTGAAAACGCCGTTGACAGCACCCGGGGCGGGTGATCGAGATGTTGCCCGGCACCGAACCAGCCTTGTGTCGGTCAGGTGCGTTGTTGATGGAGCAGGATGGGGGATAGACGGGATAGACGATTTGCTTCGGATGAAAACCCATTGGAGAGCATGAACAGTCGGGAGGCAGAGAGAAGCCCACTCCGACAGTCTCACAGGGAGACAACACGTCCAAGTTGGAACTCGATAGCCGGAAGGTGAATTGGCACTAATTATGGAATGTGACCACATCAGCGCGGACATGTGACAATGCATAGGACAAGGACGCGCAGAGCTATTCCAGAGGCGGTTGAGGACTTCTCAAAGATCAGGTGTCGAAAAACCGACCGACTCCGCACAACGTCAAGCGTTTGAGAAATGTACGGGCGGATCGGACCATCAGTGGTGCTTCGAGATGATGTTTCAACAAGGTTCAGCGATGAAAAGGAGATGAGAACATGACTCTTCACGGAACGAAGCGCTGGATTCTGGCACTGGCGATGGTGATGGTATGGGCATGCGGGGCGGTGGCGCAGACAGTGGTGAGCCATATGCATTACGCCAATCACGCCGCCCCCTGGTATGAGTGGTTGCAGGAGAGGGCCGTAGCCTTTGAGAGACTGAATCCGGATGTCAAGATCGACCTTTTTGTGTCGACTGACGGCACAGGAGTCAATCAGCTGTTGGCCATGGGGGCGGGTGGCACCGTGCCTGACGTGACCGAGTTGGCCCTGGTCCACGGGGGCACTCTGGCCGGGATGGGCTTTTTCACGGATCTTCGGCCCTACATTGCCAAAGACAGAGTTGACACCAGGGTCTTTCCTCCCGTGGCCCTGGAAGCGGTCACTTGGAGCACCGGTGAGCTGTGGGGCATACCGGCTGATCTCTACGTGGCGCCCGTCTTCTTCAACATAGACAAGTTCGCCGAGGGCGGTCTGGCCAATCCGAATGAACTCGGCGAGGCCTGGAATTGGAATGCTTTGGTAGAGGTGGGCCGGAAGCTTTCGCAGGACACCAACTTCGACGGTCACTTCGACCGAAAAGCCATCACGGGTTGGGGCGGCATGTGGAGCCACTTGGCCATCGTCAGACAGGCAGGGGGACTCCTGTTCGACCGCTATAAAGACCCGACTGAGAGTCGCTTCAATACCCCGGAGGTGGAGCTGGCGATTCAGTGGCTGGTCGATCTGTATCGAACGCATGGAGTCCTGGAAGACGGTTGGCACGGCTTGACGGAGGGAACGAGTGCGGTGGCACTTACCTCAGGTCCCACGGCCATCACTTCGCTGAACGAGGTAGGGATCAACTACGATGTGGCGTTGCAGCCCACGGGGCCGGCCAGTCGTGCCTCTTATTCCGTAACGGCCAGTTTTCAGATGCCAAAAGGGAACAAGAATCCGGAAGCGGCGTGGAGATGGATCAGGTTCCTCGCCACGGAGACCGACTCGGTGCGCAACTTCGTCGCCACAACCAGTCGTCTGCCGGCCTTCTTGCCCGTGGCGCGCAACTACCAACGCTTTGTGATCAATCCACCGACAAATGTAGGGCTGATACTTGAGAGTGTGCTTGATCCGGCCGCCTTCCACCTGCCGCTGGGGCCCTTGGCGAAGGATGCGCTGGCCTGTCTCAGTACGCGGCGGACGCAGCTCATGCGTGGGGAGATCGACGTACGTTCGTTCCTGGAGGATGCTCATCAGCGAGCCACCGCGATTCTGAGTGCCCGCTGACTTCGGATGACCCCGGCATACCGGTCGGGAAGTGATGATCGAAACGAAGTGACTTGAGGGCCGTCACTGCGGCAGTCATTGAGGTGTCGCGGTGACGGCTCTCAGTGTGTGTTGAGAACGCTGCGTTCATTGAAGCCTGCTCAGTTCAGTCTCGGCGATACGCTGCATCTCCTCTACGAACTGAGCCGCGCTGATCTTTCCCGTGAGGAATTGCGCAGAGCGTTGGTTAAACGCGGTACGAATGGCCCCGAAGGCCGGAGAGACCGGGTAGGGGATCATGCGATAGCGCTCGGTGTCCTGCAACTGCTCGATAAACACATTGACCGAAGCAGGCACTCTGTGCATGAAGACGCCCGCGTAGTTGAAACCGGCCAGATAGGGGAGATAGGCGGGAATTCGACCGGTGGCCGCCACTCGGGCGGCTATCGAATCGCGATCAATGGAGATGAACTTCAGCCATTGCCAGACAGCATCTTTGTACTCGTTGCTGACACCCGACGACATTTGGTAACCCATGTTGCCCACCCACGCGGACGTGCCGGCCGGACCTGTGGGCTGGTGGGCTACCCCCCACTCCGCATCGAGCGTGGCGGCCGTGTTGCTCACAAACCCACTCTGATACCACAGATCTACTGCGGTGGTAGTCAAATCGGCGGTGCCGTCAGCATCATTTTGCCTGCGATACACTTCTCTGGCATACTCCAAGGCCGTCAGCATCGCCGGTGAGCCAAAGGCGGCCTTAGCGGGGAAGATGGGCCGATCGAAGATGTGGCCGCCGGCTTGTTGGACGGGAATGACGATGCCCAACAGGTCACGGAAGTTGGTGCGAGAGGCCCATTGATCAATGACTCCGTCGCCGTTTTTGTCCACGGTGAGGCGTGAGGCGGTTTGCAGGACGGAATTCCAGTTCCATTCGCTTTTCAGCTCCCTGGGGTTCAGCATTCCCGCTTCGGCGAATATCGTGGCGTTATAGGCTACGGCCACGGTGCCGATATCCGGTGGGAAGGCGAAGATCTCTCCCCGAGGTCCTCTCCACAGTTCTACCGCCGGCGGCACTAAGTCTTGCAGCCGTACGGTGTTATCCTTCTCAAACCAGGGTTGCAGATCCTCAAGGACACCTTGGGTCATGCATTCGCCGGCAATAGATGGATAGAGGTCCGTGACCGTGGGAGGCGAGCCGGCGGCATACCTCAGCAAGATCTGAGCCGCGTAGTCTTGGGCGCCTGTCGCTGATACGTTTACCGATACCTTGATGCCCGAGGCCTGCTCAAAAGCTTCGGCCCGGTCTTTCAGGTAATCCACATGCTCTTGATGGTGACCTCCGTAAGCCAGATGCTCGATCTCCAAAGCGGATCCCGACTGAGGAACGGCGAGAATCGACGCCAGGAGCAGAAGGAAGACCAAAACAAAACGACCGGCGTGGGCATGACGCATGCGTATCCCCCTTAGTCTTAAGTATCCGTGTCGATGCATTGGATTGGGCGATGAGATATGCCCGGTAGGTCCATGGTGCTATCTCTTCCGGTTGTGTGCAATGTGGGTGTCTGTAACTCAAATAGTTATTAGAAAGAGTAATATCTCCTTCATAGTGCAGGTATCCTCTACGCATCCATCCCTTTTATCTTTTTTAGCTACATATCCGCTCGAGCGGAGCTCTTCCTTCTCCGGGGGTAGCCACCGTGGAGTGACTGGGATCTCACGTCGACGACGCCATGTCTTCCTTTGGGATGTTTGTGGGATACTTTGGCGGTGATGTTTGGCCAAGAGTGGCGATGCTGCTGGTCAGGGGCTCACTTGCAGTCAAGAAATGTCTTCTTGGAGGGCTTTCGCTGAAAGTCGCGGTCTACGGGTCGCCCAGGCCCTATAGAGCCAGTGGCGTGTATATAGACAGTGGCCAACAATGGGCGCGTTGTCTTCCCGGTGTCATATACCCGATTCATCGATGCCTTTTCTGTGGATATGGGGCCTGGATGCTACATCGCTTGAGCCCGGTGGCGATGGACACGCGGTGTCGTCACCTACCAGTGGTTCGGCGATGACGAGATGCGGTGACGGATGAACGGGATATGAATCGGAGGATATTAACAGCGGTGTGATGTCGATCGGCCTTGGTATGCCTACGTGCCCGGATGAGCTCAGGAACCGTCTATGCTGTCGGTCGGGAAGCTCAATCGCGCTCAAGAGAAGTCGTCTTGGAGGGCTTTCCCCGAAAACCATGCTTTCCGGTGGGTGTCGTTCCATGGTTGCTGAAGTCTACTTCCCACTCCCATCGATGACCTTTTGCGGGTTGGCGTCATACGCCTGCCCCGGCGACGGGTCTGTCCGGCTTTGACAGTCTCTCTCGACCCGTCGATTGCTTTCCTCCACCCTTGGCGTCACACTCCGAAGGCATCGGTGGAATTGCTCCAGGTTTGGATCCCGATCTTCATCAGGTGAACCCGAGAGTGATGGGCCGGCGGCGCCGCCATGCCAGGATCCCGGAAGCCCCGCGATATGACTACACATGACAATGGGTGGGCGATACCGAGACGGAAAGATTAGTTCCGTGGGCGAAGGAATCAGGCAGGGGCGCATGAAACAGGAATACTCGGATTGCCGACCACAAAAACCCGGCGGCGTGGGCGACATCGACGGATGGACCGTTCATGTCACCCACGCCGTCATGTTGATCAACCTTATCGAGACAGAGAGGCTTGCTTCAAGATCGGATTAACGAGCCGAGTGACCTCGCTCAACAGGCTTTCGGGTGCCAGTTGCCCGTTTGCCATACGTGTCAGCATTGGGTTGATCACTTCCGAGATCTCCCTGAATCTGACGTACGGGTACGGGCCCGCATTGGCGAGGATATCCGCGGTATTGAACAGATAAGGTCGTTGTCGCACCACTTCTCGTGCTGCTCTGGAACTGTAAGGCTGTCGGTACGGCGATATCAGCTCATGCATCTCGATGAGCTTGGCTTGAAGATCCGGATCGAGTAAGGTCTCTATCCATGCCCAGCCCAGATCCGGATTGCGCGCCGCCTCGGGGATGACGAACATGTTGCTCCAACACACGGAGGAACGATGGGTACCGGAAGGTCCGGGAGGAAAATCCGTCTGTCCGCCCCGGAAAGGTGCATCCCGCAGGTAGCCTGCGGCGGGCAGGTTGTTGCCCATCATGGCCACTTGCCCGGAAAGAAAGGCCTGAGCGCCGCCGGGACCGCGCACCAGGGGCAGTTGTACGTTATGTAGGTCGGCCAGAAAAGCCAATGTCTGGTGGCCGCGGGCATCGTCAAAGCCAATGCCGTCGAACGTCTGGTTGTAGAACTGCCCTCCGTTGGCATAGAGCCACCCGGCCAATGTAGCTGTGCTCAATCCGACGTTGAAACCGGTCACCGTGATCCGATCATCCACCCGTCGCGTCAGCTTCTTGGCAGCATTGACCAACTCATCCCAGCTTCCTATACCGTACGGATCCGAGTTGAGGCCGGCCTCCTCGAACAGTTCAGCGTTGTAGATGATGCCATAACTCTCCATCGACCAGGGAGCACCGAAAATCCGGCCGTCTCTTTGGTTGAATACCATGGCCGAAGGGAAGAAGTCATACTTTGCTACCCTGCTCTTGCTCCAGTAGTCGGAAAGCGATCTAAGTAACCCTTGATCGTAAAGATCGAGCGCGTACCCGATAGAGGCAATAGCTACATCAGGTGCCAATCCTCCGGCGATGGTAACGATAAGGTGGTCCGCCCCAAAGTTGGCATACATGTATTCAACGGTTACGTCGGGGTGTCGGACTTGGAACTCCTCGCGAACGAGTTCCAGCCAGTCTCCGATGGGCTCGTGTGGGGGCATGGTCCACGCCTTCCACAGAAAGGCCGTGATGCTCTTCTCGTTGGCCATCATAGGGAGGCTCATGGAGAGGCCCAAGACGATCATCAACAGTACGGGGATAGATCCTTTTCGCATGACGTCTGCTTCCTTTCATTCTCGGGTATGTTGTATCTCCAAATGAGACGATGACAAATACCATATGCCTATTACACACGGTTGTGGATACACCTCCCGACGCGGGTGCTCAAATATCGTGGATTTGATGAGGCGTTGAAACGCGTAATCCGGTATTATTAGGTGATGATGACAGACGCGGGAGATGACGCTATGCAAGACGTGGCGGTGGATGTCAGGGACTTTCGCAAGCATTACGGAAAAACGGTGGCCGTGGATGGTATCAGCTTTCAGGTGCAGCGAGGCGAGATCTTCGGCTTGCTGGGGCCCAACGGCGCAGGCAAGACGAGCACTTTGGAGTGCTTGGAAGGACTGAGGCGGCCCGACGGCGGTACGTTACGGGTGATGGGCATCGACCCTGTCCGGGAGTCGCGTCATCTGCTTCGTGTGATCGGCGTTCAGCTGCAGACCGGAGCGCTTCCGGGGTACCTGACGGTAGGTGAGGCCATGAGGCTGTTTGGTGCCTATCATGGCGTAGATCCTGATTCTTCTCTACTGGAGCGTCTTGACCTGACCGATAAGATGAAAACCCAGTACCATGCTCTGTCCACCGGGCAGCAGCGGCGCCTGAACTTGGCCTTGGCCGTCGTTCATCGCCCTCAGGTTCTCTTCTTGGATGAACCCACTGCCGGGCTGGACGTAGCCAGCCGCAACAGTCTGCACCGGTTGATGCGAGAACTGAGAGAGCAAGGCACCACCATCGTCCTGTCGACGCACGACATGGCGGAGGCGGAGACGATGGCCGACCGCGTGGCCATCCTGTTGCGAGGCCGTCTGGTTGCCATCGGCACGCCCAAAGAGATTACGGCCACCGGTGCTGGTTTGACCAAGGTGTCGGTCCGGACCACTAACGGCAGGCTCGCCGAGGCTAAGTTGCCCAATGTAACGCACAGGGTGCAACAGGGCGACTATACCGTCTTCTTCACATCCGCGCCGGGGCCCACGGCCGCCGCGGTGATCAGTCATATCGACGAGACGATGGACGAGCTGATCGATCTGAGAGTAGAGCGCCCGTCTCTGGAGGAACGCTTTTTGGAGCTGACGCAGGACTGTGATGCGGGGGCATCGCCCGCCACGCATACTCAAGCCCCGCACGGAGAGGGAGAAAGCAAATGAAGGCCTTTATCATGCACTTTTCCTTCGAATTTCTGGCAGGTCTTCGCAACCGAACTCTGCTCCTGATGAACTACCTATTGCCCCTCGGGTTCTACCTCCTCGTGGGAGGTATGATGGTCCAACTCAACCCCGCCTTTGGCGATCAACTTATCCCGGGAATGGTCGTCTTCGCCGTTCTGTCTGGTGTGATTCTGGGCCTGCCCACACCGCTTGTCGAGGCGAGAGAGGCGGGCATCCTGCGCAGCTACAAGGTGAACGGTGTGCCCGCGTCGTCGTTGCTGGCCATCCCGGCTTGCTCCACCGTGTTGCACATGGCAGTGGTCACCGCCGTCATCACCCTTTCTGCACCCATGCTGTACGCGTCGCCACTGCCCGTCAATTGGAGCGCCTACCTGCTCGTCTTTTTCTTGACCGTGTTTGCCTACAGCGGGCTGGGCTCACTGATCGGGGTGCTGGCGCGCAACAGCCGCTCGGCCGTGCTTTGGCAACAACTCATCTATCTGCCGTCGATTCTCTTGGGTGGCCTGATGGTACCGGCGCAGATGCTCCCCGACAACTTCGTCAGACTGGGACACCTGCTCCCGGCCACCTATGCCATGATAGGCTTAGACGGTCTGGCCTATAGGCGCAACACCCTCTACGATCCCCTCTGGGCGATGCTGAGCCTGTTCATCGGAGGGCTGGTCTCCTTTGTCCTGGCTTTCTATCTCTTTACATGGGATGACCGAAACACGTCAAGGGGTCGCAAGCAGGCCTTAGCCGTCCTGGCTCTTGTTCCCTACATGCTAGGAGCGCTGTTTTTGGTTTAGCCTATCCCGTTCAGAAGGGGAACCCTTGCCCTCGGTGAAAGTGTGCCTAGTCTGTCAGGGGGGGAGTTGAGTCATCCGTGAGGATTTTTATCATCACCGATCTGGAGGGGCCCTCCGGGGTGGAACGGTTCAGCCAAACCTACGGAGACGAAGCCTTTCGATTTGCCTCCATGCGTCATCTAACGCGAGAGGTCAATGCATGCGTTCGAGGCATTCTCGGCGCGGCTCCTGACGCTGTCGTGGAGGTATTGGACGGCCACGGCTCCGGAGGTCTGATTCCGGAAGAAATGGATGAGCGGGCGGTCTACGTGCGGGGTAAGGACCCGTTTCGTTCTCGTTTCGCGTCGCTCACTGAGTATGACGCCATGATGTTCGTGGGACAACACGCCATGGCGGGTATGGCCCATGCGCCGTTGTGTCATACCGGTTCTTCGAAGACCATTGTCTACTACCGGATGAACGGTGTCTATGTAGGGGAGTTCGGCTCTTGGACGGCTCTGGCGGGTTACCAGGGGGTGCCGGTGATCTTCGCCTCCGGAGATGACAAGCTCGTAGCCGAGGCCGAAGCCCTGGTACCCAACATCTCCGCGGTGGTGACCAAATGGGGTGAGGGGTGGCAACGGGCGCGGCATGTGTCGCCGGATGAGGTATGCGCTCAGATTGAAAGCACTGTTAGTGCGGCGTGTCAAGGCATTGATAGGGTCCCTCCGGTACGCTTTGAACCGCCATATGCCTGGGAGGTGCGCTATGTCTACCCATACAGCGCGCCCTGGAGGAAGATAGCGGGAGTGCGGGCGCAGCAGATAGATGCGCACACGATGCTATATCGCACCGATGACATGCTCGCTTTCTTGAATGTAATCTGGCCTAACTGACGTTGACGTTGTCGGGCGGGAGAGGCCGGCGTCTTTGATGCTCGCGAGCATCTCTCGTCGGACGAGCCAGGAATTCACTCCTTCGGAGTTGGGTGACCACGCCATCGACGGCCGTTTGAGTGGGAGGCTAATCTAACGGGCGAGAGCTTGGCAGTCCTGAGCGGTTGCTCCTTCGTTGCTCCGCCGTCTATAGGGCGCCGCGGCCCACTGGGATTCTTTGACGCAGTCGTCCGTGTGGCCTTGTCGGTGAAGCAGGAGGGCGCAGCGGGCGGTGGATTCAGCGCGGGCCTCAGGGCTGACGGGCACGACAACGCACTCTTTGCCCAGATGCGGGCCTGTTTGGCCTCTTCCGGTTGCCTGGGGCGCTCGCAGCAGTGTCCGGGAAGAGGCAGATCTTAGTAGTGGCCTTCGCAGATCCACGCGAGGGCGGCGCACAGCAAAGGCAAGGCTCGAGCGTGTTGGCGCGCCTTGGCGTAGGCAGATCGCCCAGGTCGGCTTGACAGCGGGTGCCGTAGGGTTGGGCATCAGGATCAGTGTCACACAGACCGAGAGGGACCTCGACAACAGCGACGGTTCGGCGGCGGTCGTCCGCCCGTAGCCAGTCGTGCTGACTTCATAGGAGGCCTGGGTCTCGTGAAATGACCAGTGGGTTCGGAGGTGGTGCCGCGCGGCGCTCTCCAAGCTCAGGATGGACTCCTGGTGGTACCCTGGCTGGGTCAGTGGCGACCCGTCCGACGGAGGAGCCGAGGAGAGGGTCGCTTTTCACGTCTTGTTGAGAAGGGCCCAGAGTAGACACCGTTTGCGCACCTGTTGTACGGATTTCTCCATATCGTCACTCACATAGGCGAGTCTTTCCGCGGTTCATCGCGTGCTGAGCGGTGCCCCCCATCGTAAGCGATACTGTCCGTGACTATGCAACGACTCCCTGTATATATCTTTCGTGAAAGCAAGTCCTACCCATTTCGGGCCATCTCTACGCGCATGGTCTCGTTGACTGGCTCTGATTTCGACCTTCGGAATTCGATGGATGGCGGAGGAAGATGATTGCGCGAGGGGAAAAGGTGGTATAATCTCCTTTGTAACCCATGGAGAT
>JBMNSS010000076.1:0-12401 GCA_050945315.1 Limnochordia bacterium | reverse complement strand
CGTGATCACCGCGCCGGCTTGAGCGATCGGACCCGCCAACACCAATTAGTTGATGACCAGGACCGCCTTCTTGCCGACTGACCTCATGCGGCGCTCCTCCCGCTATCGGCTTTCGATATCGGCTTTCGATATCGGCTTTCGATATCGGCTTTCGATATCGGCTTTCGATATCGGCTTTCCAGTCGGCGAGCAGTCGGGTCCACAGAGCATGAGTCTGCTCCAGGGCCGCCAAAGGAGAGGTCTCCAGTCTCCAGGCCTTCAGGACTTGGTTGCCCAGCTCCTGTTGAGAAACATCACGCGGCGGAGGAAACACCGAGGCCTGGATATACTGATCCATGGCATACCAGTACTCGATGCCCGGCTGGACCTCTCTCATCCGGTTGAGGAAATCGAGACGGCCGCTGAAAAACCAACTGATGCGCTGTATTTCATAGAGCACATCGTCTTGGTACAACGATGAAATCCATTCCCAGGCCAGATCCTTGTTCTTGCTGGCACTGGGTATGGCCAGCCCGTTGGCAAAGACATGGGCCACCGGCCTGCTCTCCGGCGTGCGCCGCGGTGCGAAAACGCCCGTCCGGCCCATGATGTCAGGATCTTGGGCTATCATGGAGGACACACCTGACGGGAAGAGCCAACGCATGGCCTCGCGACCTTTGACGTACGCGCCCGACATAACCGGCAAACCGTGTTGTCCGGCCGCATAGAGCTCCTGCAAGGTCTGCAGAGCATCGATGGCCTCAGGACGCATCAGATTTGATGTCATCTGATCAGAATCGATCTCCGCTACACCGGCCTGTCGCAAGAACCAGAAGAACCACTGCGCCGCCCCCGCCGGAGTGGTCTCAAGCTTAATGCCCTGAACGGCGACCATATCTCCCTCAACGCGGGTCAGCCGTTGGGCGAACTGCGTGAGCTCATCCCAGCTCATCGGCGGTCTTTCGGGATCGAGACCGACTTCAGCGTAGAGCTCCTTGTTGTAGGCGATACCTCGCAGGCTCAAGTTCTGTGGCACCGCGTAAATGCGACCACGCCAGCTCACGGCGTCCCACAGACCCTTGGAAAACCGGGGGGTCAAAGGCCACCGGGCCAGGTAGTTGTCCAAAGGCTCCAGCATTCCCAAAGAGCCTTCTTCGTAAGGTGAATATGCGCCGGTGCAGACCACGTCAGGGGGCGTGCCTCCTGCCGTAAGGACGATGATTCTTTCCATACGGGTATTCCAATTGGCCGTCAACATGACCACATCGGCCCCGTAGTTCTCCCTGAACTCAGGTACGACCTCGTTCCGCAGGTAGTTTATCAACTCGCCTGAATAACCGACCGTCAAGAACGTGATCTCTTTAGCCAGTCCGACGGCAGCCGCAAGCGAGAAGATGAGCGCGAGCAGCACGAACGAACTCAATCCCACTCTTTTCACGTCAAAGACTCCTTTCGTTCCCCAATGGTTCAATCAGTTTTGTGTTTAGACAACTGGCCCTTTTTTTCCTTTAGATGCCGGCGGCTGAAACCCGCCTCTCTTCAGCAACGCTTCGGCGTTTCTAAAATCCGTTTATCTTATTTTCTATCGCTCTCTTTCACTACCGCCTGATGAATAGGAAGGAACATGGGTAATTCCGCCATAATAGATCTATTGTAGTTGTCCAAAAGAAGGGTATCGGGAGGTATGCAAGATGCGTTTCAGACAGTGGGTGACCAGTATCGTTGTCGCGGCCGTCTTGACGGCTGGAAACACTTCGGCTTTGGCCGCCAAAACCACGATCACCTTTTCGGCCCAAGCCAGCTCGCCGGAGAGATTTCCGGTCTATGAGAAATGGGCTGAACGCTACCATGAGCTGAATCCCAATGTCACCGTCGATGTGATCAGGGTAGCCGGAAACTACACGGAGTTCTTACTCACGATGATGGCCGCCGGTACGCCGATTGACGTCATGTGGTTGGGGGCGGCATTTTATACCTTTGCCGACAACCTGCTGCCCCTCGATGATCTGTTTGAGAAAGATCCCGCCATCAGAGACATCCACCCGGGCGCACTGATCTCCTCACGTTGGGAAGGCCGCCTGCTGACCATACCTCACGGGATCAACTGCCATACGATGTATTACAACAAGGATCTCTTGCGCGAAGCGGGCTTGGAGTTCCCCCGCGATAGTTGGACCTGGGATGAGGTTCTTGCCATGAGCAAGGCTCTGACGCGGGATACCTCCGGGGACGGACAGCCGGATCAATGGGGATTGCAGATGTACTGGCCTCATATGGCCTGGGGTTACGGAGGAACGCTCTATACCGATGAGGGAAGATCGCTGAATCTGCTGGATCCCGTACGCCGGGCCGGAGTGCGGCTGTTTGCGGATCTGAGATCCGGACGCAGCGGAGTTCACGCCCCCAGCGGAGACAGCCTGAGAAACGCCTTGGCCGGATCGGTGGCCATGGTGGGCCGAGGTGTCTTCGACGTCCCGAAGTTCAGAGAAGGTGCTCATTTTGACTGGGACGTGGTCGGCCTGCCCACGCTCGCGGTAGGCACCGAACGCAGCCGGACGACATTTATGAGCCCGGAGACCTGGGCCATCCCCGCCACTTCACCGAACATCCATGAGGCAAAAGACTACGTGCGGTTTATCATGCAACCGAAGCAGTCGCTGGAGCTTCATGCTCTCGGCGGAGTGATACCTACGCAGACCAAGATCGCGGCGCAGACCTTCCTGCGCATCTCCCCGCCCAAAAACATCATTGCTTTCGTAGAGGCCATGGATTACGGCGGGGCCAATCAGTACTGGGCACATCCGGCCGGCCTGCCGTTTTTGACCCATCCCGTGGCTCAACAAATATGGCAAGGAGCCACGGCCGTTGAGGTGGCCCTGTCGGAACTGCAGCGCCTGTTCACCGCCATGATGGACGAGCATTTTTCCCGATAGTCACACGCTTTGGAGGGTGGGACCGTCCCCACCCTCCGTGCGTCCGCCTTATTTCGCCGTTTCCATCAGATGCTTGATGGTCCCCACAAGAACCGCGTTGGCCATGGTGAGCTGCTGTTCCATGGTTGTCGGCACCCCGGTTTTTCGGTCCAGGTTGTTGCGCACTTCGGAGACCAGCCTAAACATTCCCGGGCAGGTATCGCGCCAAAAAGCCTGGAAAAACCGCTGCCGCTCCTGTCCTCTGTACGAGATGACTGGTTCCGGCCGCGGATCGGCTCCCACGGCAGACAAGCCGTCGATTATCGCCTTAGCCCAAGCCATGGTCTTGGCCTGATCTTCCGGCGAAAACTCCTCAAAGTCCGCCGGCAGGATGGCCGCCGGAGGCTGTTCATGCTGATGCATGTCCAAGAAATGAGTATGCCCGTAGCGGGCATGCAACTGCGTTATGGCTTTGAAATGCGTGGAACGGCGGCTGGTGTTGGGCTCCACGAAAAGATCGTCCGTCACCTGTTCATATTCGATGCCAATCTGCCGAGGCCGGTGCTCTTTCAGGCTCCACTCCGGATAGCGCCCGAAGCGGCTCCCGTCGGCGGCGATGCCAAAGACTATCTTCAGGAAGGTGTCGTCATCATGAGCACCATCCCAACAGCGTACGGAACGCTTGGCCCGCCCTTGCGAATTCGTGTCAGGCAGAAGGGTGATCAAGCATTTCTCCCGGATCTCTTCCATCGGCAGCTCCGTGGCCGCCCCATCCAGGTGCCGTCCCGTGATCAGCTGCGCGGCCAGATCAACCATAGCTGCCGTGCCTGCGGGCTCATGCGCATGGGGAACCGCTGCCATCAGGCGAACCGGGGCATCCGGGCGGCCCCAGGTCAATCCCAATACTTTCTGGCCTCCGTACTGCGGCCATGAATGAACAACCACCTCGTTTTTCGGATCCTCCGCCCATCGCTCGAACAGGGGCTGCCACTCGTGCGGAAGGCTCATCCACCTATGTGCAATGTCCACTGTGCTTCCTCCTCATGACCGGCCATTCGATTTGTGTTGGCTACCCGAAACCTGGTTCTTCTCCCCCGCCGGGTTACCCTTCATAACATTCCCAGGCACTTCTTCGACGCTTACCATCCGGACTCTCCCGTCATTTCGGACAACCACCCGATTTCGCGGAGGAAAACCGACATGATTGTCTAATGAGCGTATTGTATTCGTGGTTCTTCGATTGCTTTTGGCAAGTTCACGCATCACATGCGCATGGAGTGCTGCTTGGACAGAACAGGACACTGATTTCGGGAGGGAGCGAAATGCACACGATTCGACGGCCAAACATGGCATGGGCGATGTTCTTCCTGTGTCTGGTCGCGGTGTCGGTGTCGGCGACTCCGGTGGAGCTGATGCAAAACGGAAGCTTCGAAGAGGTTACCGCACAAGGCAGACCGGCGGGATTCGCCTTTGGCTATGTGTCCGGAAATGCCGAGATCGTCTCAGATAACGCCCAAGCCCGCTCCGGTGAGTGGTCGGTCCGCATTACAAGTGACGGCAACGAAAGACCGGCTTTGGGCAAGTACGTGCAGCTGGAAGGAGGCAGAGCCTATCGCTTCACCGTGTGGTATCAGGCGAGCGAAGGCATTCAGCCCAAGAACATCCGACCGCGCATCATGGCCTACAACGCATCACCCCACAATGAGGCGAACAAGACGGCCTGGCAGATGAGTTGGCTGCACGAGCCACTTGATGAGGCTACCAAGCCCTCCTTGGCCGGCCCCAACTTCCATCTGGAGCCCCAGGCCGAGACGTATGATCCTTCAAACTGGGCGCGGCTCACAGTCGATTTTACCGTGCCTCCGGAAGTGAAAACCATCTTGATTCAGATTTTCAACCAATTCGGACCCGGATCGCTCTGGATCGATGACCTGTCCGTTCAGCAGTTGCCTGCCGGATACGAAAAAGTGTCCGTCTCAGCGGAGGACTCATCCGGCCTCCATGCGGAGATTCTTGAGACTCTCAGACGGCAGCATCCCCGGGTCATGGCAACGGTCGAGGACTTCGCCCGGATCCGACGCCTGGTTCAGGAAGATACCCTGATGCGCCGGTGGTATGCGTCCTTGACGTTTTCAGCAGACAAGATCGTTCTTGAGCCCGTTTCAGAGTATGTGATTCCCGACGGCAAACGGCTGCTGGCCACGAGCCGCCAAGTATTGGATCGCGTCGAAACCCTGGCCATGGCCTACCGCATCGAGGCCAACGAGCGCTATCTTGAGCGATTGTGGCAAGAGCTTCAGGCCGCGGCGAACTTCCCCGACTGGAATCCTTCGCACTTCCTCGACACGGCGGAAATGACGCGAGCCTTCGCCATCGCCTACGATTGGCTCTATGATGTGTGGAGCCAACAACAGCGGCAGATCTTACGGGAAGCCATCATAGACAAAGGTCTTGACTCGGCACTGATGTACTACCACGGAAAAGCCCCGGCGGGCTGGCAAGGCGGCCACAATTGGACGGAGAGTAACTGGTGCTTCGTGGTAAACGGCGGAATCGCCATGGGAGCTTTGGCACTGGCTGATGAAGTGCCTGAGATGGCGGAGGAGATACTTCAGACCGGATTGCATTGGGTGCGCCAGGCCATCGCCAGGTTCAGCCCTGACGGCGGTTGGGATGAAGGCACCGGCTACTGGCACTATTCGATTCGCTACCTTATCTCATATATGTGTGCACTGGAAACCGCCCTCGGTACGGATTTCGGGCTGGCTCAGACACCCGGCATCGATCAGACGGGGTTTTTCCCCGTCTATCTCACGAACAACAAAGACGAGACCTTCAACTTCGGTGACACCGGGACAGAAGCACCCCGGGCTTCGGAGCTGTTGTGGTTGGCCGACAGGTTCAACCAACCTGCTTTGGCCGGCTGGTTTCTTCATACCGGCGGGGGCAGCGCGGCTAAGAACCTGTTGTGGTACCGACCGGGCCTCGGTGAAGACTCCGCATTTGACAGCCTGGCCTTGGACAAGCACTTCAGCGGAGTGGAGGTCGCCTCGTTTCGCAGCGCTTGGCTGCAACCGGAAGGTGTCTTCGTGGCCTTCAAAGGAGGAACGGTCAACCGCGGGCACGGTCAGCTGGATGTCGGCAATTTCGTGTTGGATGCCTTGAGCGTGCGTTGGGCTGAGCAGACAGGTGCCGACAACTACAATCTGCCGGGATACA
The DNA here is from genome assembly GCA_050945315.1 of Limnochordia bacterium. GTDB lineage: Bacteria > Bacillota > Limnochordia > DTU080 > DTU080 > DTU080. The sequence continues at coordinate 6,291 of JBMNSS010000076.1, read as the reverse complement.
GCAACCGCGGCAGCGGCCAACGTTGGACGTATTACAGAATCCGGGCCGAAGGGCAAAACACGTTGGTCATCAATCCCGGAGCGGGTCCGGATCAAAACCTGGCGGCCAACGCCCCGATTATCCACCTGGCGTCACGGCCAAATGAAGCGGTGGGCATCATTGACATGAGCTCGGCTTATGCGCCCCATGCCCGGGCTCGACGCGGGATAGCCCTTTTTGATAACCGGCGGCAGGTCATGATCCAAGATGAGATCGAAGCTGACGATCCGGCGGAACTCTGGTGGTTCATGCATACGAAAGCCGGCGTGCACATCGATACTGACGGCAGAACAGCCACTCTGCAGCGGAATGGCAGGCAGCTTATGGTCCGCATTCTTTCGCCCTCCGATGCCTGTTTTGAGATATTGGCCGCCGAGCCGCTGCCCGGCTCGCCGAATCCTGAGGGGCAGAATCCCAACACGGGGTTTCGCAAGTTGGCCATTCATCTTCAGGATGTCATTGACACCACCCTGGCCGTACAGTTTCTCCCTTTGAACGATGCCGAGACAGTCACGATTCAACCCGCGGTGGTTCCTTTGTCGGAGTGGGTGGCTGAAACGGACATATGGCAGCTTTTTCCCCGTATGATCCTGGACATGGACTCGCCTCAGGCATCGGAGAGAGTGGCGGGAACGGTACCGGTCAAGCTGCGCCTCGAGACTCCGGAAGAGATCAAGGTGTCGGGGGTGGCAGTCACCTTTGCCGATCGGCTCATCTATGAAGGCATCGACGTACCGGAGGAGCTCCTTGTAGACGCGCGCCCCCTTACGGACGGTTCCCATGCCCTCAGTGTACGGATTGCCCTGGAAGACGGCGGCGACGTCTTCCGAGAGTTTCCCCTGCGGGTTGAGAATCGGTGGCACATGCTCGATTCCTTTCAACCGCCTATAGCCGGGTGGTTGGGCACCTTTGATCTCTCGGAGACATTCGCCGCCTCAGACGGGTGGGGATACTCAACCGGGCAAAAAGACGAGTACTTCGAGGACAATGACCGACGGGTACGTACTGGTCCGGGGACCGAGTATCTTATCTGGGAGAGCTCTAATCTTGAGCGTTACGAGCTCAGTGTATACGCGTCGACGGCGAACATTGAAGAGATATTGAGAATCGACATTTCCTCCGACGGCGATATCTGGCACGAGCATCCCTACGAGGTCTCCGTCAAAGATAAGAACTCGCAGGGTCGTTTTCATCTGGTTGTGACGGGCCGGCTGCCTGAAAACACAGCTGATTGGTTGCGAATTACTTTGAAACAAAGCGACCTGCCGCATGAGGAAATCCAGTTGGGTGAACTGCAACTGTGGGGCCGGAACTGGTAGGGTTGCTGCCGTCGAGGACGGCGTCCGTCTTCTACCACATGCGACAAGATGGCCTGTGCTTGTCCGATTCTCAGAGCCATCGAAAACCAGGTTGCGCGCCTCTGTCTTGACAAGAAAACCAAGCTCGGACAAGAAGCGATCGTCACGTGCGTGAAAGCCGCCCTTCCATGGACACATAACACTCTCGTAATACCTACCCGCACGGTGTTGACAGAGAGGGCGATCCTGCCGCGGCTCACGTAACAGACTGTGAGTTTTCCGCCATCATTTCCCGGAGATACGGGGCTTGAACAAGTGGCCGACAGACGAGCTGAAAGACACCCGCTCAGTCTGTCAGAACATGCCTAAGCAGTTGAGGGTGATGTCATGGGCGTTCTCGATGCGGAATACGGCGACACGAATGACCTGGAAAAAGAAAGACTCCTTGATTTGGTCGAGTACTGTCGGCATTCAGCGCGTTTGCGTGTTCAACCGGTGGCGGATATCCGCGTTCACAGAAGCTTCCTCTTGTTTGAGGGTGACATCAGTGGATTGCCTGGCATAGAGCTAAACATCAAAGAAGGCGGTGACGAGGAGATATGGCTGTCCGTATCCCGCCTGCGCCAAACAGAGCCGCCGCAGGTTAGAAGCTCTCTTCTCCGCCCGTGGATCGACCCTGACCGCCTCCGCAATCCGCATGGCGAACCTGCGCTGTTGGACTCCGTACTGGCGGAGGCATTGCCCCGTGACACGGCTGGTGCCTCAGCGGTCGATGACGACGAAGCCTCACTTGAAGAAATGGTGTGGCTGGATGATTATCCGCTTGCTGAGCAAGTGCAAAACGATTTCAAAGAATACGTTGAACAAAAGTGGCAACCGTGGGCGGAAAAAGAGCGTCCGCGCCGCAAGACGATTGATCTGTATACGAGGCTTTTCACTCTGAAACAGGAACTGGGGGGCGTTGTGGAATCGCCCGTTGAGCTGGTATGGGGTGTGGGTATGGGAGTCTGGAAGCATAACGATCTGACAACGGTTACATACCCCCTGCTCACCCAATCCGTAGAGTTGCAGCTCGATGACCAGACCGCCGAAATCAAAGTCCGGCCCCGGGATATGGCGCAGGTGCAGGTGGAGCTGGACTGGTACGCATCGGCCGACATAAACGGTGTCGCCGATGTAGAGAAGGCGGCACGTGGATTTCTGGCGCATTCCACCAAACCATTCTCTCCGTTTGAGAAGGCTTCCTTTGAGCCAATCTTACGCAGTGCCGCGGCTCACCTATACGGAGAGTATGTGACGGAAAAGAGTCAAGACGAACCCAGCCGTTCATTGCCCAAACCGGACCAGAGGCTTCAGATCACGGACACTTGGGTGCTTTTTGCGCGTCCTCGCAGCAACAACGTAGTGCTGCAAGACCTCGATCGCCTTACGGACCACATAGAGGCGGCGGATTACCTACCCCCTGCCGTCCGCGCCATCGTATCAGAGCCCTCTGATCACAGCACGGATCCGCAGCTTCCCGAGTTCCGGGGCGTGTCAACGACCTACCATGACAGCAAAGACAATCGCTCCGACAAGCCTCGTGATCTGTTTTTTCCCAAACCATACAACACAGAACAGGTTCGCATAGTCCAGCTGTTGGAGGTGTCTGACGGCGTAGTGGTTCAAGGCCCTCCGGGAACGGGAAAGACACATACAATTGCCAACATCATCTCCCATTACCTGGCCGAAGGCAAACGCGTTCTGATCACATCGATGAAAGAGCCGGCGCTGAGTGTGCTTCGGGACAAGATCCCGGAGGATATTCGAGCCTTGACAGTGGCACTGTTATCCAGCGATCGGGAGGGGATACGGCAATTTGAGGATTCCATTCACCGTATCGCAGGTGAGATTCAGAGTCTTGATCGAGGGGAGACCGAAAGGCAGATTCGCAGCCTTGAGGAACGAATTGACACTCTCCATAGCAACTTGGCTGCAATCGACCGTCTGACGGCGCGTTGGTTTCGACTCAACCTCTCAGGCATAGAACTCGAAGGAGAACGCATTGATCCCTTCAGAGCCGCTCGGGAGATCGCCTGCCATGATGAGTTGGCCAATCTGATTCCCGATCGTATCGGTATCGGTCCTGAATTCACCCCACGGTTCTCGAACGAGGACGTGATCCGACTTCGAAAGGCCAGGCAAGAATTAGGAGAAGATATCGTATACGTAGACGTCACCCTGCCGAGACCGGAATGCCTTCCCAATCCCGTGGAGATCGCAGAGGTACATCGTGCTCTGGTGAAGCTAACGGAATCAGACAGGGCCATTGCACAAGGGAATCTGCCCGCCATGGCTGATTTGGGTCCGGACGCCTCAGCCGAAGCGAAACGTGTGTTGGCTGCTCTGGACAGCGTGAAAGACTTGCAGACCGAGCTCGCCCAAGACGGTCAGGAATGGACGCAACGCCTTGAAGTCCGCCTCATGAAGGGCAATGACAATTCTCTCGCTTTGCTGGAAGAACTGCACGGACAGCTTGAGGAAATCGAAGCTGACCAGGCAGCTTTTTTCCGCAAGCCGGTCTCAGTGCCTGCCGGGGCTGAAGACAGCGACGATTTGTACAGAGCCGTCAGCAACCTGGCCGCAGGCAAACAGCTTCTCGGCCGGCTGTTGGTAAAACCCGGAACAAGGCGTCTGTTGAGATCTATACGCGTATTGGAAAAAAGCCCGTCCGATGATCCGGCTGATTGGGCGCATGTTAAGGACTTCCTCGAACACGGGCGTGAGATCCGCCGTCTGGTCGCCCGTTGGAATCAACTGTCACACATGTTGTCTCCTGAGGTGGTTCCACCGGTTCCTCAACAGGATCCGTCGGCAGCTTTGAGGACGTGGAACACCTACCGCAAAGTAAGAAGACTCGTTCGTCTCAAATCCGAGTGTGAAGCCTTTGCGCGCCGCGCCTTCCCAAATCTGGCGCATCGCTATTACTTCAGAGCTGATCAAGAGGCCCTCGACATCCTCAAGAAAACCATACAGCGTCATCTGGAGCGCGCTCGTCTCATGGCCGCCGAAGAAGAACGACAGCAGTGGATGACACATGTAGGCGATCATCCTGCGCCCGTCATTGAGGAACTCCGGGACTGCCTGACAGCACGCCTGGGTGATCCTGCATGTTCTGACACGGAAGTCCATGAGCGGTGGAAGATCCTGATCGGCGAGATGGAACGACTCATTGCACTGCAGGAGGAGTTCGTCACGGTTAGGGATCTATGCGCTAAGATCGCGGCTTCGGGCGCGCCGCAATACGCGGAGCTTCTCAAGAAGCCGGTCAACGGACCTGTAGACAAGCTGCTGCCGGACAACTGGGACACAGCCTGGCGCCTGCGTCGGTTAGCCGTCTATCTGGAGTCCATTGACGGTTGGGACAAACTCAGAGAGTTGGCCGTCGGGAGAAAGCGCACTGAACAGGAGCTGGCCCGCCGCTATGAAGAGGTCGTCGCCAAACGTGCTTGGCTCCGTATCGCCGAGAATGCCTCACAGCGGGATCGGGCGGCACTAAAGGCCTACTTAAACGCCATTAAGACAATTGGCAAAGGTACCGGAAAGCGCGCCGTGCGATACCGCCAAGAGGCCCGGCGAGCCGCTCAGCAGGCTTATCTGGTCGTTCCGTGCTGGATCATGACCCATTTTCGCGTTTCGGAATCGCTTCCTGCTGAGCTTGGCGTGTTCGACCTGGTGATAGTCGACGAAGCATCGCAATCCGATCTGACCGCCCTGCCGGCGCTTCTGCGGGCAAAGAAAGTACTGATCGTCGGTGACGAAAAGCAGGTCTCCCCTGACGCGGTGGGGATTGAAGAAAAAAAGGTACAGGATCTCATGGCCCGTTTTCTCCGGGGTCAGGTGCCCATCTATGCAGCTCAAATGTCACCGGAACGTTCAATATATGATCTGTACAATGTGGTATTTGCATCAACATCGATTGTGCTCCGTGAGCATTTCCGTTGCGCGGGGCCGATTATCGAGTACTCAAAGCGAGAGTTTTACGACCACCAATTGATTCCGCTGCGGATTCCACATGCATCAGAACGCCTTGACCCGCCGTTAGTCGCGATTTCGGTGCAGGACGGTTACCGAAAAGGCCAAGTCAACGAACCCGAAGTACGAGTCATTGTCAATGAAATAAAAAGCCTGGTGAGCGATCCTGACCTGGGCAACCGAACGATAGGCGTAGTATCGCTTTTGGGACAGGAACAAGCACACGCCGTTTGGAGTCGGCTGGTTGAGGAATTAGGCCCCGAGCTGATCGAGCGTCATCAGATCACCTGCGGGGATGCTCGCACGTTTCAGGGCAATGAGCGCGACATCATGTTCCTTTCCATGGTAGCCGATCCTGATAATGCAACTCCTTTGAGCGGTGCCCGATTTGCCCAACGTTTCAATGTCGCCGGATCACGGGCTCGCGACCGAATGTATCTTGTCCGCTCAGTGGAACTCGGCGATCTCAGTAACGCCGACGAACTGCGGCGCAAGCTGATTGAGCACTTCCGGTCCCCCTACCAACAAGATGAAGGTCGTGCCGCGTCTCATCAAGGATCATTCCAGTCCGATTTTGAGAAGGACGTGTACAGTGAGCTCGTGCAGCGGGGCTATAGGGTAACACCCCAGGTGCGCAGCGGCGGATACAGCATTGATCTCGTTGTCGAAGGCCATAACGACAGAAGATTGGCGGTCGAGTGCGACGGTGATGCTTTCCACGGTCCTGAACGGTGGGCTGACGACATCAGACGACAACGGGCCCTGGAACGCGCCGGCTGGACTTTCTGGCGTTGCTTTGCATCGACTTTCTACCGCAGACGACAGGAAGTAGTTGCCGATCTGCTGTCGACGTTGAATGAACTTGGAATTGAGCCCATCGGCAGTGAAGACGCGCCTCCCAGTATCCATACGGAACACCGTACGGTGAATTCCACGGGAG
>JBMNSS010000075.1:0-12535 GCA_050945315.1 Limnochordia bacterium | reverse complement strand
TTCCCTGGTCCCAAACCCTGCCAGAAGAGTGCAGAACACCAACCAGAGGCTAAGCCAAAACCGCATTCAGTTACCACTATAACAAACCGAGCCGCCGAATCTATGTGTGCTCGGTTTGACGTTTACCCTCCAATACACCGGGCCCTGTCTGCAAACAGGGCCCGGTGTTTCCGAAAAGGTCCGTTTTTCACGCTTGATCGAGATGATCCAGAGATACAAGCCCCAGGCGCAATGCTACCAAAGCGACCTGAGTGCGGTCATCGATCCCTAGTTTACGGTAAATGTTGCTGACGTGGTTCTTCACGGTGTGAGGACTGATGAATAGCTTTGCGGCTATCTCATCGTTTGCCAGACCAAGCGCTATTAGCTTCAAGACGTCTCTTTCGCGCTGCGAAAGGTCCGCCAAACGCTCCCTGCCTTTCTGCAGTTTCTTGTCCATTGACAACCCCCGCAGCCAGAATGGAATAGCATCTCATCCTCATGCTATTCGCTGCAGGATTAGCCGTGCTAGGCCCGCGGAAGGATTCACCCGCTCATCCGATCGTCACGAGACACTCGATTACCGAGTGGACGGATGAGACGAATGCTCACAAATGACATTCTCTTGGGCCATCGGGAAAACCCGAACAATTGCAGAGGTAGCTGCTGAATGGCCGTTGAAGTTTTTTTCGACGGCACAGCGAATGGCTCGAACCAGGTCTTCGGCATCAAACGGTTTGATGAGATAATCGCGCGCCCCAGCGGCCGCAGCCTGACGCAAGTTCTCTCGTTCACCGACAACAGACATCATCACGATGGCCACCTGTGGCGCTCGGCGAGAGAGTTCCGCAGCGGCGGCGATTCCTCCCATGACTGGCATGTTGACATCCATCAGAACACAGTCAGGCTTCAACTGCAGTGTTCTCTCCAACGCGGCCAGCCCGTCGGATACTTCGTCGACGATCTCAAAACCACCCATAAGCTGTAACAGATGCCGCACGTTGACCCGAGTTTCAGCCGTATCGTCGGCTACCAGTACCCGAATTGTCTGCATAGGAACATCCCCCTATTGACCTGACCCACTCACTGCAGACGCACACAACCTCCCATGATAGACAGTCGCGAGAAAAAGGCGAAAGAGATCGCAAAGAGCGGGGGCTGTTTACGGATCTCTTCCGCGCCATAGCATACACTATAAGTCCTTATGCATGTAGCTTACCCTCACTGAGCCCCCTAAGGGAATAAGTCAATGGGCTCATTTCGTATGCCCCCCAAGTCCCAAACGATATATACGCCCGGACGCGTCGGCTATCCCTCCGTATTTACCAAATTGTGACGCAAGGCATAGACAGCAGCTTGAGTCCGGTCGGAGAGCCCGAGCTTTCTCAGAATATTGGTGACGTGATTTTTTACCGTCTTTTCGCTGATGTACAATGAAGCCGCAATTTCCTTATTTGTCTCGCCCAGGACAATGTGCTGTAAGACCTCCAATTCGCGGGCAGTGAGTCTGTCCTCCTGAGTCTCACTTTGGGTCGATGGCTCTTCCGGGACATCCTTCCTGGCGGCCGACATACGCTGAAACTCCCGAAACACCCGGACCATCAGATCGCTGGGAATAAACGACTCGCCCTCGTGAACCCTGTGAATGGCCTCTACAAGCGTGGCCGGCTCAACATTCTTGAGCACATAACCCTTGGCTCCGGCGTTGACCATCTCCACCACATACTCATCACCGTCGTGGATGGTAAGGGCGATGATATCAGTTGACGGCACCTGCTCACGGATAGCACGAGTCGCCTCGAGTCCTCCCATACCAGGCATGCGGATATCCATCAAGATCACATGGGGCGAGAGTTCCTTAGCCATTTGTATGGCCTCTTCCCCGTTGCTGGCCTCGCCGACTACTTCCAGGGTAGGTTCCAGCTCCAAGATGCGCCGCAGGCCTTCACGCAACAGTGCGTGGTCATCAGCAATAAGCACACGAATCGGCGACACTCGCATTCCCTCCATCACTCAGTTTTGTGGAGCTGTCACTCCTCCCTGGGCATCGGAAGGTGAATCTTCACTGTAGTACCGAAGTTGGGCTGACTCTCCACTGACACCTCACCACCGAGTAACGCCGCGCGCTCACGCATACCTATCAGGCCGAATGATTGGCCTTGTGCACGAGCCTCTTCCACCAGGTGCACGTCAAAACCTATCCCGTCATCCTTGATCGAAACGTCCACATGATCATCGCCAAACCCCATTTGAACTTGAATCTCACTTGCCTGCGCATGCTTGCGGGCGTTGGTAACCGCTTCCTGGATCATCCGAAACAACGCCACTGACATAGTCTGAGGCAGGTCTTGCTCGGTTCCCCTTACCCGGAAGCGGATCACGTCTCCTTCTCGTCCTTGCACGTTTTCGAAGTAGCGCCGAAGTCCTGGTACGAGGCCTAAGGTATCGAGCGAGGTAAAGTGCAAATCGAAAATAATATGTCTTACTTCGCGCAAGGATTCCTGACCCAGCATCTTGATCTGACGCAACTCCTGCATGACCTCAGGCCGATTTGCTTCCAGTAATCGCTCACAGATCGCCATGCGCATCACCAGATTAGCCATTGCCTGTGCAGGACCGTCATGGATATCTCGCACCAGTTTATGCCGCTCATCCTCCTGAGCCTGGATGATGCGATCCCCTATGTGACTGCGAGCCTTGTTAAAGAACCGCTCGATTAAGACCACGGATCTGTCGATGCCATCTCCAAGCTCCTCGGTCAACGTAAGGGCTTTGGCTAGACTTTTCTGAACGTGTTGCGCCGTCTGTGGCGCCGATTGAACGTCCTGCAATGTACGGTGCAATTCAGCCACCTGACCGGTCATCTCCTTGATGGCCGTCAGGCTTTCGTTGAATGCATCTGCGACAATCTCTGCTGTGATGGGCCTACGGCATGCCAAGTTACCACCTCCTTCACGAGGACGTCATATTTGGCAGGCCTGTCAGCGTATCTAACATCTCAAACCACCGACAAGCTACTCGCCGAAGACATCTGTACATCGCAACCCTCCTTTTTCGCCTTTGCCAGATTGTCTCCTGCCGTTATACGCGGCCTCAAATCCTCGGTCTGACACCCATCCGGGTCCAAGGGCCGACCAAATCCCTAGAATGATCGGTACTTAAGTCCCAGTGCAGAGGCACTCTGAGCGCTCAGTGGGAATGGAGCCGATCAATCCGAGAAGAACGTTGCGCAGTTTCTCGATATTCTGTGAGAAAACCCTCAATACCTCTTCATGACTCACAGGTTCCACGGTGGGATCATCGTCAAGTCCGGCATCGTAATCCGTGATCAAGGCAATGCATACATAGCAGATTCCCAGCTCACGCGCCAGATATCCCTCAGGATACTGAGTCATGTTGATGACTTCCCAGCCATGGCTTTGAAACTCCCGACTCTCAGCTCGAGTAGAGAAGCGCGGCCCTTGTATAACCACTACCGTGCCTTTTTCATGAACCGTTATTCCTTCGCTCTGACAAACGGTCGTTGCCAGACGACGGAGTTCAGGGCAGTACGGATCCGCACCGCTGATGTGCTTGACGATCGGTCCTTCGAAGAAGGTGTCTTCTCGACCCCATGTGCGGTTCACGAACTGGTCGACTACCACGAAATCCCCGGGTGCGATGTTCTTTTGGAGGCTTCCCGCGGCGCAGGGGCCTATAATGCGCGTCACACCCAGTTCCTTCATGGCCCACAGGTTAGCGCGGTAATTGATCTTACTCGGCGGGTAGCGGTGATCTTTGCCATGGCGCGGCAAGAACGCCACTCTGCGACCTGAAATCGTGGCCAAAGCGATGCGATCGCTGGGAGCTCCGTAGGGAGTCTCCACCCATACCTCTTCAACATCGGTCCCTAATTCGTAGAAACCTGAACCGCCAAAAACCCCTATCTCCGCTTTACGCTTCATACAAATCTCCTCTCATGTACCCATCATGTACCCACACGACTATGAATAGCCGTACAGATCTCCAAAGCGCGCAAACCATCATACCCGTCAACCTTGGGCACCGCCCGTCTTCTTATGCAGTCTACAAAATGACGCAGCTCGGCATCCAAGGGATACTCTTTTTGTACCTCGACGGGCTGTAGGCTATCGTCTCCATCTGACATATGCAGTGTCTGGTTCAAGAAATCCAACTCCACTCGCAGTCGCGGATGCTCAATGCGCAGCCCGCGTCGCTTGGCGTCGGCCACCCTACTGGCGAATACGTGTACGTTCACCTTCGGTCCCCTGCCGTCCCGAAAATCCGCATCCAGCCGCGCCATGGCAACGTCAGTCTGGGGCGTAATGATCTGCATTCCCAAAGCAGTGCGCAACGCAAGCCGAGCACCCGGCAGCAATCCTCCGATCGCGTCCACATCATGGATCATTAGATCATGCTCAACACCGACATCCTGAATGCGACCGTCATAGGGTCCCATGCGAAAGGCCTGAACCGAGACCACATCCCTCAAGGATTGAACGCCCCCGCGCTTTTGTAGCAACTCTTGTAAACCCAGATAGGCAGGGTTGAAACGCTCAATGTGTCCCACCATCAAGAGTGCGCCCGAACGCCTCGCTGTCTCGATGAGCTCTGTTGCCTCTTCGCGGGTTGTCGCAATGGGCTTTTCCACCAACACATGCACACCGCGCTCAAGGAAGAAATCAGCGACCTCGGCGTGCAACACAGTCGGCACGCACACCACTACGGCATCGACCAGGTCTTCCAGTTCGCGGTAATCCCCTACTGCCGTTACTCCGAATTCTGCACGGGCAGCAGCCCGTATATCGGCGCTGCGAGTGGCAACTGCCGATAGTCGTCCCAGCTGAAGGCGAGCGAGGGTTTCGAGATGACGACGTCCCATCGAGCCCAGGCCAATGACTCCTAACCTGACATGCGACAAGCCCATACCTCCTGATGTATGGAAGAGCCGGTCAAGCGCCGCCCCCCGATTCCACAGAAACCTTGGAGGCTTACGCCGACTGGATTCTGTGTTTGCCTTAGCAACCAAACTTGTGGTCCGTAGCGCTCAAGCCGGCCAGTCCATTGTGTCTTTTCGATAGTCTGGAATTCCCGAGTTTCTTCGCATCCCCTGCTAATCCTTCATCTACCCCTGTATACATACCACACCTACGGGCGCAAAGCGAAATGGATGCCGGGACTAAGCCCGTCAACGTGCCGGCGTAGTTCCAACCCTCCCCATAGACTCTGAGAGCCCAAGCTCATCAGTCGACGCTCCACAGCCATCCAACAGATCGGATCTCTCCTCACCTGATCACCGCTGATCAGCCACGGCCGCGTGCCTCCGACGGCGATTGACGTCTCTTCATCGAGCAGACGGCGGAGACTGCCTCCGATAACCACGTAGTCTGATCTCAGGGCCTCACGTGCGAAGACACTGTGTGTATACCTCAGCTGCCAACCGGCCTGCCATGGCACCCCCAGAACCATAGCTTCGCCGTTCCAGGCGGCATCAGCCTCCCACAACAAAATGCCCTCGGGCTGCTCGCCTTGTTCCGTACCCTTATATGGAACAAGCCACCCTGAGCAAGGACCTCAGTGTGATGAAATCTCAGTTCCTGAGCCCGGCGGGTGGACGAGTAAATGCCGCTCCAGGTCACGGACCAATCATGGCCCTCCCCTGTCACATCAATATAACATCCCGACTCGTACTCAGAGGCCAAGGCTCTTGCACCTATATCCACAAGCCCCCACTTCAGGCGAGCACGAGGAGTGACTCCGCCGCGGTGAGCAGTGCCGCCTACGCCCGCTTCAACCGCAGTGCCCAATCTCACGAAATGATCGAGCTCGGCCCACGTCTTTCCGCTTCTCGTGTCCATATGCAGACCTACCCGCGGCCCTGATCCCGAGCTCGGCACGTAGCTCAGAGACAACGAGGCCTTTTCCGAGTCATATCGCCCGATCCAATCCTCATGTTCAGATGGAGCAGATCCCGTCTCGACAAGCGTCAGGCTATGACTGAGCCGCCATTGCCAGACACTCTTATGTTGCCCCAACTCCACATCAAGACTTGCCCGACCTCCGTCAACCGTATCCGGCCCTGCCCACCGCGCGAATCGTAGTCCCAGATTCCCCTCGCCAAACCAGGAGAATCCTCGACCCAGGGTCACACCCTGCATCCGTAACAGATTGCGCCGTTCATGAACAGCGTTGAGCCACCAGACACCTTTTTGTACCCGTTGTTCGATTCGGCCATAGGGAGGCCATACCGAGAGTGTCTCCGTTGATACGGAGCCGCGCTGCGGTGAAACCACCGGACCGACTGATCCCTCCGAAGGGTCGGCACCCGGAGAAGGTACAGTTCCACCTTCCCAAAGAAACCGACTATCGGGCAGTCGACGCTCCCAAGTCACTCGCCAAACGGGTTGTTGTTCCTTGGCTGTAAGATCCGAGAGCGCCCAGTTGACTCCAAACTCCTCTATCAGTTCAGATCCGGGGCCTTCACTGCGAGGCCGTGCCCGAATGGCGATGCCCAGAGTCGGCACCCCGGGAGCATCGGCCGGAACATATTCGGCCGCAACCAGTAAAGGTCCCTCCTGTCTGTAGTCCACGAATAATTGGGCAGGTCGCACCAGCCAGACATGTCCCGAGGGACTCCAGCTATACTCAGCCTCGCCTAAGACCACCCGCTGTGTCCCGTTCCGTATACTGACCTCGTGAACCGACTGAACCGGCATCCCTATGTCGTAGGGTCCTGTGCCCGCCGCCGGCCACTCCCTGCAACGTACGGCAGTCTGTCTGCCCACGGCCGCCGACAGAGAGATACTGTCACGACGTCCTTCCGTTACGGGTCTTCCATGAAGAGTGTGGCTTGAGACGAGTGACGGTTGGGAATCGGATGCGTCGACCGCCAAACGATGCTCGGACAGACCTCGATCGTCGTCACCGTGCCGGACCACCTCCATCCGGGCGGGCAGCGACCAGCTCCATGACCAATCCTGACGGGCTACGGAAATACCACCGGCTCCCTGCCACGAAGGCTTACCCCCCCGGATACTCCAACTAATCGTAGCCTGAGCAGCCCTGCCGTCATCTACCACTCGCAGTGAACCATCCGGACTAAGAACCAGGCAATAGACGAGAACCTCACCCGGATAGACCGTGGTGGCCAGGACCGGATGTTCGTGCCCAAACCCGCCGTCCCTAAGGTGATAAACACCCACGGGTCCGCGCGGAACCCGCCGAATCAACCACCCGTCTTTGTTTGTACCGGCAGCCGATCCTCTGCCCACCCGTAGCCGTACTCCGGCCGCGGGTGCGTCTTGAGACGAGTATCTACCGTCGCCGTCACTGTCCCAAAAGACAAAGCAGGCCAACAATCCGCCTGAAGCCGAACCGTCGCCCTCTATGGCGACACGCAAAAAGCGGGGCGGCGACTCTACCATCTCGACAGCTCCGTCTTCCCGCTCAGCCCAGGCCCGCGCCGTCAGGACAATAAAACCGGGAGTATCATCGGAGGCGGAGGCAAAGCCGCACACCCCGGCAAAGGAGATGCTGACGCTTTGTCCGGGTGCCAATTCCGGGATCTGAAGCCGGGTGATCCCATCACCGTGATCTGACAGGGGGTGCAAACAAGCAGGCCAGTGGGCCTCAACCGCGATGTCTCGCACGGGTCGTGTACCGCTGTTGTACACATAGCCGCTTATCCGCACAGCGTCGCCGGGCATCAGTGTGGTATGATGCTGCGAAACCGATACCAGAGAGCTGTTTAGTCTTTGAACTGACGCCACAACAAACAGAGCGTTGTTAGCCTCCAGAGTGATCCGCTCCCGATGGGAGGGTCTTTTCTCGTCTAAGAAGAACTGTTTTCCGCTCCAAGCCAAGTACCCGGGACAACTCGCCTTGAGGAAATATGTGCCCGGCGCAAGATCCTGAAAGAGAAATGACCCATCACCGTCGGTGACGCAGCTGTCGACGAGACGCCCACTTCCGGTCAGTAAGCTGACGGTCGCACCCGGCAACGCCTGATCGGCGGCCCACACTTCGCCGCTGACCTCACCCCGCAGATCGGTCGGCGCGGATTCCGCGACCCGGAGCACTCCCTGTGCCAGAAGCGTACCCTCCTCGTTGAAAATGGTGAATGAATAGCTTCCGGCGGACACGGAATGTCCATCCTTTGTGTGACCTGACCACTCTATAGACGACCAGGTCCGCACCGTGGCCCTGGATGTTGTTTCCGTCACCAGTTCCCCTTGGGCATCTCGTACGAAAAGACGCGTAGTAAAAGACTGACTGGGACCCTGTTCTCCCGACCAGTAAGTGATACACAAAGGCCCCTCTCCGACGATATAGGGCTGGGGCCACACATACGCAGGCACCAAATCGATACCGGCCGAAAGACTGAGCCGCAGTGTTGTCGAAAAAGGCCCTCCGACCGGATCATCCCAAGAGCCGGCGAAGCGATACCCCAACACGAGTTGTCTCCCTTCACTTCCGGTAGGCAACTGACCGGCCTCCACCTGCCGATCCCGCAGCTCCACAGGATGCCAACTATGTCAAGTGCCCGTCTCATCCGCCAGCGACCAAGATAGACGTTCGACCGGGATGATCCGCCCCCGGGCATCGCTGAGATCCCCCTCCGCCCGCAATGATACATGCCACGGGGTGTCGGCAAAGACCCTGAGTTGCGCCATCCCCGGCCAGACCACAGAACGGCCCGGGACGACCTGACCGAAATCGAGAGTCACAACCCCACCTTCCATGCCCAGACCTGCACCCTGTGCGCCCAGGGTCAGACACAGTGCCACAAGCATCGAGCAGACCGGCAGGTACAAGACACGCACAGCATTGACCGCAGCTTTTCTAGCCATCGGCAACTACCTGACTTGGATCAAAATGCACCGAGCGGATCTCTTCAGCCACTTCGTGCCCATTGTGCCACAGTGAAGCCTTAACCAAGTACTCGCCCGGAGGCGATCCGTTCAAGGGAATATCCCCACCCACCGCTCGGGCGGTTCCCGGGTTGACCCCACTCAATTCCCAATACCGGTGCCCAATCACATCACCGGTCTGATCTATCACGTTGATCTCCAGACCGGCCTGTTCCGTCACATTGCCGCGATTGCCAATCAAAGCCTCGACGGCCAGCGCGGACTCAATGCTTCGCCTCACGTCAAACTGCTCAAAACACGGCTTCGCCAATGCCAGCTCATAGGGTTTCAGAACACCAAACGATACGGATACCGCATCGTCCGGGTCATGGAAATCGGGGTGAGAGCGGGTGGGAACCATATGTGCTACGTAATCACCCGGAGGAAGTGAATCCGGTCGCCATTGCCCGCGCACGCGGCGAGCCAAACCCGGCAGCACGGTTACCGGGTTCAGCAAGACTTCATCCTCTATGCCCGGTCCCTCAATGGCTATCCGGGCTCCCGTCCGCACATGCACATCACCTTCATTGCGGAGGATCCCTTCGATGAGCAGCGGACCTCCGGCAGTCTCTTGCATGACGGTCAATCCGAACGCAGAGACTGCGTGCTTGGCGGGCAAGCGCGTAAGGAGCACCGGTACCGCCACCCGGGCCACAGTCTCCACACCGACAACCGAAGACCCGACAGAGCGGATCTCAGCCATGATCACCGGATACAGCCCCCGCCCTGCTTCAGGCAGAGCACGAATCTTGACAGGCACCGACTCCTGTGGTCCTAAGAACACCTCCGTCCTTTCCAGAAAGACCCTGTTGGCCCAGCGTTCGCGCCCCGCGGCGCTTTCATCGAATAACGGTGCCCCGTCAAGATCATGGCCTCCGTCTGCCAAAGAGAGGCTGACCGTCACCGCTTCGGATCCTGTATTAAGAAGTCGCAGACCCGGAGTGTTGCCGTCAGGACCAACCACCGCCTCCAACCGTGCCGGAGCGATGATCACTCCCCCTTGGCTCATACTACTCGTGGTCAGAATGAGTGCCATCAACAACAAGGCGCGCACCAACAAACCTGTTTGCCTCATCATTGACCCTCCTCCGATTCGTTGAGGTGGCCGATCCGAAGTCGCCAAGCGCTTCAGATCGACCACCGTCGTAACTCAGCCACGGGCTCAGTAGCCCACGGTCGCGGTATAGGTCAACACGATGCGATACACGTGACCTTCTGTGAGACGAACATCGTTGAAGCCGGGAGTATAACGTAAGAAGAAGGTGACCGACTTGCCGCTTTCGCCCGTCGGCGGTTGATGAGTGACGATATTCGTTCCGGTCCCCTGGAGCGTGGTCCATTCCCCGTCAGGTGAGTCTGCCCACTCAAGCGAGTTTTGACTGGCATGTCCATCTTGCAGATAGGAACCGGTCCCCGGATCAAACTGACGCAGCTTGCCCGCTGGTTCATCGGATCTGACTTCGATATCCCACTCGGTATTGCATTTGACTGTGAAACGCAGGGGATCCGAGATCACTGCCTCCCCCGGCACAGCCGAACTGCTCAGGTTTATCGTCGAATCCGGCCAACTGACGACTTCTATGGCTTCACCGATATTGAGTGTCAAGGATGTGGAGTTGCTCTGCGTGGTGGCAGCCTGCACTGCTCCACATCCTCCAGCGACGAAGAACAGAATCAACCCGATGGCCACTGCCATCCTGGATCTATTTCGATACTCCGTCTGCCCTGTTACCATTTTGCTGACCCTCCGTTTCTTTGCGGTACGCAAAGTTGCATCCGCCAACCCATACTGTGTGTTAGTACTTCTATCCCCCGTTCGTGTTTCCTTCCTCGTTTCTGTCAATCATCGGTCAATATAGGGTCCTTTCCTGGCTCTGTTGTTCTTATCTTTCCTGCCGGAGCGCCAGGAGGTCATCGCCTAAGATATGTATACTAACTCACTTGGGAAGAATAAGAGCAGCCCGGATGTCGGACTGCCCACATAGCGTTAGAGGATCTATTAACGTTCCCGTATCTGGAAACACGAAGCGGCTGCACGCAGTTCGTCGACTACGTCAAGCCGTTCCCAAGGCAGATCAAGATCGGGACGTCCGAAGTGACCATAGGCAGCGACCTGCCGATAAATGGGCCGACGCAATTGAAAGCGCTCAATAATCGCCCCGGGACGCATGTCAAAGTGAGCTTCCACCAACTTGGCGATCTCGTCGTCATCCAAGACACCCGTACCAAAGGTATCCACCATAAGCGACACAGGACGCGAACTTCCTATGATATAGGCGACCTGAACTTCACAGCGCGAGGCGAGACCCGCCGCCACCACGTTCTTGGCTGCATGTCTGGCCGCATAGGCTCCGGAACGATCGACTTTCGTCGGATCTTTGCCTGACAGTGCGCCACCACCGTGACGACCGCTTCCGCCGTAGGTATCGACAATGATCTTGCGCCCCGTCAGACCGGCATCGGCCATGGGCCCGCCCATCACAAAACGACCCGTCGGATTGATCAAGAAGCGTGTCTGTTTGTCTAACAGACGCGCCGGAATGACAGGCTCTATGACTTTCTCGATGACATCCCGAGTGATGGTCTCCTGATTTACGTCGGGATCGTGCTGGGTTGACACCACGACAGCCGTCACGCGCGCCGGGATGTGATCGACGTACTCCACTGTAACCTGAGTCTTTCCGTCCGGGCGCAAATAGCACACCTCTCCGCTCTTGCGGACTCGGGCAAGCTGACGCGCCAGACTGTGAGCCAAAGAAATGGGCAGGGGCATCAGTTCCGGTGTCTCCTGAGCGGCGTAGCCAAAGACCAGCCCCTGATCTCCCGCTCCCACGTGCTCGTACGGATCACTGTCGGCTCCGCTTCGAACCTCAAGAGCACGATTCACACCCAAAGCGATATCGGGCGATTGCTCGTTGAGGGCCACTATGACACCGCAAGTCGCCGCATCAAAGCCATAGCTGGAATCGGTATAGCCAATATCAGCGATACTTTGGCGTACCACCTTGGATACATCCACCTGGGCCGATGTAGTGATCTCACCCATCACCAATACCAACCCCGTGGTAATCGCTGTCTCACAAGCGACACGCGCCTGCGGATCTCGGGCGAGAATGCTGTCAAGCACGCTGTCCGAGATCTGATCGCAGATCTTGTCGGGATGGCCCTCGGTCACTGACTCGGAAGTAAACAAAAATCGCCTCATCCCATGGGAGCTCCTCTCTTCCTGATGGTGTACGCCAAAGACTCCGTCAAACAAAAAATCTCCTCCGCCGGAAGAGATTGAGATTCTATCTCTTATCTTCCAGGACGGCATCGCCACTCCTGAAGGAATTGGCACCTGGCCATTTGGCTGGTTGCCGGGCTTCATCGGGCCTGTCCCTCCACCTCTCTTGATAAGAGCCATCGCTATGTCGTTGCACTTGTTGGAGACCACACGGCACCCCATTTTAATCGCCTCCATCCTAACACCCTCACCTAAGCCTGTCAATGACGGGGGGGACGACGCAAGTGGTGAGTCCACAGTGATGGAAGGAGACAATCCCCGACTTGTGCGGTTTTCGGACATAGGCGATCCCCGGGTTTGGTCACTCATACTCTACGGTGAGCGCAGTGCCTGAAATCTTCAGCCATATTTTGGCGCTCAC
>JBMNSS010000074.1:0-12569 GCA_050945315.1 Limnochordia bacterium | reverse complement strand
AGACGTGGATGGCGGATGCGTTGCGTTACGGCGATGCAGAGACCTGTTATCGCTTGGGGACTGTCTTGGTACAAGCCGAAAAGAATGAAAAAGCCCGGCAGGCCTTCTTGGAGGCGATCGATCATTATCGGCGCAGCCCGGGCTTTGTGCGTCGCGCCGCTCGCATTTGGGCTCTGCGTTCCCGGATGGGCCTGCGAAGGCTGGGCGATGATCCTACCCGCTATAGGAAGTAAAGGCCAGGCTTTTTTCAGTGTTGTCTCGTCAGCCTGGCCTGCCCTGCATGACTTGGACTCATGCGATAGCATCGGACTCGTCATCAGTCTCTGCTGCGTATTGCATAGCTTCTTGCCATTCGTTGAATTGTTGTTCAAAACCTGATCGCGTTTTAAAGGCATAGGTAAACTGAGTCGGTTTTACACCGGCCGCATGAGCCAGGGCCGTGGATGTCATCTTCGAGATGTCTTTGCCTTCCTCAATGAGCTTTTGTGCCGTGCTGAAGACGCGTTCGACGACCACTTCCCTGGGAGCGCGACCGCTGACCGGCGGCCAGCCGTGTGAGGCTCGGGAATGTTCCGATTCGACCTCGTCCTCGTCTTTGTCCTCAAGGTGCGTTTTCTGCGCAATCATCCGCTCAAGGCGAAGGACACTGACCCGCATTTCCTCCAACATATCGCGAAGACCGTGAACATCCATCCGCAGATTCTGCAACTCCATGCCGATCGCTTGTCGTACTGTCTCTGAGATCGCTGAGGCTTCGGGTTGAGAGTAATCACGGCATCCGAGGTTGGCCAAAAGATCAAGAACTCCCAGTAGTCCGGCAGTCAGACGTTCGCCTATCAGGCGATGAAGATCGTCTTGCCTATGAGTTGAGCTTTCGCGCAGCGCAGGCATTGCTGTTTCACCCTCTCTGATTCTGGAAAAACCGTCACCCTGTCAGACCCGGTGGAAAGGCTCCTGATGTCGGTGAAGGGTGGCGTGGAACGAACTTGAACGAAAACCCACGATATACGTTGTCGATTTCACGGTCAGCCGACATTAAACAAGGCGGCGTACAGGCTCATTGTGTTACGTCAAATGCGATACATAAGCTAATGGAAACTCCAAGAAAACCGGACCGGATATACTGGTAGCTGACCTTCATCTATCTGTCTATTTGCGCTTATCATATCACATTTTCAATCGCGTTCCAGTGTGTAATAAAGGGTTGACAGTCGATTTTCGCGACCCAACTTCGTTTTGTGGAGACAGCGTGGGAGAAGGAGAAATAACGCCTTTCCCGTAGTGAGAAAGCACAGCGTGGCAGGGATGCTGATCAGGTTCGTCTGAACTTCTTGGACAGATACTCCACGGCAGGAGGAGCGAGTTAGTGTGACCATTCCTTTCGTGCATCTGGCGGATGTCCATCTGGGACGACTGCAGGCAAGTGGTCTTTCGGGGGATCAAGTGGCTCAGCGACGCTTGGATGCTCTGAAGACGTTACGGCGCTGTCTGCAACATGTGCAGGAGACTCAGATTCCCTTACTCTTAATTGCAGGCGACTTGTTTGAACATAATACCGTATCGAAAGCGACCGTCCTGGAAGTACGGGATTTTCTGGGCGATCTGACGAAGACGAAGGTCTTCATTGCGGCCGGAAATCATGACTATGCGGCACCGGATTCGTTTTACCGCACTTTGCGCTGGCCCGACAACGTTCATCTTTTTCTTGATGACTGGGACAGCGTGCGGGTGGAGGAACTCGGCGTTACGGTGCATGGGTGCGGTTTTCGGGAACCGGAAATGACCGTTCCGGCTCTGCGTGACTACGTGGCCGGCGGCGAAAACGCCGATACACTGCACGTAGTGCTGTTACATGCAGAGTATGTATCCGGTGCGACCTCGGCGTCCGTCTACTTACCCGTATCCCAAGCGGATCTGGAAGCCAGCCAAGCTGATTACGTGGCTCTCGGTCATTTCCATACACCTCAGCTGCTCTGGCAGGCTGACGAAAGAGTGCGCGCGGCCTACAGCGGTGCTTTGGAGCCGGTTTCGTTTTCAGAGGAAGGAGCCCATGGATACTTGTTGGGTGAGCTGGAGCGCGGAGGGGCTCGGGTTGAGTTAATTCCTGCCGCCGCCAGGCAGTATCGGCATCTGCGTGTGGACATCAGCGGCATGGAGACTATGGAGGCGTTGACCGAGGCGGCAAAAGGCGCGTTGACCGGAGTTGACCGGAGTGATCTTGTGCGCCTCGTGCTCTGCGGAGAACGAGAGCCGGATTTCGAGATCGATTTCAACAGGCTGCAGGAGCTCGGCGGCGACCATTTCGCCTTTTTCGTCCGAGACGAGACTGTTGCCGGCTATGATCTTGAGGCACTTGCCCAGGGGTATTCGGCCAGAGCCGTCTTTGTGCGCCGTCTTCGGGATCGTCTTGACGAGGCGCCACCTGAAGAAAAGCCGTTGTTGAGGCAAGCTCTGAAAATAGGGCTGGATGCTCTGGCAGGAAGAGAGGTGCGACTACCTTGATTATCCGCAGGCTGCATCTCGTTGGCTTCGGGAAGTTTACTGACCGTGAGATTGAGTTGGAAGAAGGGCTGAATGTCTTTTACGGGCCCAACGAAAGTGGCAAAACCACGATCCAAAGCTTTCTCAAAGGGATGCTCTACGGATTCAAAAGACCGGACGTGCGCCGGCGCCTGTGGACCCCTGAGTTAGAGCGCTACATGCCCTGGAGCGGCAAACCCTACATAGGAGTCCTGGAGTTTATGACTTCTGAAGGGCGCACGTATTGTGTGGAACGTACCTTTGCCAAAGATCAAGACAGCGTGCGGATCCTTGATGCCATAACGGGACGTGATATGTCATCCCTTTTTGAACTGGATGAACGCCGTGAGCGTCTTTTTGCAGAGAAATTCACCGGCATGAACGAGCTGGTCTTTTGCAGCACCGTCTGCATGGGTGCCGTGCCGGATGCCGGCTCCGAAAAAGGGCGTCAGGAGTTGGCGGCCCGCTTGGCGAATCTGCAAGAATCCGCAGATGAAGCCACTTCCGTTCGTCGCGCCGTCGCCGGCCTTGAAAGAGCCAGGCGTAGTCTGGTCTATCGCCAGAATCGTTTGCAGGAACGCGCTGAGCAAGCTGAGCAAGCGATGGAGAAGATCCTGGTTCACCGCGCCGAACTGCGACAATTGGAGCTGCGGATGCAGGATCTGGAGGCCAGAGAAAAACAGATGGCCGAGGCGCGGCGGGAGGCCCGCACGGCACTTCTGGCCTATGACATATCCGGGCTGCAGCACAGATTGTCAGCGGTGCGGGATATGCAAGAGCAAATCAAGACTCTGGAAGAGAATCTTGAACTGCTCTCCCCCTATGCTCGCGTTCCGATAGAGTCTCGTGATGAGCTTCATCGGTTGCAGACCCGAATCGAAGAGGCAGAGGAAAACCTGGAGACACTCGATGCGGCCGTGGACCGACTTGAGGGGGAGTTGGCCAACACCGAACAGCAGTTGCAGGCTCTTCCGGGTGCTTCCGGCTTAGTATCGGCGCTGGCGTCAGAGGACGGCTACGCGGAGCGTGCCCGGGCGATCAACTTACGTTTGACGGAGGCCGTTCAACTGCTTGAGGAGGCGGAGCAAGCCCGGGATACGGCGGATGAAGAGTGTCAACAGGCCTCCCGTGCGCTGCTGCCTTTTCTGTCCATGGCTGAGCTCCCGGAGCAGACTCTGGATGTGGTGGTTGAACTGGACGCCTCTGTGAAACAAGCCGCCGCGCTGCAGGAGAGACTGCAGGCTCAAGCGCGCAGACGCAGAATCTTGGCCGAGCATTTGCACGGCTACGAGGACCGGACCCGCACGACGATGCGTCGGCTTGTCGATTTGGAGATCATGGACGCACTGCCGGATGATGCAGCTCGTCGCATGGAAGGATTGGACGCTGAAATCCAGGCCGTCACTCGCGCCATGGAGGAGACTCAGGCCGCATACGGCGAACTGGCGCAAAGGCTGGCGCAAATCGATGAAGGGCTGGCGTCATATGAGGGACTGGATAAGCTGCCTGAGGGGATAGAAGCCCATCTGCATGAGCTGGAATTGCGCATGCGCAGCGGAGAGCAACGACTTGTTGCGGTACGTGCTCTTGTGGAGCAGCTCGAGACAACCGCCAAGCGACAAGACGAGCGCCGTGAACTGTTGCGACAGCTTGATGAGGATCTGGAGCGCACGCAACACGTGGCTCACTTGTCATTAAACGAAGTGCACGCGGCCGAAGCATGGCTGGAACGTTGGCAAACGGCGGAGAAAGAGCTCACCGAGGCTATTGGGGCCGTGAACGCCGCATCGGCCGCCGCGGCCAAGAACAAAGCGGATCTGGCGGGCCTGGAAGCAGTCACCGTCGCCGGAATTGAGAGTCTGACGCGTGCGGAGACTCTCGTGAAACAGGAAGACGAGCAAAGGAAGCGGGCTCAACAGGCGGCGATCGCCGCCGAGGGGGTGGAGTTGCCGCCGGTAAAGCAGATGCAATTCGCGCTGGCTTTGCTGGTACCGGGCTTGGCAGGCGTTGTCTTAGGCCTTTTCGCCTTTGGTTCCTGGCCCGTGGCCGGCTTTGGTTTGGCGTTGGTCCTATCCGGCACGCCGTTGCTTGCGAAGTGGCTGCTCGAGCGGTCACGTGCGATCCGGGAACGTGATCACCACTACAGACAAAAAAGCGAGGCCACCGTGGCGGCGGAAAAGACCAGCGCAGAGTTGCGTAGTCTGTTGGGTCAAGTGCGTCAACCGTCCGTGGTAGCCTGGAGGGAAAGCTGGAAGCGAATTGAGGGATTACACCGGCAGCAGATGAGGATTGAAAACCAACTGGCTTTGGCCACGCAACGCCGGAATACGGCCGGTGAACTGATCAACCGGGCGCGCCAAGCACTTGTTGACCTGCCGCTTCCTGTGACCGATGCGAAAGACCGTGTCAAGCTTAGCGAGACAGTGCGGGATTTGGGTAAGGCCGTCGTCGATCGTCAAGAGCTAGAGAGGGCCACAAACGCCGTGAAAAAAGACATCGCCGATGAACACATCCGTCTGAGCACGCTGTACGACGATACGGTGGAGGCAATTCGCCTGCTTCTTCCTAAGGCAGAGCCGCCCGGTGAACCTGACATTGCTTGGGCCCGCCGGACCTTGGCCGCCGCCAGTGACCTGATAGAAGAAGCCGGACGCGAGCTGTCTGATCTTTTGTCCGTTGCTCGGGTGAAGACACCGGCGGAGTTGCTCGATCGTTGGAAGAAGTACCAGGCCCTCTTGCTACGCAAGGAGTCGTTGATGAATCAGCTGCAGGAACACGAGAGGCGTTTTGATCATCTCCTGTCGCGCCGTCGGGCTCATGAGGATCAGGTCTTGCGTTGGTTGGAGATCGCCGGCATCTGTCCCCGCACGGACAAGACGGAACAGCCTCTTCCCGCTCTTCCGTGGAAACAAGACGATGTTGAGCAGTTCATGGAGCGACACAGACAATACCGGGAATTGCGGAATGCCTTGGAGGCAATGCCTCAGGAGATACCCAAGCTTCTTCGTGACGTGCGGCAATTGCTGGACGAGGTGCACTCAAGTCGCCAGGCCACACAACAGCTCCGGGAAAGACTGCAGATGGCGGTGGAGGTCCTGCCCTCACTGGGTGGGTCCATACGGGAAGCGGCGGTGGCCTTGGAAAAGGTCACCAGTATGGCACAGCAGGCAGAAGGTACAGGCCTGCCCGAGGTGCTTTGGCCAGCTGAGTTGGACAGCCTGCTGGCTGATCTACCCACTGCGGGTCTCATTGACCGCTGGGCTCGGGAGACGGCCGTCGCCCGGCAGCAGGCATCTTCGCTTTTGGCGGCGATCATGGATCAGGCCGGCAGCGACGATGTGGAGGCCTTCCGCTTGCGTTGGCAAGAGCGACAGCATCTGCGGCAACAGCTTGCGGAAAAGCAGCATGTCCGCGGTATGCGACAGGAAGCCTACGACCGCCAGCTGGCCCGTACGCTCTCGTTGCTGGCCGCTGAGGTTGAGCCGATACTGAAAGCGGCGGATCTGTCGCTTCTGGAAGATGAAACCCGTGCGGCGGATATCGCTGTGTGGCAGGAGTCTTTCGCTCATGCTCTTGAGCGCCTTGATGAAGTGGAAGAGATCCACGGCTACAGAGAGGAACAGGTCACTGAGCTGCAAGCCCGACGCGAGGAGCTTCTGAAAGGACAACAGACGCTGACTGAACTGATCAAACGGCGGGATCGTCTCCTGGGGGAGGCGGGGGCCGACAGCATATCAGCCTTTGAAACGCTGTGCGAAGGCTATCTGCAGTGGAGACAGACTGAAACGGATCTCACCGGCAAGAATGAACAACTGGAGGCTTTCCTGGGAGAGACAACGCCGGGGGAGATCGAGGCGGAGCTTCAGGCCCGACGCGAGGAGTGGATGGACCTGACGGGGCTGTCGCACGAACAGGTGACACTGAGTGAACGGGGCCGGGCTTTTTGGGAAGACGAGCTGGATCGGGCGGAAAATGAACTGGCCGGCGTTCGAGAGCGGCGAGCGGAGATGCTGGGCGACATGAAAAGCCGGGCCAACGCTTGTGAGGATGAAGAGCGCATAGCAGCCGAATGGGATAGAATAAGGCGTGAACAAGAGCAATTGCAGGAAGCCATGCAGGCAGTGATGCTGGCTGCCCAAGAGCTCGATAGCGCCGCGGAAGAGGTGCACAGACAGTTTGCACCCATGTTGAACGAGAAGGCTTCAGAGATACTTAAGGTACTCACTCGGGGTCGTTACGAAAGGCTGGCGGTCTCTGAGACACTGGATATTGTGTTGCAAGAACCGGATTACGCAAAGACGGTGGCGCTTGATGATGTCAGCCAAGGTACCGGTGATCAGGTTTATCTGGCTTTTCGCCTGGCCGCCGCCGAGGTCATCTGCGGCGATCAGTGGGCACCTCCGTTGATCATGGATGACGCTTTCGCTCACTACGACGATTACCGAGTGCAGGACGCGCTGAGGACGCTGTTTGAGATGTCCAAGAGGGTACAGGTCTTGTTCTTCACTTGTCGACAACGCGAACTGGAAATGCTGCCGAGACTGAGCAAAGAGACAGGGATTGGCTGGCGGACCATAGAATTAGAACATTCCACATAATCGGCGTAACGGGAGGGTTCCTATGCACTGGTTGATACTGCTGCTTGCTTATGTCTGCGGTTCGATCCCCACGGGGTTCATCGTGGTCTGGTTTACTCGACGGATCAACATTCAAACCGTTGGCAGCGGCAATATTGGCTCCACAAATGTGGGGAGAGTGGCGGGTCGCAAAGCGGCGCTGTTCACTCAGGCAGTCGACGTGCTCAAGGGGGCTGTCCCGACCCTCATAGCCATCCTGTGGAACCGCTCACATCCAACCCCGTTTTTGGTGGAAGCTGCGGCCCTGTTGACCATCTTGGGACATGATTTCACTCCTTTTTTGCGTTTTCGGGGCGGTAAGGGGGTCAACACCACTTTGGGGGCGTTTACCCCGATTTTCCCCTTCGCCGCCGGGGTTGGGCTTTTGACTCATTTCATTGTGCGAAAGGCATTGCGTGTCGTCTCCGTCGCCTCATTTATCGCCGGAGTGGCCTTTGTTGCGGGCGCTTGGTTGATCTACGGTTGGAGTTCCCGCCTGGGGGCTTTGATGCTGGCCTGGCTGGTCATGATGTGGCAGCACAGATCGAATATCATTCGTTTGTTACAGGGCGTGGAGCCCAAGGAGCCATAGAAAGGTGCGGCACCGCGGTGCCGCACACTTGTCTTAGCCGGTGGTCTCAACAAGCTCGTCTATGAGGGTCTGCAACTTGCCGTCCCATTGCGTTGCCGGTTCATCGGCGGCTATCGCCCGGTCTATGTCACGGATCTGCCGGGTTAGGTTCGGATCCGTGGTTACGCCGACCTGCATGATCTCAGGGAGTTCTTTTACTTGCTCGGCTACCGCCTTTTTTGCGCCTTCCTCGGCTCTTGCCGTCAGTGACGGATCAACCGTGATTCCCACTACGGCGGTCGTGCCTTTCACGGCGGCCCAGGCTTCGTCGACTCCTTCGACGCTACGGGCCGCATCCGTGACGCGGCTGTTGATCCGGGCAGACATAGTCATCGGCTGGGGGCCTCGTGGCTGATTGAGATCCGAAGTTGAGGGTCGGTTCGTGTCGAGTTCCGTACGCGTAGGACTTCCCGGAATCGGATCCTGACCCATCCGACCGTCCCGTGCCGTGCGGGGCATGGCGAGTGCTACTGCAAGCACGAGCGCCGCTACACCAAGGCCCCAAATCCAGTTTCTGTTCATAGCCAAACCCTCCTGGCTTTAGTCTGTCTATAGTGTTGGTGATAAACATGGACATTAACCTACCCGAACGAAATTCAAGTCCGGTCAGGCGAGAAAGCGATCTGTACGATCCGATCAAGCGGTTTCTCACTGATCGAGGCTTTGTCGTGCGGGGTGAGGTGAAAGAATGCGACATCGTGGCCATACGCGAAGATGTCACCGTCGTTGTTGAATTGAAGTCAGCCTTTAACCTCGCCCTGGTTCTCCAGGGAATCAATCGACAGGAGATAACTCCCTACGTTTATCTGGCGGTGGAGGCACCGGCGACCGCGCACCGGCGATCTCAGTGGAAGGGCATCAAAAAACTGTGCGCCCGTTTGGGACTGGGCCTTTTGGCCGTCCATTTCTCCGAAATCGACGGTGCGGCCCTTGATGTTGAGGTAGTTCGTGAACCCGTCGTCAGTCCCGTCAGGATGAATGCCCGCCGCCGCAAGCTTTTGACCGAGGAGTTTTGGCAACGCAGCGGTGATCACACCAAGGGGGGATCGCCGCGGAGTGAGCCCGTGATGACCGCCTATCGAGAGCTGGCCTTGCATGTGGCGCGTTTTCTGCAGACACAAGGGCCGACCAGATTGCGGGATTTGCGTGAGGCTATTCCAAACGAGAAGGTGTCCGCCATTGTGACAAGAAATCACTATGGGTGGTTTGAGCGCGTCACGCGCGGTGTTTATCGGATCACAACTGAGGGAGAAGGGGCATTAGACAAGTATCCAGAAGTCTTTGTCAGAGGAGAAAACGGAGCGGGGGCAGAAAAAGTTCAGTAAACATTGACGAAAGAGGGGAGTCTGCAGGTGGCGAAGATAGCGTTTATCGGGGCCGGCAGTTTGGGTTTCACCCGCAACTTAGTGCGTGACATCCTGACTTTTCCGCTAATGACTGATGCTGAGATCGCACTGATGGATATCAATGAGGAACGCCTTGATTTTGCCCGTCGGGCCGCGGAGCGCATCGTGGCCGAGGGTAAGTATCCGGCCAAGGTGACGGCCACGCTGGACAGGGCTGAAGCCCTGGACGGGGCGGACGCCGTGGTGATCACCATTCTGTCCGGCGGAGTGGACATCTGGCGTCATGACATTGAGATCCCCAAAGAGTATGGCGTGGACACAAACGTCGGCGATACGAGAAGTGTCTCCGGGATCTTCCGGGCTTTGCGTACCATTCCTGATATGCTGGACATTGCTCGTGACATAGAGCGCCTCTGTCCGAAAGCGATCGTGTTGAACTACACGAATCCCATGGCCATGCTATGCCGGGCTATGCAGAGGGAGACAAACATACAGGTCACCGGTCTGTGCCACAGTGTCCAAGGCACTGCCGCCATGCTAGCCAGATGGATCGGTGCTCCGATGGATGAGGTCGATTATGTCTGCGCGGGTATCAATCACCAGGCTTGGTATCTGAAGTATCTCTGGAAGGGCGAAGACGCCTATCCGTTGATTCGTGAAGCGGTCACCAGGCCGGAGGTCTATAATCACGAGATCGTACGCAATGAGATGTTCTTGGCCTTGGATTATTACGTAACCGAATCCAGCGGACACAACTCAGAGTACAACTGGTGGTTCCGCAAGCGTCAGGATCTCATCGATAAGTACTGTACCGGTGGTAGCGGTTGGAACCCCGGTGAATATGCCTACATCCTCAAGGTGTATATGCGCCGGGAAACAGAGTGGAAAAAGGATGTCGAAGCCTGGTTTGCCAGCACAAAGCCCCTCAACCTCAACCGAGGTAATGAGTATGCCGCCTATATCATCAATGCTTATTTGGGCGGAGATCCCTATGAGTTCAACGGGAACGTGCCCAACACACATCTGATCACTAACCTGCCGGAAAACGCGTGCGTAGAGGTGCCCGTGCTGGTCAATCGTCGAGGCCTCAATCCGCTCCACGTAGGAGAGCTGCCTCCGCAGTTGGCGGCGCTCAACGCTATCAGTGTCGCCGTTGAGGAGATGGCCGTCGAGGCCGCTTTGACCGGCGATCCGCGGCTGGTCTATCATGCTTGCTGCTACGATCCGCTTACGGCCTCTGTCCTGTCTTTGGCCGAGATCAAGGACATGGTCCAAAAGATGCTCAACAAGAACGCGGATTACCTGCCGCAGTTTAAGACCCTGACCATATAGAAGAACCCGGGACTGACTGAAAGAAAGGTCCGATCCATCGGCGACTGCGCTCCCAAGGAAAACGAGCGCGGTCGCCGATCTGTTTTCTGCGCCTTGCGTATCAGACGACAGTGCCACTTGTCGTTTGTTGCCGATGGGTCTTTGGCAGGATCTGACAATGCCGGCGAGAAGAATGAACATAAACGAAAAAAGCGGATTAACCAAGCATGTGAAGACTAAGGAGGTCAGGGAGCGTGCGTATTTCACGAGTCAGTGTGATTGGAGCGATTGTACTGTTGTTGGTCTCCGGGATGGCTTCCGCCGGCAAGACCGTCCTCACGGTTGCCGACTGGTGGAACCCGCAGGGAGCGGATCCCACAACGTCTGACATGGCCAGATGGTGGGATTTTGTTGAAGAGGATTTTGAAAAGCGCAATCCTGGTGTCGACATCGAGTATATGTGGTATCTGGGTACGGCGGATGCACGGGAGAAACTGATTGTCTCCTATGCCGGCGGTGTTGCTCCGGATGTGACGCAAGTATCGGTGGCTTTCGTACGGGAGTTGTACGATTTGGGTATTTTGATGCCGCTGACTAAGTACGTGGAGCGGGACGGACAGGCGATCTGGAGAGACATGTTTCCGATTGCGCACATGTATGCCATGAAAGATAATGTCATCTACGCCATGCCCCATGATATCCAAAGCTCGGGCATTGTCTATGACATCGATGCCTTCTTGCACGCAGGCCTGGATCCTGACATCTTTGCTCTTCGCAACTGGGAAGACTTGCGTGAGGCGGCGAAGAAACTCACTTTGCGCGAGGCTGACCGTGTCACTCGCTACGGCTTCTCCGGGAGCATGAACGGTGGACAGGCTATCTCCTACTGGGTGGCGGCCAACGGGGGATCACTATACAGCCCTGATTTCACGGAGATAACCCTCAACACTCCCCAGGCGCGCGAGGCGGTGGAATTCTTGCTTGAGTTGCGCGACGGTCTGGGTGTCATGGGCGGTTCGATCGCTGACGGCACTTCAGCCATGGCGTCCAACTACGGGAATTTTGCCGGACCTTCTCTGCAGAACTCTCGTCCGGAAATGAACTTCCGCTTCACCTCCCATCCTCCCGGTCCGCTGGGTAAGAGCCGCTCGACGGTCACCTGGAGCAACATGGTAGCCATCATCAGTTCCACCAAGAATCCTGAACTGGCCTGGGAGTATGTGAAGTATTACACGGGTCCTGAGATGCGAGCTAACATAGTCTCCATTCTCACTCGCTTAGCACCGTTGCGCTCAACCTACGCCTCTGACGCTTGGCGGCGTGTGGTCAGAGAAAGACCCTACATGGACATCTTCGGACACATGGCGGAAGTGGGAGCACTCTGGCCGTTTATCGGAAACTCATCTGCCATCCCGGTAGCCGCGCAACACATCAACTCCATCTTCAGCGGTGCGGTCAGCCCGGCTGCGGGGCTTGAACAGGCCGCTATACTGGGCACAGAGGCCCTGTCGAGATAAAGTACCGCACTCTGTCGGTAGTTGCACCCACCCCGCGGTGTGTCCGCTAAAGGGTGGGTGCTTCATTGAGGCCACTGTTCAAAAGGCGCTGTGCCGTCTGAAGCATCCGGGCCTGGTTGTCTTCATCCATCTGACGATACGCATCCAGCAGCTCAAGCTCTCTTTTGTCAAGAGAGCGTCGGTATTTGGGAGCACCTCGTCTGGGGGGCGCGGGCAGAGGGCGCTCGATCTCCAACGGCAGGAGTCCGTCCAAGAACCAATCCATAGGTTTGCCGAGTCTGGCTGCAAGGATGGCCAGGCATTCCAACGAAGGGTCCAGACTTCCCGATTCGATTTGGCTCACATAGCCGCGGGAGTAGTGGGGATAGGCCAGATCACGTTGGCTCATACCGAGTTCGAGACGTGCCGTCTTTACTTTCTCCCCTACGGAAAGAGGAAACGGCGGCGGTGACGGCACCTTAGTGATCTGTGCTCCTAAGAACCAGGCCGGAGGAAGTTGCAGCTTGGCGGCGAGAACGCGAAGTGACTTTAGGGACGGTACGACAGTGCCGCTTTCGATCTGACTGATAAAGCTTCGACTCAGATCCCCTTCGGCTAACTGGCTTTGTGTGAGGCCAGCCTCCCTTCG
>JBMNSS010000073.1:0-12923 GCA_050945315.1 Limnochordia bacterium | reverse complement strand
ATTGGAGACCGTGCAGTTCTTGCACAGCCTGATCTGGGAAGACTCGGCCATGTTGACCACTGGTCTGGTCTCTCGCCATATCGGGGCCACCGACGTGATCGGTTTCGGTCAAGGAAAAGTAGGCATGACTTCCCGGTGGTTCTCTTACGTCCCCGACTTCTCCCAGGCAGCTTCGCAGATCGGCTTGGTACCTATTCCGAAAGGACCCAGACCCGGGGCGCGTTACACCACGGATCTGGGTAGCTGGGGAATCGCCATCAGCCGGGACACCCGGCATCTCGATGCCGCCTGGCGTTTTGTGGCCTACGCGGCGGGACCGACCGGTGCGGCGCAAGAGGCTAAACTGCACGGTCGTACCCCGGCTCGCCCTGTCCCGTTGGCCTGGTTGTCAGATACCGTGGTCAACCCTGAAGTCTACTTTGACATCCTCATGCAGACCACTTCACGCGTTCTGTCGGTTAACAGGTTGGATCTTCAGCGTATCATCGACACTGAACTGAACGCGGTCTGGAACAACCAAGTGGAGCCGAGAACGGCGGTGAGCGAGGTCGCCCGACGCATTCGGGCCTACTTGAGAGAGAATCCGCAGTAGGTATTTCTGTGTTCCGTATCCGAAAGACGAGTGGTGAGGCGGCTCCTTTTCGTGAGCCGCCTTATCGATGGCCGCCTCCGGTAGCGAAAGCCATGAACGGCGAGGATAGGACCTTGCACCCGACGACGGACTTCGGCAAGGCCGTGACGGGCGTGGCACTGCATGAGGCCTATCGCCACGGCCCGCTTGGTGCGCGGGCTCGAAGTCCTCAAACGACGATGTGTCAGCGAGTGTTCGGGGGCTAGTCCAACGCGGGATCGCTCAACGTCTGTCAGGTCCCTCTGGAACCTCATCGCCGGCATCAACCGTACGGCCGGCCTTGAAATGTGAGAACCGGGAGATGGACTTATATCTCTTTGGGAGTTGACCGGGAACAGGAAGATCGTCTTTGACGATTAAGCTATAGGTCACTGGCTGTTGATTGAAACAGGGAAGGAGATACACGACTTGAGATACCATGCAACCGGATTGCTGTTTCTGACGCTTCTTTTGTCTTGCGTGGGCGGTATTGCCGGTGCCGATCCGCTGCAAGAAGCCCACGGATTCAGGTGGAACACACTGCCCGTCGATGATCCGGGGCAACCCGAGTTCCGCCTGTGGTATGACTGGGTGAGGGAAAACAAGAGGCTACATCTGTCAGGGACCTCTGACACCAACGTGATTGCACCCGCGGGTGATTACTACGTGCGTCCTCAGATCCAGGGTGAAGGCCTGGAGCTGACAGTCGAGCGGGGCTTTGCCCGTCCGGGTGATCGCTGGATCGAGGTCTTTGCTGAAATCGAACCTTCCTGGCTGGACAAAGCGGATACCCGCCTGGAGGTCAGACTCTTTGCTCTCGGACAGAGTGCTCCCGTCGCTGAACAGACCTTTGTGCCCCAAGGCCGGGTGGGATTGCTTCAGGTGGACCTACGGCGTCACAATCTTGAGCAAGCCCGGCTCTCCGTCAGTCTGTTAGGGCAGGGGAAATGCATGGCCTTGGCTGAAGTGCCCTTGTCTGCGGAGCCGGCGCCTGCGGCCTGGCGGGGTGAACGCATTGCCGCCGAGATTGATGTGCCGGAAGGCTACCGTCTCACCGACCTGTATCCGGTCACCTTCGGCGTTCCGTTTCCCGCCGGTGCTTTGTGGGATGTGGCCGACTTAAGGCTCGTGGACGGTGAGGGAAGGACTCTTCCCGGTCAGGGTGAGATCACCGGTCGCTGGGGACCCGACGGCTCGGTGCGCTGGGTGCGCTTTGACGCCTTGGTTCGGACCGATACGGAGCTTTTTGTTGCCGTGGATCAGTCTCCCCGCCAAGAGCCACGCTTTCAGCCTCTCACAGTCACCGAAGACGGCGAGCGGGTGGTGATCGACACCGGGGCGGCCCGGTACGTGTTGGCCAAAGGCCCGTCACCGATCAGCCGCATCCTGGTGAACGATGAGGTCGTGGCCACTGCCGAGGGCACCAGAGGTCTATACGTCATTGACCAACTCGGCCGCCTCGGAGTCTCTTCGGCTGAGGACGAGAGCATGGTGGTGGAAAGCCGCGGGCCCGTGGCCGCTACCGTACGCTTTGAGGGCTTCTATCGCACCTCGGACGGCTTGCCTTTGGCCCGGCACATCACGCGCCTCGAGGCGTTCGCCGGTCAGGCCGCCGTCAAGGTGACCCACACGTTGATACTCACCAACGATTCAGATCGGGTATGGTTCAAAGACATCGGCTGGGAATTGGCGGTGGCGCCGGGTGTCAATCCTCGAGCCCTCTTCGGCGTTTCCCGTGATGAACCCGAGCACCATGTCGTACAAGAGATCAGCTCTGCCACACCCAAGGCGTACGCGCTGCAAGAGAGTCACTTTATGTTTGGTCACGGCACTGACTCGTTCAAGGTTGTGAAAATCGATGCCCGGGGCGATGAAGAGATCTTGTCCGCCGGGGAAGAGATGGGTGATTGGGCGGCACTGGCGGGGGAGAAAGGCGGTCTGCTGGTCTCCGTGCGCGAAGCGGCCCGTCAACATCCAAAGGAGTTTGAGATCTCGGACGATCGCGTGGTGATTCGCCTGTTCAGCGGCCGGGCCGGAGAGGAACTCGACTTTGACTTCTTCACTCTGGCCGAGAAGTGGAACCTGGGCGAGTTGACTGTTGAACAGGTCGGGCGGTTGTACTCTCATAGCGCCGTCGGATGGTCCAAGACCCATGAGCTCCTTATTTCACCGCTGCCGGCAGGTGCCGACGGCGAGCAGGCAGCCGGGATCTCGCTTCTCAACTCCCGGCCGGTGTATGTTCATGTTGATCCCCGGTGGATCTATGAGACAAAAGCCATGGGAAATCTCCATCCCAAAGATTCGGCCGGCTATCCGGAGGCGGAAGCTTTACTGGAAGAGATCGTCGGGCACTGGAACGGCATGGCTCTTGATCCGGGCTTCTATGGATTTGTCGATTACTACAGCGGGCCCACCTTTACCGGTGGCATGGGGCGTCGCTACAGACTGACCTACACGCTTCGCGGCGATCTGTGGGGCGTATATGCCCGATCGGGAGAGCGTTGGATAAGGGAGTTTGCCGCAGGGACCAATCGGGCTTTCATGGACAACCACATCGCCCATTGGGACGGCCCCAACAAGACCAAAGGGCTGTATATGTCCGCCACGAGCTCGGCGTCAGGAGAGTTGGGCCGGAAAGGCGATTTTCCGTTCTATTGGGAGGAGAGAACATCCACCCATAGCAGCAGTTCCACCAACCTCAATCAATTCATGTACGATTACTACCTGACAGGGAACCGGCGCGCCGGGGACATCTTGCTTCAGTTCAGTGAGGCACTGAAAAGGACGTGGTCTCCGGACCATGTGGAAAGATCCGACCGCGTCATCATGCTCTTTCGCGCCTTGTCTCAAAGCTACGGCTTTACCTGGGATCTGAAACTGCGTGCGCAGGCTGAGGCCACGGCGGCCTACTTCTACGATCCGGAAGGTATCACGAGCATGACGAAGGACAAGCCGCATGAGAGCACGACATACAAGATAAACACCGATGTACGGGCTCTTATTGAGGGCTGGCGCCTGTTCGGTACGCCACCCTACTATGATTTGGCCCGGCGCAACGCTGGGTTGGCGATGAACTGGAGTCTGGGATTGGCCCCGGACGGCTACACATACGTCATGCCCGTTGTAGGTGAGTTCCTGTTTGAAGAGACGAAGGATCCGCTCATTCCCGGAATCCTGATTCAGGATCTTCGCTGGGCCACGGCCCTGGGCAGGGACGGCAGAT
The DNA here is from genome assembly GCA_050945315.1 of Limnochordia bacterium. GTDB lineage: Bacteria > Bacillota > Limnochordia > DTU080 > DTU080 > DTU080. The sequence goes on along the minus strand of JBMNSS010000073.1, from coordinate 9,090 downwards.
GGTTCAGAGTGCCGGCCTTGCTCAGCTTTGTCACCGAAGGCATCGCTCTCTCCCAAGCCGTTATAGAGGCGGCTGATAAGGAGGACATCTCCCATCGCGGCTTTTGGCTGGCCTTCGACGATGATAACGGAGCCCGGCCGGTGAGCATCGTCATGTCCAAAGGTACCTATGACGGTGTGGAGATGAACATCATTCCGAGGATCGCTGAGTTCATCGATGAGACTAAAGTGACCGGACCGGGCGGTGCTGAGATCCGCGCCCTGGAGCGTCCGACACGTGAGGGCGCTGACATGATCCGCGTTAGTTCAGCCTTTTCGATGAGGACCTATGACCACGCCGGTTTTGGTCACACTCAGGTTTCATTCCCCAAGGAGGTTCCGGGCGAAGAGTACGAGATTCAACCGACGGCTCCGGGAGAGAAGTTCGTCACGGTGCGCTTGCATGAGCCCCAAAAACTGCACGCGCCTTCGGCTCGCTATGCCCAGGCCTATCGCTACACGGGAGAGTTGCCGCTCGTCATCCATGCCCCGCAAGGGTGGGTCCTGCCCAGGATGCCCGTGCGGGTCTATTTCCGGGTGCCGGATACCGTCAATGAGCCCAAGATCTTCTTCAGCGAGAACGTGTTTCTTTTCGATCCGCAGGGCAATCAAGTAGATGATGGGCAGGGCCTTAGCGGCTGGTATGATCTGCCGACCGGTCAGTCCGGTCTCTGGTCTTTCGAGGCCGACAGCTTTTTGAAACCGCCCCGCGTTGAAGTGCGCAACGTGCCGCCCTTCTTTGCCATGGACGATCCTCAGCTGTACTTCGAGCCGAGGATCCCGTGGATTGAGTGGGTGAGTGCACTCGAGGATGATGCCACGTTGCGCGGCCAAGTACCCATTGAGTTCAAGATACACACTCCGCCGGGCGTGGAAGTCACGCAGGTTGATCTCACCGTTGGAGATGAACTGCTCTACAGGGGCAGAGGCTCCTCCCATACCTACGTCTTGGACAGTATGCGACTGGCGGATCGGCGGCACACCTTGACCTGCAGCATCTGGGCCGGAACGGCATTTGTCGAGAAACCGAAATCCATTCGAGTGGAGAACTGGTGGCAGCTGGCCGATTACATGCAAGCGCCTCTTGATGCGAGCTGGTTTGGTACGGTGAGTCGTTCACGCACCAGCTCAGAAAGCGGCGGCTGGACGTATACCAAAGGTGAGCCGACTGAGTTGAGCGGCATCGACCGCCGTATTCGCCGGGGCGACAGCGAGGAGTATCTGACTTGGGAGACTCCCAATCTACGGATGGCTCAAGTTGTGATCCAGGCCGTTGAAACGGCTGTCGAACCGGCCCTGAAGCTGCTGATCTCTCGGGACGGAGAGCACTGGGAGGAGCTTGGTTATACCGTTCAGGAGATGGGCATTGCGGAAGGCCGCTATGAGATGATTCTGGCGGCGGAAGTGCCGGAAGGTGTGCAGGCCGACTGGTGCCAGTTGCGTGTGCTTCCCGGACATTTTGCCGCTGACGCATTGCATATTACTGAAGCGAGCTTCACCGGATTGAACCAGTAGTGGCAAGTTCATGCGGTAGTCATGGAGCCCCGCCCGAGATGCGGGGCTCTGTATAGGAACCGCACGCTTCAGTCTTTGACACTCACGGGCCCGTATGGCGCCTCTCTCTGATGCCTCATTCTTATCCGTTTCTCCGCGGGATGCCAACCGGGTGCCGCCCATGAATCCAAGGGATCGGGGAGGCCGAAGGCTTTCCGGGCATGCCATCTCCGACATGCCCGTCATGGACGGATGGGGCTACAACTCAGTATCCAAATCCTGCAACTATGGGCAGGCAAGCGTGTGCTATCATGGCGCGCCATCCGGCCGTTGCTCGCTTTTGTCCCGGAAGGGGAACCAACAAGAAACCAGAATAGGTATAAAATGCATGTCGTGGCTGACATGCCGGAGCATATAGGGGACGAAGCCCAAGGTCCGGACTAAAGAGCATGGTTTGTTCCAAGACGGCATCTAAGCGGGAACCACGTGAGTCACTGATGGGAGGTCTGATTACGTGAGACGTTCGAGTACAGTTGTCACTGTAGTCTTGGCGCTGATCGTTGTCTTCAGCGCAGTCGCCTGTGGCGCGCAGCACGTTATCGAGTACATGTATTTGGCCGGGGTGGAAGCCACGGAGCAGGCCCGGGCTGAAAGCGTTGCCGTTTTCGAGGCTGCCAATCCGGACATAAAGGTGGAACGCATACGCGTCCAGTCGAACTACCGCGATCGTCTGATCGCGCTGATCGCCGCCGGTACCGTACCGGATGTCCTTTCCCTTGACATGCAGGATATCATGAGCTTTGCGGATGATCGTTTCCTCCATGACCTGCGGCCATTGGCGGAGAAGACACCGTCCTTCCAGTTTGAGCGCTTGGCTCCGCCGATCGTTGATGTGTACACGGTGGGCGGCAAGATCTATGCCCTGCCTATCACGGCTAACCCGTCGGTCTATGCATACAACATGGATCTGTTCGACCACGCCGGACTTCCTTATCCCTATGACCTCTACAGGAAAGACGCCTGGACCTGGGATGCCTTCCGCGACATGGCCAGGAAGATCAACCGCAGGGGGGTTGACGGTCGAACTGAAATAGTGGGTGCCGTCCTGCACCTGCCCCGCACCTGGCTCTATGCGAACGGCGGCGGTGAGTTTGATGATGTCAAACGGCCTACCGAAATCTTCTACGACAGTGAAGTTGGATTGGAGACGGTGCAGTTTCTGCACAGCCTGATCTGGGAAGACTCCGCCATGCTGTATACCAGCCACGTCCGTCAGAATATCGGGGCCACTGACGTGGTCGGTTTCACTCAAGGAAAAGTCGGCATGACCACTCGGTGGTTCTCCTACGTTCCTGACTTCTCCCAGGCGCCTTCGAAGATCGGTTTGGTGCCGTATCCCAAGGGACCCAGGCCCGGGGGGCGGTATGCGACGGACTTGGGTAGCTTCGGTATCGCCATCAGCCAAACCACCCGCGATCTCGATGCGGCCTGGCGTTTTGTGGCCTACAACGCAGGACCGGCCGGAGCGGTTGAGGAGGCCAAACTGCCCGGTCGCACACCGGCTCGCCCGGTGCCTTTGGCTTGGTTGTCCAGTAGCGTGGTCAATCCGGAAGTCTACTTCGACATCCTCATGCAGACCACCTCACGCGTTCTGTCGATCAACAGACTGGATCTGCAGCGTATCATAGACACCGAACTGAACGCGGTATGGAACAATCAGGTGGAGCCCAGAACGGCGGTGAGCGAGATCTCGCGGCGCATCCGAGCCTACTTGAAAGAAAACCCGCAGTAAATCGTCTGGCGTCGGCTACTTGAGGCGGCTCCCCGGTGGGCCGCCTCATTGATTGCCCACCGCAGGTGTGAAAGAGACAAGACAACGAGGTTGCGGTCTTTCGAAAAGCGGTTCGTCACTACAACAGCCCGCTAGGACTCTTGCACGTATCGCGGGGTCTGAGTGAGGCAGTGCACGGTATACAAGCTACAAGCATCGGACGCGAAGGGAGGCTGGCAGACTGGATGTTGCATGGGAAAGGGCTCGGCGGGTGGCACTCCTCCCGCCGGGCTCTTTCACGTCACGAAAAAGTCCGGTTGGCACCGGTGGCCAAACCGAAGCGTGACCCGTCCTTTGGCCGACAGGAAGATCCGCACCCTCGGCGAACTTAACAATCGGAAGAAAATGTCTGTGAATGGAGGCTCTTAGTAAGTGGAAATCAAGGTTCGTCGACTCGTCTTCTTCATGTGTTTAGCCCTTCTCATCCACGTACCCGTGTATGCGATGACCGAAATACGGGTCCTGGAGTTTAGGAGCAGTCCCGAGTGGATCGAATTCTACTCTCAGTGGGCAGCGGAGGAATTCGCAAAAACCCGTCCCGGCGTGAAGGTCACTCATGAGTTTCTGCCTTTTGGTGCGGCCAGAGAAAAACTGTTGGTTTCCCTAGCCGCCGGGGTTCCCCCGAACGTCATGCGTGTCTCTTCGGTATGGGCAGGAGAGTTCATCGGCGGTGGCCTTTTGGAGCCATGGACTTCTCAGGACCTGTCAGGCGTTGATTTGCGCACCACCATCCCGTATGCTCTGCAACAGGCGACATCCGGGGGAACCCTATATGGATTACCGATCGCCATTGACGCCATCAGCATTTTTTACAACCAACAGATCTTCGGGCAAAGCGGCTTAGACAGTGCGCCGGAAGCGATACGCAACTGGGATGATCTGAGATCATATGCGGCCAAGATGACCCAACGAGACGCCCAGGGTCAGATCAGCCAGTATGGATTTGTCACCCGGCCGCACTACCAGAATCTGATGGCCTTTTTGGTGTCCAACAACTCCAATTTCCTGAACGAGGACGAAACAGAGGCCGTATTCAACACTCCGGCCGGCTTTGAGGCAGTGGATTTCATGTCCCATTTGATGACCAACTACGGACATCGCTCTCGGGCCATGGGGCAGGATCTGTTTGTCGCAGGCAAATCAGCCATGCACGTGCAAAGCGTTCAGACGGCACCGACGTTCCAGCTGCAGAACCCGAGCCTTGACTTCGGTGTGACATCGATACCCGTCGGACCCAGGGGTTCCCAGCGCGGTTCGGTGGTTTGGGCTCACTTCTACTCTGTGCCGGTAGGTGCGAGTGACCAAGAACTGGCCAAGGAGTATGCCAAGTTTATGCACAGCCTTCCGATTCAGGCGGAAGCTTTAGGCCAGATAGGGGTGCTTGAGTCGCCGCGCATGGATATTACCAAGACGGCACCGTTTGCAGCCATGCGCAGAGAGAGTCCGTGGGCGGAGTATATACCCACTGTCTTCTCGGTGGCCAAACCGGATCTGACGACAGACAGACTGCAGGATGTCACTCGGATTGTGACCAACAGAATCTACCCGGCGCTACTGGGTGAGGCACCGCTGTCTTTGTCTGTGCTTGATGACATAGCGCGTCAGATCAACACGGTCCTGCAATAATGACAAACGTGGACGCCCGCTGACCAAGCGGGCGTCACACACATTTGGAGAAGTGAGATCACTGGTTGGGAGGTCAATGCCTTGCCGCAGAACATAAGAGCATGCGTCAGCCGCAAGTATCCGGAGTGGATTGTCTTGATCTCCACCAAAGACCGTAACGGTCGGCAGAACATCATGCCGGCGGGTTGGTCGATGTTTACCTCTCACGAGCCGCTGCTGTTTGCCGTCAGCGTGGGGGTGGGGCGCTATACGCACGATGTGATTCACGAAACGGGTGAGTTCGTCATCGCCTATCCAAAGGAAGGCATGGGCCCGGATATCGTCCACACAGGCACGCATTCCGGTCCGGATAAGCTGAAGGACACCTCCTTTGAATTCGATGCCGCGGAGTTGGTCAGACCGGGACTCATCAAGGGCGCTCTGGTCAATTTGGAATGCAGATTGCACAGCGCTCATCTGACGGGTGATCACACCATCTTCGTGGGCGAGGTCGTCAAAGGACACTACTCCGGTGAGCCGGGACGCCGGCTCATGAACTTCGGAGCCAAGACCTACGCCGTGGCACAGATGGAGAGCGGGACGATCTTCCGCTACGAGTAGCGGGAGGCGTCTCAGCCTCCAAAGAGGTATTGTACCGCATCGCAACAGAGGAAACGGAGCACTGGCCACGAAAGATTCTGATAGATGGCAAGCACTACGTATAAAACCTTATAAATACTGAGCGGAACGTGCTGCTGTCAGAAAATCATCGTAAGGAGAGCTTATCGTGAAATACGTGCGCATTTTGCCCATAGCCCTCTTAGTGCTGATCCTTACCGTCTGGAGCGGTGCCCAGCGGCCTTTGATGCGATTCGATCTGGGAGATCAGGCCTTCAAAGAGGTGTCGAGGTATGCGCGAGCGAGTGATGATGAGTTGAGAGAGATAGTGCTGCACGGAGCCAGGCATCGTCATCCGGCTACGCGGTTGCTTCATCAGATTATGCCGCTCAGAGAACTGCAGAAAGACGCCGCCCGGCTCATCGACAGACTCTTGGATGTAGGCTTGGCGGCCAGCGACGGTATGAGCCTGGAGCAACTGGTGGAGCAGATCGATGACCGGGGAGCGCTGAATCCCAGGAACAACGAGATGAAGTTCCAGGCCTATTACTATGCCATGCGCTATTACGTGCAGGGCAATGAAAACGATGCCCACAGAAGCGCGGCCATACTCAAGCGCTTTGCCGAGGTCATCACTGAGTGGCCCTTGGTGGACCGAGAAGGAAGAGTACACTCCCAAGACGATATCCCGTACTTGAGGCAATGGGATGCCAACGGTCTGTGGGGTGAGTGGTACTACCAAGATCTGTGGGGCTGCCAGCCTCTGTTGTGGGCCTGGGATCTGATCGGCAACAGTAAGGCCCTTCAGGAGCCGGGGGTATCAGAGTACATAGAACGGGATCTTCTGCGGTATATGGTGGAACATCAGTTCAAATACCACCCGCAAACCTACGGAAATCTCGAGCACTACATCCTGGAAGGGCTCATAGACTTCGGGATGCTATTGCCGGAACCCGAGTATATACACCGCGCCGTGAGGTGGCACAACGCGGTCATAGTCACCCAGTTTTTTGCCGATGGCTTTTGGCACGAAGGCACACCCGCCTATCACAAGGACATCTGGCAGGGCATGGCCCTCTTAATCCCCGGACTTCTAAAGGGCTACAGTGATCCGCCCGGTTTTCGCAGCGCCGAGACCTACGAATGGATTCAAGCGCGCCGCGAAGTCCAAGGCGCACCCGGGATCACCGTCGTAGACGGCGGAGCCCGCTTCGATAATCTCGACTTGGGGGTGATATATGCCGCCCAGTTTCGACGTATGGAAGAGGCAGTGAACAAACTCCTGTTTCCCAATCGAACGGTGGCCGGTCTTCACGATTGCCTACCGGCGGGGTATCAGGCCTGGTGGGCTGAAGCTCCAAAAGTCGCCGCACCGCGCCTGTTGGGCAGCAGCGGTCACGGAATCCTGGGAACGGGCATGCACCAAGACCAGGTATATGTTCACCTCCATTACGGCGGCACCCATGGCCATGAACACTATGATGCCCTGAACATCATTCTGTGGGCCAAGAACTTGGAGTTGATTTCCGAAGGTATGTACAGACCGTTGCCCGGAGACATATCCACCAGGGAGTGGCATACCTCTACGGCAGCTCATAACACCGTCGTGATAGATGAGCGGGATCAAGGCGGGCGCTTCTCTAACAGGAGGCGGCCCATAGCCTCCTTAGATGCAGTGCCCGGCATCCCGGATGCCCGGTACAGAAGCGGCGGCCACGGCGACTCTGACAGTGACGGCCGGCTGCTCATGTTTGAGACTACCTTCGAAGACGTTCAAGTGATAGAAGCCTCCGGGGAAAAAAGCTACCACACGGTGCGGCCGGATCTCTACCGGCGCACGCTGGCTCTGGTCAAGATCGACGCCCAGGACTCCTATGTGGTAGACATATTCAGGGTCAAAGGCGGCGAGATCCATGACTGGATGCTCCACGGTCCCCTCGATGTCCCCTATGAGATCACCTTCAGTGATCCCATGCAACCCAAGGACGGCGTTTTGCACGAGTACCTTCAAGTCAGTGAGAGTCTTCAGACCGATCAAGACGTCTCCTTCGAAATCTCCGCATCACGAGGGGCCGGGCTGCGGGCCTTCCTCATGGGCCAAAAGGACACGGAGTATATACTGGGGCAGGCACCGGCCATGCGACGCATGGGCTTGGCGCCTTTTGTGGATGTACGCCGCCGCGGCCCGGAGAGCGTCTTCGTCGCCGTCTACGAACCCGTAGGCGCCCGCGAGACATCTCGAATCCAAAAGGTGGAGTTTATGCCGCTCGGAGATGACATGGCCGTGGGGATCTTGGTGGAACTGACCGACGGTACTAAGGATATCATGGTCAGCACCATGGAAGATGGCCCGTGGACGGTCAGAGAGATAGAAGAATGGGGAGTCTCCTTCAGCGGACGCTTCGGCCATGCTAGGCTCAGGGATGACCAAGTCCGGTGGCTTTATCTGCCCCGAGGCGAGTTCCTGGCGGCAGGGGATACCGAGGTCAAAGGAGCCCTGCCTTTTGTGGGGCGGATTCTCTCCACTACTCGTATTGAAGCGGGAGCTTCGGCGGATACCTTGACGGCGGACATATCTTTACCGAAGGGCGAAGCGCTCAAAAACAGGGCCCTCATCATGGATATGGGCGGCCAATTGGTGCAAAGCATCATCGTGGACAGAGTCGAAGCTCTCGAGACAGGCAGTCTCGTAATCACTGAGGATGATCCGGGCTTTTCCACGGAAAACGGCATGATCAGACTGGATCACTTCCCGAATTGGGGGATTCCGGGGACGCTCCGGTTTTTGATAGACAACCCGCAACTGGCGATCTTGAGGGCGACGATCGAAAACCCCGGTGAAGGGGGTACGGTGAGAGGGCGCATCCTTGCTTCCTTTGACGTCGTCAGCCCGGAGGATGCTGACGTAGTGGATGTAACGGTGTGGATGGATGACGAGCTTCTCTACCGGGGATCCGTAGTGCCGGACGATCTTGAGATCGACACGAGGCAGCTTGCTGACGGTCGGCACACTCTGGTCCTCAGGGCTGTCTCGGATACCGGGCTTCTTGGTGAAGCTCACTCTTCATTCCGAGTCAACAACCGATGGCTACTGGACGATGCGCTTGATCCTCCGATACAAATGGGCTGGTTTGGGCTCGTGGCTCAGGATCTGACGATTGAGACATCCGATGGGTGGGACTACGATACCGCCGATGCAGATCGCTTCTTCGGAGATGACGGTCGGCGTACACGCCTAAGCGACGGCGAGGAGTACTTGGTATGGGAAACCGAAGGTCCCCTGCATAGCTTCGAAGTGATCTTGTACACCACGCAGCCGACGGCATACCGGTATGTCCGTCTCGAAGTGCTGGTTGACGGGGTCTGGAAGGAGCTTGAATTTGACGCCCGGACTCAGGCGGGCCCGGCTGATTTGCTGAAGATGGCCTTGACTGGAACGTTGAAAGGGGAGATCCCGTCCGAACGTTTTCGCCTGATACTGTCCGGAGCGGGAGATCCCGGAGA
>JBMNSS010000072.1:0-12957 GCA_050945315.1 Limnochordia bacterium | reverse complement strand
TTCCTTGCTCCAGTTCGTCTGTCTACACCAGCCATGCCCGTGAGGGAAGAATATGTTTTTTAGACAGTCATTGCTGACTGTGGGAGCCTCTGACCAGGCTCCTTGGAATGTTGTGCTCACCTCCCCAGTTTCCCGTGTATATTCGGTCCACGGTCTTGCGTCGTAAGTATACCTCACCCCGGGGTGGCAGTCAATCCCGTTCGTGACTCTAACCACGCTCAGAAAACAAAATATGTCTGTGGTCATATTCGAACAACTGATCCTACATACCGCCGGCGGCTTTCCAAAGGTCGATAAGCGCTTTTGCAGGGTCCTCCGCACCGAAAACCGCTGTGCCTGCCACAAAGGCATTGGCGCCGGCTTTGGCCAGTGTAGGAGCCGTATTCCTGTCTATGCCGCCGTCTACTTGAAGGATGATGTCGCGATCACCCAGAAGCTCTCGGGCGGCGGCCACCTTTTGCAGCATAGCCGGGATAAAGGCTTGTCCGCCAAAACCCGGGTTTACTGTCATGATCAAGATCAGGTCGAGATCGTCCAATACCCATTCCAACACACTCAAAGGTGTCGATGGATTCAAGGCCACCCCTGCTTTGAGCCCCCTGCCTTTCACCTCTTGCAGGACACGCTGCAGATGCGGGCAGGTCTCGGCATGCACAGTCAGCCCATCGGCACCTGCATCGGCAAAGGCCCCGATATATCTCTCCGGCTCGACGATCATCAAGTGTACATCCAGAAACTGCGATGTGTGCGCACGCAGTGCGGCGACCACGGGCACGCCTATGGTTATATTGGGTACGAAACGACCGTCCATGACATCCACATGAAGCCAGTCAGCCATTCTTACTTGCTGCACGGATTCCGCCAGATGAGCGAAGTCGGCAGACAACAAAGACGGTGCGACTATGATGCCGGACTCAGTAGCGCCTTGCCTCAAGCGCCTCGACCTCCTCAGCAAATCGTAGATAGCGTTGGTAACGTCCCGGATCGATCCTGCCTTCTTCTACTGCTTCTTGCACCGCACACCCGGGCTCCTCGCGATGAAGACAGCTCGCAAAGCGACATTCCGCCGCATGGCGCACAAACTCCGGGTACGCGGCCGGCAGTTCTCTCAAGTTCATATCGCCAAAACTCAGGGTCGAGAATCCGGGAGTGTCGGCTATCCAGCCTCCAAAGGGCAGCCTCAGAAGCTCCACCTGTCGGGTTGTATGCCGGCCGCGTACTGCGCGTTCACTGATCTCTCCAACGGTCAGATCGAAGTCAGGACAAACGCTGTTGAGCAATCTGGACTTACCTACCCCTGAGGGCCCTGCCAGTGTACTCACACGTCCCTTCAAGAAGCGTTCGAGTTCGTCAATGCCCAGGCCTGAAACCGCTGAAGTGATGACATGCGGATACCCGGCGACCTCGTATGGGTTCAACAGTGCCGCAATTGACTCCTCGTCACCCAAATCTCCTTTACTGACACAGAGCAAAGCGTCCAATCCGGCGTGGGTTGCCTGAATCAAGATTCTGTCGATCATATCCGCATTGGGGGCGGGGGCCGTGACGGACTGCACCACCACACACAGGTCTACATTGGCAATCGGCGGCCGGCGCATCTCGCTAGTGCGCGGCAGGACATCGGTGATCAACCACATCGCCGATGAATGCTCCAACATGACCTGATCGCCCGGAAGAACGGGCCCCTGCCGGTCTTTGGCTCCGCCGGGCCTCACTCGACCCGAAAGGCGCGCCTCGACGATCGTATCGTCCGTCAGAGCGATACGATAGAAGCCACCGACGGCGCGGAGCACCAGACCTGTGATGCCTGCAGATGTCAAAAGCAGCCCTCCTTTCAGTACCGGATGTGAAGAACTTCAGGACTATCGGAGCGGTAGTTCCCTGACCAGTCTGTCGTCCATATAGACACGAACCAGGGGCTCGTCACCTCGAGCCCTGACAGGGATCACCAACGTGGCTCCCCCGCTTGCCAGCTCGCGATGAACCTCACGCGTGCCGAAATCGTCAACAACAATCACTACCACTTCCGTGTCCGGTCCTTCCGGAACCAGAATGCTGACGTCTCTGTTGACGGTCGTGTCCCTGGGCGTGCTCGGCAGACGAAGGAGTCCACCCGTGAGGGGTCCTTCTTTTTCAGCATATACAAAGTCAACGCTTGAACCCGGTTCCACCACGGTTCCCGGTGGCGGATTCTGGTCAATGATGCTGCCCGGCGCGGTCTCGGCGGTGGGTTCTTCGGCGTAGGTTTTCCCGATCTGCAAACCTAATTCAGTCAAGCGGGATCCGGCTTCATCAAGCGTCAAGCCGCGTAGATTGGGGACTTCCACGTCTTCTTGTTGCCTTGTCTGTGCAACGACCAGATCGACAGAAGCGCCCTTTTCGAGACGACTGCCACTGGCAGGAGTCTGACGCAATACTGTACCCGGGGCGGTATCCGGCCGTTCTTCTTCCCTCACGGTACCGATCGTAAGCCCGCCTTGTGTCAGGCGATTTCTGGCATCATTCAAAGTGAGACCTATGACATCGGGCACCGAGACATACTCAAGACCTAAACTGACTACAACGAACACGCTGCGTCCGGCGCGTACCCGGCGATTCTCAGGAGGATCCTGAGTGATGATGTGGTTAACAGGCACACTGGAGCTGTAGGATTGCCTTTCTTCAACCAGCTTAAGCCCTTGCTCGCGCAATACCACTTCGGCCTCTCTTACGTCCTTGCCGACAACTGAAGGAACGCGCACTTCCTCCGGAAACAACAGATCAGGCACAGCATTTCCGGCCCACAGCAGCCCCCCAAAAAAAGAGACCAAGGCGACGATCCACAGCCACCTTCCCAGCCCCGCCTTGCGAGTTGCTCCGGCGTCTTTGTCCTCCGACCGACCGTTTGTGCCCAAGGTCGGTTGGATGGTAGTGACTGCCAGCGGATCTATCGGGGTCATTGGTTGAGTTATCTCATCGTCTTTGGATGAAGTTTCATATACCTCGCTGAGAGCGCGTAGATCGCGTAGCATGGCCGTGGCGGATGCATAGCGATCACTTTCAGACTTAGACATGGCTTTCAAAATGATACGTTCAAACTCAGGTGACACCTGGGGGTTCAGTTGGCGCGGTGGTTTGGGTGGCTCTTGAATATGCATAAGTGCCACGGCGACAGGACTGTCTCCGCTGAAGGGAACATGGCCCGTGACCATTTCATAGCAGACTACACCCAAGGAATATATGTCGGATGCGGTGCCTACAGGTTCTCCCCGGGCTTGCTCAGGTGAGAAGTAGTGTACGGACCCAATCACCGTTCCTGTCTCAGTCAAGGACGAGGTGGCCGCCGCTCGAGCTATGCCGAAATCAGTGACCTTGACTCGCCCGTCGGAGGTGATGAGGATGTTGTGGGGCTTCACATCGCGGTGCGTAAGATTGAGACGATGAGCGGCCTCCAAGGCGCGGCAGATCTCCCGGGCAAAGACAACAGCGGTACGATTGGGCAAAGGGCCCTCCTGACGGATGATCTCCTTCAGGTTACGACCTTCAACATACTCCATGACGATAAAGTATATATCGTCTTCTTGGCCCACATCATAGATGTTGACTACGTTAGGATGTGACAGGCTGGCGGCTGTTTGAGCCTCGCGTCTGAAACGCTCGACAAATTCCAGATCACTGGCGTATTGCGATCGCAACACCTTAAGAGCCACCATGCGACCCAAAAGCGTGTCGCGGGCCCTGTAGACGACGGCCATACCGCCTTCGCCCACCCGCGCCAAAACCTCATAACGGTTGGAGAGCACTTGACCGATCACTGATAGACGGCCGTGCGCAAACGCATGGCCGTTTCCTCCCTTCGCCTGCCCATGGGATTGTGCACTGCTGCCTCTATTACCTGAGCCGCTACGGGGGCCGCTTGCGTCCCACCGCCGCCGGCATTTTCGATTATCACGGCCACAGCTACCACACCTCCACTGTATGGAGCAAATCCGATAAACCAAGCATGCGCCCGACCGCCTGGGTTGTCAGCCGTGCCGGTTTTCCCCGCCACTGGCACGCCGGGGATGGCAGCACGCGTGCCGGTACCGTGTGTGACCACGGCGCGCATCGCATCCGCCACGAAGCTGGCGGTCTCTTCGGACAGGACCCTTTTGCGCAGTACCAGGGGCGCCATGTCCTTGTTGCCTACGGACCGGACCAGATATGGAGTGACAACGTAACCGCCGTTACCGATCGTAGCGGCGAGTACGGCCATATGAAGCGGTGATACCCAGGTCTCTCCCTGTCCGATGCTGATCTCAGCCACCACTGAGGTTTGCTCAAGACTTACTACGTCGGGCAGATGGCTTGCTACCGCCGGCGTGCCGAGTTTAGGGGCGGATAGGATCCCCATCTGGCGCGCTAGTTGTGCGATGGCCCGTCCCCCGGTTTCCAGTCCGATCTGCACAAAGATGACGTTTGAGGAATATGCCAAGGCGTCGGTCAGATTGAGCTGACCACGCTCCCTTTCCTCATAGTTGCGGATCTCGTAACCGTCCACGATGATGCTTTTTGCGTCTTGAAATATGCTGTCGGGGTCTACCGCCTTTGTCTCCAATGCCGCAGCCAGAATCAAGGGTTTCCAGGAGGATCCGGCCGGATAGCGTCCCTGCAAAGCTCTGTTGAATAAGGGCTCCCCGGGACTACCCGAAAACAGATCCTCACTCATGTTGCTGGGATCGAAAAAGGGCACGCTGGCAGCTGCCAGTATGGCCCCGGTGTCAGCATCGAGGGCGACTACCGCACCCTTACGTCCGCCCAGAGCTTTCTCAGCCGCTTTCTGTATATGGGTATCGATCGTAGTTGTGATATCGAGCCCTTCGCGAGACGAGTCCCGGAGAAACAGGCCTCGCGACAGAAGGCGGCCTCGCAAATCAGTGTCATACGTGCGCTCCAGCCCGGACGTCCCGAAGCGGGGATGAAAATAGCCTATTGTCTGGGACAAGGAATGGGGTCCGCTGAAACGTCTCTTATAGCCGTTGTTCTCCCAGACGCTTGCGACCAGGGTTTCGCCGTATCGATCATAGATCCCTCCCCGGGGAATCCGTGCTTGGGCCTCAATACGCCGGGGGTTGCGGGCATGGGTCTCCAACTCGGGTCCACGAACTACCGACCAGTAGCCCACCCATATCTCCAAAATGAGGAAGATGGCCATAAAGCCAATCAGCACCCTACGGCTGGTCACTTCCACGCCGGCACCTCCGAGGTATAGCCCTCATGACTTGGGGTCGGCGCCGTGGTTGAAAGGCTGTGGATAAGACCCAGCTGAGCAAAACTGGAGATCAATGAACTACCCCCATAGCTTAAGAAGGGAAGAGTGATCCCGGTGACCGGGATCAGCCTGGTCACTCCACCGATAATGATCACGGCTTGCAGGCCCAACAACACGGACAGGCCCATGCCGGCCAAAGCCGCTACGTTGTTGCCGTGAGCAGTGGCCCACGCCAGACCCCTGGCCACCAGTACCATAAACATGGCAATGATGAAGGTGGCACCGATGAGGCCCAGTTCCTCCACAAGCGCGTTGAAAATGAAGTCGTTGGCGGCTGCCGGAATAAGATACGGGGAGCCAAAGCCCAATCCGGTGCCGGCTATACCTCCGGCGGCCAGAGAAAAAAGACCTTGGATGATCTGGTAACCTATCGTTTCGTAGTATCGCCAAGGGTTAAGCCAAACAAGAAACCGGACGCGCACGTGATTGAACGTCACGTACGCCGCGGCCCCACCCGCCGCCGCCAACAACACGCCCAACGTGAGGTAAATGAACCGTCCGCTGGCCACGTAAAGCATGAGGACGAAGACTCCGAAAAGAAGTATCGCTCCGCCCAGATCACGCTGTCCGACGAACATCATCATGGAAACGGCCCATATCAAAAGCAGCGGTCCCAGATGGCGGGCGGACGGAACGCGAATAAAACCGATGCGGCGCCCCGGGGAGGCCAGGAACTCTTTTGATCCGGCCAGATGACCGGCCAATGAGATGACCACGAGCAGTTTGGCAATCTCCGATGTCTGCATACTGAACCTGCCGATGCGCAACCAAGCCCGGGCACCCCCGACCTCGGCACCGAAGACAAGGGTGATGAGCAGCATGATGGTGGCCAGCAGAGCCCAGACATACTTCAAGTCAGCCAGAGCATTCCATCTGCGGAAACGGCCAGTAATACCGTAGACTACGGTCCCCAGGACTATCCACAGGACCTGCTGCCAGCCCCTGCTTGGGTCTATGCGCCATATCTCGGCTAGGCCAAGTCCGCACAAAGCAGTGATGATAGGCAGGAAGAAGGCATCTCCCCGGCGACCCACCCAGATAAACAAGACAATGAATGAAACGGCATACAGTCCGAGGGCCGCGGCCGGCTTGCCTTGTAGCTCTCCGGTAGCCAGGTGCATGAGGACTTGGGCCAAGGAGCCGCAAGCCAAACCTAAGGCAAACAAGCCGCCCCTCACCGGAGATCGCCTCCAGTAATGTCTGCTACGATGGCAGTTATGTTGTCCGGTCCGCCTCTCTGGTTTGCCTGATGGATGAGATTGGTCACCGCCGCCTGTGGTTGGACTGTCTCTGTCAAAATATTGGCGATGTGCTCATCCGAGACACAACCGTGTAAACCGTCGGTACAAATCAAAAGTCGATCGCCTTGTCGAAGTTGCAGACTGCCTTGGTCAACATCAACGGTTTCATTTATGCCAAGGGCCCGGGTGAGCACGTTACGGTGCGGATGTAACCGCGCTTGGTTCTCCGTGAGGTTTCCCTTGCGTTGCAGTTCCGCCACCACCGAATGATCCTGGGTCTGTAACATGAGGGCACCGTCGCGCATCACATAGAGACGGCTGTCGCCTACATGAGCCCAGTGTAGGGTCTCTTGTGACAGATGAACCGCCGTCAGTGTCGTTCCCATACCCTCATAGGCTTGTTTGGAATAGGCATACTGATAGATCGTTGTGTTGGCCTGCTGGATACACAACCAAAGATCCTGCTCCGGATCATCCCACGATGACCAAGCGGCGAGTGTGTTCACGGCCAGTTGACTGGCGATCTCACCTGCAGCGTGGCCTCCCATGCCGTCTGCCACGGCGAGAAGAGGGGGCATGGCATAGTAGGCATCCTCGTTCTTCTCGCGTATTAGACCGGCGTGGGTGGCGGCCCCTATATTCACGCCGTACACTCCTTTAGCGATATCCTTCTTACGCCACAGCATCGTACTAACGCCTCTTTGCGGAGAGTCTACTCAACTGCAAAGCTTGTTGAGCCCACGTCAATGATGTCTCCCTCTTCTATCCGCACTGGGGTGCGGATGCGTACGCCATTCACTCTTGTCCCGTTGGTGGTGTCCAGATCCTCTATGAGAAAGCCGTGACGCTGTCTGCGGATGCAAGCGTGAAAAGCCGAGGAAAACGGGTCTTCGAGTCGGATATCGTTTCCCGGGGCTCTACCCAAGGAGAGTTCATTCATGGAGGTCACAATGGCTCCGACTTCAAGGGGCTGTTCTTCATGAGAATCCTTCACCCACACCCGGTTGTCGCCTTGCAACAACCGTAGTGTCAACCCGTCTTGAAGTCTTTTCGAACCATACGAAGGCTGTGCCGAGCCCAAGGCCGTGGATGAGCGCGAGAGAACCACAGCCAGGCGCAACAGGAATATGAAAAGCAGAACGGCCATCGCTAGTCTGCCCATCCAATAGAGCTGTTCGATGTTACTCTCCTCCCGCCGGGGCGATCTTCAATCGTGTGGCTCCTATTTCTATTCGATCGTCGGGCCCCACAGAAGCGCGTCGTACGAGTCTGCCGTTGAGTCGAGTGCCATTGGTGCTGTTGGCATCGATGATTACCGGCGTTTCCGCTCCCATTTCCAGCCGAGCATGCAGGCGAGATACCTTGGGGTCATGGAGTTGGATGTCACAATCTTGCCGTCTGCCGATCGTGGCGGGCAAACGGATACTGAAAACGGCTCCCGCATCAGGACCTTCATCCACCGTAACTTGCCAGGTGGCGGGCCTGTCGGTGACGAGACTCTTATACCCTCTGGTCTTGTCCATGGACATCATCGTCGACTCAGGAGCCTCGGTAAAGCGAGTCTCAGCTTCCCTATGTGCATAGAGATCTTCGATCTCGTCGCCCTCGACAAACTGGGCTTGCACGCGCGCCTGTCCCCGATTGAGGTCACTGTCCGACTTAAAATCCACACTGACCGGACCGGGGAAAGCCAGGTTGTGACGCCGGGCAGCCGCCTTGACATGATTGGCCAAGTCTTGTTCCAGGGTGTGGGCAAAAGCCTGTAACTCGACCAAATCATCCTGACTGACAAAAATCACGAAATCATTAGGCACATAAGTTCGTTGCACGCTGATACGTCGCTGGTCTTCCATGGTTCGAACCATGAGACGAGCGATTTCAATGGGTTGTACACATTCACGTGGGCCGAAGAAGCGTTCAATCCTGCTTTCGAGCCATTTTTCCACACGTAAGAGCAGGCTCAAAAAGCCCTCACCTCGTCCCTAAGGCGCAGCTGGCCGCAAGCGGCGTCAATATCGGCGCCTTTTTCCTTTCGTATGCTCACACGAACGCCATGAGAAGCGACAACCCGGGCGAATTCTTCGGTCACTCCGGGTGCGGGTTGCCTGTAAGCCAGCCCATCAACGGTGTTGACCGGGATAAGATTGACGTGACACAAGAATCCCCGGAGCAACCTGCCCAGGGCCTGGGCATGATCAGGTGAGTCGTTTACATCCCGCAATAGGACGTACTCAAATGTAACTCGACGCCCTGTAAGCACAGCATACTCCCTACATGCGGCGATTAAGCTCGCGATGGGATACGTCTTATTCAATGGTACCAGTTGATCACGCAGTCTGTCATCAGGAGCATGCAACGATACGGCGAGATTGACCTGCAAATCCTCATTCATAAGACGCTCAATGCCGGGTATGACACCTGCAGTGGAAATCGTGAAACGTCGGGAGCCCATGGCCGGTCCTTCCGGTTGATTCATAATGCGAATGGCCTTCATCACGTTGGTGTAGTTGGCTAAGGGCTCACCCATGCCCATCATCACTACGTTGGTCAATCCCTCCGCGCGTTGCGCACGAAGGACGAGCAATTGTCCGACAATCTCAGCAGCTGAGAGATGGCGCGAGAAACCCGAAAGACCCGTTGCACAAAAACTGCATCCTACGGCGCATCCGACCTGTGAGGACAGACAGGCTGTCAGTCGGGTGCCTTCTTCAATCACGACGGCCTCGATGTGTTGGCCGTCAGCCAGCTGCAAGAGCGACTTGCTGGTGCCGTCGCGTGAGATCTGTGTCTTAACGACCTGAGGCAGACTGATGTGAAAACGGGATGACAGTGTATCGCGAAGCCCCTTTGGGAGATTCGACATCATCTCGAACGAGTAGACGGACTTCTTGTAGATCCAATCCAGAATCTGTTCGGCACGATACCGCGGTTCACCGAGGGCAATAAACCAATCCGTAATCTCTGCGATCTCAGCGCCCAATATGTTGGGCAAACCCGAATCCACCTCCAAGTTCAAGACCTCCCAGTTGAGGCAAGCCAGCCGCCGGAATCCAGAGGGGGCTTTGGCCATAATTCTTCATTCCTCGGCGGTTTCCTCTCTCCGATAGTCATCAGGCGAGGCTCGTCGGCATAGTCGCGGTCAGTTTGTGAGAGACTAGCATCCGCTTATACAAAGGAGTGGAGGCCGTTGAACAAGACTCAGCGAGTGCATTTCTTGACCGCATATACCGAATACCTTTGGGAGCAAGGTATCAAGACCGAAGAAGCCTACGTCGGAGACGCCAGTCGTTTCTTGCGGTTTCTGGCAGATCGGGCTACGGCCGCCGATGTAGCGCAATTCCTACGGGGTGACGGTTATAGCACACACTATGCGAGGCGACTGCGGAATACCTTGAGGAAATTCTACGAGTTCGCTGCCGAACGTCTCGACATCCACAACAATCCGCTTGCCTAGCATCATTATTTCGTCAAGTGGCTTGACATCGACGGCAGTGCCACCGTATAATGACACTTGGTTGAGTTGACGGGGTGTGGCTCAGTTTGGCTAGAGCGCTGCGTTCGGGACGCAGAGGTCGGAGGTTCAAATCCTCTCACCCCGACCAGTCAGGGGGCTGTCCCACGGGTGATCGTGGGGGCAGCCCCTCGTCTTGTCTGTTGGATCGTCCGAAGCACCCACAAGTGGGTGCTTCGGCTATTCCCTTCAGAGGATTCCGCTACCGTTCCTCAGGCCTGCGTTGGCGCTGGAACTGACGTTTGCGCCCCTGCTGAGCGGCCTGTTGTCCCTGCTCGCCCAACTCCTCCGCTACTTCCCAGTTGGCGTTCCCCTGTGGGTATGGTTGCATTTCCTGGGCTGATTCGAACTGTTCCTGTTGCTGCTGTTGCTGCTGACGCTCCTGTTTTCGTTGGACGCTTCTGGGCATCTTTTTCTTGGGCATGCTTGCTGTCCCCTCCTTTTTGCCGCGAGCTTAGTATGGCAGTCGCAAGAGGCAACGATACGGAGCGGAAACAGGCAGGGGCAACTTGATGTGGCAATCGCTCAAGTGTGCCGCCGTAAGCATGCCGCTGTCACTGTGAGTCCAAAACAACGTCTACCAGGCGAGATATCACTAAGGAGTTGGGCGGTAAGGTTTTGCGCGGTACGCCGGCGGTGCCGGTAATCTTTGCCAGAAAGGATCGGTTGTTGTTCCAGGCCACGCGAATACTGTGACGAATAGCTGCCTCTACGCCGGTTGGCGTTGTGCGGTACTTCCTGGCTATTGACGGATAAAGCTCCGTTGTGAGCCCCCCATGTAGAAGCCTCGGATGGGATATCGCTGTCAGCACTGCTTCGCGCAGATATCCGTATCCCTTGAGATTCGGAGGCACACCCATCTCATGCAACAGACTCGTTACGCGGTTTTCGTGCTCAAACACAGATGAATCGGCTCTCTGTCGGCGCATAGTCAGGAGCGGATCATATCGCTCGGAGGCGACGGATTCACGGATCCGTTCTATCAAAAGATCGGGGTCAAAGGGCTTCACCATCAAGTACCGGGCGCCGAGCTGTGTGAGCCTTTGAGCTACATCGTCACGGCCTAAGGCAGTCAGTACAACGACACATGGCTTGCCGGAGTCCTCGGTGTGCAGTCGCTCCAG
This sequence comes from Limnochordia bacterium, assembly GCA_050945315.1. Taxonomy (GTDB): domain Bacteria; phylum Bacillota; class Limnochordia; order DTU080; family DTU080; genus DTU080. The sequence continues at coordinate 1,791 of JBMNSS010000072.1, read as the reverse complement.
GACGCCTAATCCGTCCAAACGAGGCATTGTGACATCGAGCAATAGGACATCGGGACAACGGCGCTTCAACGCCTCGAGAGTCTGCTCACCGTCGCTTACGATACCCACTACTTCCATGTCTTCCTGTTGATTGATGTGGTCTTTTAGGGTATCACACAGTTGCGTGTTGTCATCGGCAAGGAGCACTGTTATCATGATGCCCCACCTTTATCTCTGTGACCTAGTCGTCGCGGCCGGCCAGACCACGAAGGATGAAGAGTCTGATCAATTGACTGATGGCTACTGCCACTGCCGCTACGTAGGTCAGTGCGGCTGCCTGCAATACAGCTCTCACGCCGCCCGCTTCATGGCCTTGGACATACCCGCCTTGACTCAGCAGCTGGATAGCTCGATTGCTGGCGTTAAACTCTACGGGCAGTGTGATCACCTGAAAGGCCAGGGCGCCGATGAAAAGCCAAATACCCAAGGTCAAAAGCCCGGTGGCTCCCGTCAACAGCCCCAGTAAGACCAAAGGAAAGGCAGCGTTGGAGCCAAAGGCTGCCACGGGGTAAATACCATTGCGAATCTGCAACGGTACGTAGTTGCGGTGATGTTGCAGTGCGTGCCCGGTTTCATGGGCGGCCACACCGATGGCAGCAAGTGACGTGCTCGAATACACTTCCGGAGACAGACGTATTCGGCGCCGGCGCGGATCATAGTGATCACCCAAATGGTGCCGCGTCGGCTCAACGGCCACGTCATGAAGACCGGCGGCGTTGAGCAGGCTTCTTGCTACCTGGGCTCCGCTGAGTCCGCGAAGAGACGGCACTTGGCTGTAGCGAGTGAATGTTGTTTTTACCCGCAATTGAGCCCACATAGCCAGCAACATGGCGGGAATCAAGACCAAGATGGTCGGGTCATAATAAGGCCAAAACATGACGGAGACATCCCTCCATTCGCTCTTATGTGAAACAGCTTTCGGTTGTTATGCGATAGCCTCGCACAAAGGAAGATGCAGGCATGGGTTTGCTGCTTTCCGGTTGCAGCTGTCTGATCAATAACGTACCCTGACCGCAAGCCACCTCCAGGCCATCATCAGAGAGCGAAACGACGCAACCGGGAGCAGTCTTCACTTTATGCGACTTGGCGATGGCCTTCAGGATTTTGATTCGCCGGTTATCCAGCGTCGTGAACGCTCCGGGCCAAGGAGTATAGGCTCTTACCTGGTTCGCCACCGTCGAGCTATCTGAACGCCAGTCGATTCGGCCGTCTTCGCGGCGTAGACGCTTTGTCACCGTAGCCAGTGCGTGATCTTGCGGATGGCGCGTCGCTGTACCGGACACGATCTGTCGCAGCGTGTTGACAAGGAGATCCGCTCCTAGTTTCGCCAGACGGTCATGTAACATACCTGCATCATCTTCTTCACTGATCGGTACCTTGACTTGGGAGATTATGTCACCCGTGTCCATCCCTTCATCGAGGTACATAATCGTGACCCCTGTCTCATCTGCCCCATCGAGGATGGCTTGCTGTATGGGACTCGCCCCGCGATATAAGGGCAACAACGAGGGGTGAATGTTGATGCAACCCTTTGGAGGCAACTCCAGCAGCACCTTCGGCAGGAATTGCCCAAAGGCCACCACGGCGATGATCTCAGGTTGCAGCTCATACATGGCGGCTATCCATTTGGGATCGCTAAGACGCTGTGGTTGCATGACCGGCAGCCCCAACTCGAGGGCCTTTTCTTTTACCGGGGTCGGACGCACTTTCATGCCTCGTCCTCGAGGCTTGTCTGGTTGCGTGACCACCGAC
>JBMNSS010000071.1:0-13060 GCA_050945315.1 Limnochordia bacterium | reverse complement strand
GATTCTGGATGAAGCGGGCGTGCTCGTGGCATTGACCACGGATCATCCCGTAGTACCCATAGAGCAATTGCCGATTGTGGGCGCACTGGTTGTCAAGGCGGGAATGCCGGAAGACAGGGCACTGGCTACATTGACGATCAACCCGGCGCGCATTTTGGGACTTGACTCACGGATCGGCAGCATCGAAGCGGGCAAAGACGCTGATCTGGTGTTGTGGTCGGGACATCCTTTTGATGTGAGCTCCCGGGTTTGCAGGGTGTGGGTCGGCGGGGAGCAGGCGCTTTGAGTCACCGGGCGATGGCGGTAAGCAGGGCCCATGGCCATCGCCCTCCTCTTACTTTGTCAGTACGACGATCTGTCCGAGCGTGGGTTCACCCAGGGTGATCACTTGATTCTCTATCAGTCCGTGCTCTTGGAGTTGCTCAATGAGACCCGCACCGTCCGCCGACAGGAAGGCCATCCGCCCCCCCGGTCGGAGTACACGGCAGATTTCCGTCACATGATGTTGCTCAAGCGTCCCGAGTACTTCCCGGTTCAAAACAGAGGCGATGGCATCAACGCTGTCATCCTCAAGAGGCAGCCGCCCCTGTTGCCAGTCGGAAAATCGGACTGATTCCACCGGGTTTTCGCTCAAGGGGGCCAGGACTCCCCAGGCCTGTCGGACCGTCGACACACCTGAGGCTGATATGACGAACCCGTAGGCTTTGGCCCAGGGGCCCAAAAGAGCGCGCTCTATCACCGTACTCCCGTCATCGCAAAACGGATCGCAGAAGGTGTCTCTCGCGCCGGAAACGCTGAGGGCTGCCAAACAGGCAGCCAGGGATCTGGACAGGGGTTCGAGATTCCGGACCGTGGGATAGTCGTCCGGGCTCAAAAACTCGACAAACACCTCATGCTCCGTAACATGCAAACGTAGGGTGTGAGCATAGCCGGGAGGTCTGGCGCTACGCAATCCCAGCCGTCGGCCGAGCAGCCGGGCCTCAACGGCGGCCATATCACCGGTGATCAGCAGAGACTGCGATCCTTTGGTGTGGGCGAACTCATACAGGGTTCTAATGACGTTTCGGTCTTCAGTCAGCTTCACGTCTGGGTTGCGTTCGAGGCCGAGTGACACCGATTGAAGCAATCGCACCTGAACAAGTTGCGGCATGTCTGTCTTGGCCAGCGTAAAGCGCACCAATCCGTCGCCGAAGCCTATGATCCCGGCACCGGGCAGGCGCCAAGCCAAGACGGCCGCGACGGTCTTTTCAAGCCCCGGGACTGCGCGTCCGACGCACAGTCCTCCGGGAAGCCGGCTCAGCCACGGTGCCGTGGCCAAAGGAGCGGATCTGGCACTCGAAGGCCGCGTGCGTTGCCTTTCAAGCTTCATCTGTGAGCGGGTCAGCATTCTGTCCATCTCTGCGCGGACCCGGGGCGCCAGTTGCTGATCGTCCACGGCTCGCAGAGCTTGCATCATCTCCGGCGTCATCATGTTCTCCATGGAGCGGAGCAACGCCACCGATATACTCGGCAGTCTGTCGGGAAAGGCTGAAAGCAGGGCGTTGCGGGCTTGGCGCGTCCTATAGCGCCCCAATCCCGCGGCGGCTTGAAGGCGGACGACGTTGTCCTCGTCTCCCAGAGCATGGATGAGTCCGGGCACGGCCCGAGGGTGGTTGACGTGACTCAGAACCAGGGTGCCGGCCAGCCGCAAGTGTCTGTCGCGCGAGTTGAGCAGGCGATCGACGGCAGAGACGGCATCATTACCATAGCGGGCCATCCGTTGGGCCACCGTCTGCAGCTCCTCACCTCTGGCGGTGATGAGTTTTTCTATATAGTCTTGCATCAGTTGGGAAGAATCGTAAGAAGCCGAATCTTGAGTCTTGCGTAATGATGATCGCCGAGCGCCCGGGTCGCGTGATGGGCGTTGAGGTCGCCTTGATGTCGGCATAACTGAACCGTCCCTTCGTATCGTTACTAATTATGCCCGAAAAAGGCCACCTCAGCAACAAAAAGAGGGGACGAACCAGGGTCCCCTCCGTTGTCTGTGTGTCTGTACCAGCGTCTATCGCCTCGAGCGAGTACCTTTGTCGTCATGCCAGACGGCAACCAAAGGACTGATGAGAAACATCGACGAGAAGGTGCCCACCACAATACCGGTGAACAGAGCCAAGCTGAAGTTGAACAAGGTGTTGCCACCCAAAAACAGCAGCGCAATCAAGACGATCAACGTCGACAGGCCCGTGTTCATCGAACGGGATACCGTCTGATTGATGGCGTCATTGACCAGATCGGCCCACTTGGCGTCCCGGTTAAGCTTGCGGTTTTCCCTGATGCGGTCATAGATGACCACCGTATCGTTGATGGAATAACCGGCGACGGTGAGCAAAGCGGCGACGAAGGTGCTGTCGATCTCGAGCTGAAGCAGAGCGAACAGACCCGTCAATACCAGTACGTCGTTTAACAGGCCGCCCACGGCCGCAACGGCGAGGCGCCATTCAAAACGGATACTGACGTAGATGATCTGTCCGAGTAAAGCCAGAAGCAGCGCCAAAACAGCCTTTTCGCGGAGTTCACGCCCAATGGTGGGACCTACGTACTCCTGCCGAGTCAGACTAGGCTCCAAACCTTCTTCTTTGAGTGAGTCCAACAGTCGGTCGATCTCTTCCCTGGACAGATCCTTACCCTTGAGTGAGAAAGACTCCTGGCTGGGCTGGATCAGCACGCTGGAAATGCCGGCGTTCCCCGCGTGCTTCTCGATCTCCGACAGGCTGAGACTGCGGCTTGTCTGCACCTCTACGAGCGTGCCGCCGGCGAAATCGAGGCCGTAGTTGAAACCTCTCGTCACCATGGCGAGCAAGCTGATGAGAATCAGTATTCCGAAGATGCCGAAGGACAGATTGCGACGTCCGACTACGTTCCAGTTGGTGGTTTTAAACCTCGTGGCGAGACCCAAGACCTCCGGACGCTGGTCCAGGCCTATGCCGGCCAGGATGTAGGTCAGAATACGTGACGCCGTAACGGCTGTGAGGAAGCTGGCCAGTGTACCCATGCCGAGAGTAACGGCAAAGCCCCGGACAGCACCTGTTGACAGGAAGAAGAGGATCACGGCGGCGAGCACGGTGGTCAAATTGGAGTCAATGATAGCCGTCATCGCTCGTTCATATCCCTTGCGTATCGATGCGTAGACGTTGCCTGTGTTCTTATACTCCTCCTTGGCTCGCTCGAAGATCAGAACGTTGCCGTCAACGGCCATGCCGACGGAAAGGACCAAACCGGCAATCCCCGGCAGGGTGAGGACGGCACCCATGCCCATAAGTCCGCCGGCCACCAAGATACCGTAGATGGAAAGAGCCAAAGCTGCAACCACGCCCAGCCCCCGATACACGAGAAGCATGAAGATCACGGTGCCGATCACGCCTATAATGGCGGCCCGTAGGCTCTGCTGCACGGAAGTCTGGCCCAGGCTGGGACCGACGGTCTGGGCTCCGATCACTTTCACCGGAACCGGCAGAGCTCCGGCCCGCAACAAGGCAGCCAACTCTTTGGCTTCCTCAACCGTGAAGCGTCCGCTGATCTGCCCTCTGCCGTCAGTGATGGCGTCTTGGATAACGGCAGTGGACAGGATTTCATCATCCAGGCTGATGACTATCGGACGGCCGATATTGGCTCGGGTGAACTCGGCGAATTTGGCAGCGCCGTCCGGGCGGAAGGTTACCGCCACCGCCGGACGCCCGTAGTTGTCCCGGGAGAGTATGGCGTCTTTGAGCTCGGCACCGGTGATGATGACGTTGCCGTGTTCATCACTCATGGTCAGTTGAGCGGTCTTACCCAAGGCAGCAATGGCCGCCTCTTGATCATCGTAGCCGGGCAACTCCACGGCAATGCGATCGTTGCCGCGGCGCTGGATGACACTCTCCGCCAAACCGAGTTGGTTGACACGCCGTTCGATGACTCCGATCATCTGCTCCAGTGTGCCGCTTTCCAAGGGTTGACCATCGGTATCAGCTTCGAGAATTATGCTGGTGCCGCCTTGCAGATCAAGACCCAGATGAATCGGGCGCAGCCATATCATGAGGACGGCGGCGACAGCGAGCACGGCGATGGCCACGGCTTTCCAACGTTCATTCTTAGGAATCATGGGTATCCCCCTCTGTGGTGTGTAGATGTCTCGCTACGTGAAAAGGCATATCATACGACAGTTGCAGAGGGTCAGTCTTTGTACTTGCTGTTAAAGACGGGTAGCAAGAAAAACAGACGGTAATCCGTGGGCAAGGACGCGGGAGCGGGGAAGTAACCGAGGTATTGCTTTTGAGCGGTCAGGATTGTCCGGAAAGCCAAACCGACCATGATCATTGTCGAATACAAGAGTAACGATGTTTTTTGGGGATCCTTATCCCGGATAAAAAGCGTCTGTGCCGGTGCCAGAAAGATCGCGCCGGCCGGCAGGCGTTCTGCGGCGGGAGAGGCAATGAGAGTGAGACTCTGTGTGGAGATCACAAAGACGGTGAGTACAGAAAGAACTATGAAAAAAAAGCTGAGATCACTTGTCCTCAGCCATCTCATCGCGCTTCGGGACCTCCATCCGTCGAGAAAAACCTTTGTACATTGTAACATGCCATCGCCGGAGCAGACGCAAGTGATTTGTGCCGACCATGGTCTTGTTATCCATCATGCATGGAGGTTTGGCGATCAGTATGTCGGTTCCTGCCTGCGCAGGTATCTTTTTGCTCCTCATTGCGATAATGCTCTCCGCGGCGATATAATAGAGAGGCTTCGAGAGGCAGTGGTGCAGTATCCTAGTCACTGCTACCGTATCTGAAGGCGGGCCTAAGAATCCGTCACGGGCATATCGATGAAGTCTTTGGTGCCGGCTCTTAACGCCCAGTTGAGGGTGGTGCTGAGGGTTAAAGAGGCAGGGCGATCTACAATGGCATGTAGGCGTGGACCCTCCTCTGCGGAGATCCATGTGCGCGGTGTTTGCGCCTTCTGCGGCATGGAAAATGAACCTGCACGCGATGTGGTGTTGCGCGCAATAAGTACGCTATGTGGGGTGCAGTGTAGCCTGCCTTGAGTGGGGCGCGTGGGATGGAAGAATTCCTGAAATCCGTTCTGCAAGAGAGGCTATGATACGGTTTGCAGTGTGAGGAAAGCTCCTAGGCTGTTGTGCGGACATATCAGACGGGGATTGCAGTGTGGACTAAGTGGTAATCCAGTCCTGACGGGAGTCAGAGCAGGGCTTGAAAGGGGAACCGCCGGAGGCGGAAACGCGCCGGTGCTCTGTTGGGAAAACCTACTGGACCTAAGCCACAGTATTAACCCGCCTGATAACCTCTGCCTCGCGACATACATAGTCATAGCGTCCGGAGGGGGCCTATGAGTCAGGCCTACCACAGGGTCGGACTTGTCGCGGCAGCGACCTTCGTGGTGACATTGCTTATCAGCGGAACAACGAGGGGCTTTTTGGGACTGATCCCGCCCCTTTTTTCAGCCTTTCTTTTGCTGATCGTCGTTTCCGTCGGCGTATTCTTCGACGTTATCGGCACGGCGGTGATTTCAGCTCAGGAATCGCCGTTTCACGCCATGGCTGCCAAGAGGATCTTCGGTGCCCCTCAGGCGGTGCGTCTGGTCAGGAGCGCGGATGCGGTGGCCAACTTCTGCAACGATCTGGTGGGAGATATCGCAGGCACATTGAGCGGTGCCATGGGAGCTATGTTGGCTTCCTCTCTGCAACAACCTCTCTTGGTTGTTCTCATAGCCCCGATCGTCTCCACTCTGACCGTGACCGGCAAAGCACTGGGAAAAGGCCCGGCCATCAAGCACGCCAATGCCATAGTCTATCGGGTGGCATGGGTGTTGGCTTGGTGGGAGGCTACTTTTTCCCGGAGGCGAACGCGCCGCCGAGCCGGGAAGTAGCCTATTTCATTCTGTCGAGAGCGCGGGCCCCTGCCCGGTATGTGGCAAAGGCGTTGGAAAACAGCGCCGCCAACAATGCCAAGCGAAACAGCCCTATCAGCATGACTTCCAGTGATTGAAGCTGGCCCATTCTCAGCTCAAAGGGTTGCTCGGCGGTGAGCAAAGCACCGGCAAGAGCGAAGACAGAGAAACGGTAGACAAGTTCCGCACAGGCGGCAGCCAGCGTAGGGCCGCTGATGATCTTGTAGGTGTGTACCCCCAAAGCCAGCAGCAACACCGAGTTTATCGGCCACAGGTAGGTCTGGACGAATCCCGGATGCAGAATCGGTATCTCTTGCCAGACCTCGGCATTGGTCGTGTACATTACAAAAAGCTCATTGCGCCAGATGTTGGCAATACCCAAGAGAATCAACGGCAGGATAAGCCCGGACCAATGGGGCTTGGCTTCGGCCGTTCGGGTACGGACCACCATGCCCGTGATCTTCCGTGGCAGCGTCAGATCGGCGGACCAGAAGATCAGGGTGACGATGCCCAGATCAGCCAATGCCTGTACGGCCAAGACCCAGAGCGCTTCGTGGGCCGACCATCCGCGCAGATTAGGAAATCGGACGAACAACAAGAGTACATCCACATCCATGAGAGTGGCGACAAACGTTGCGATCATGTGCAAAGCGATCAGCACAACGGCAGAGGCCTTAAAGATGTGGTAGCGAGTGGCTGGAATGATCAGCCGACCACCGCCGTACTCGGCTGCCAATTCGCCCGGGTCACCGAGCTCAGTCAGGACTTTGACCTGGGCTGCAGTTGACTCGTATCCCTCTTTCTCAAGTTGGGCGAGGCGATCATGGATGTTGCGACGCAATTCGTCCAGGACGTTCAATCGCTTATGGCGCGGCAGGCGCGGGGCGATATCCCTCAAGTACTCTTCAATTAGATCCACGATACGGTGTCCCCTTTCCCGTGCGTCAACCTGGATGACTATGCTTCACTTTTTCGCGTTCTTGGCGATTTCCTTCTTGACCCGTCCGGCTAGTGGGTTCGAGAATGGGACAAAATGGCCAAAGAAAGGGTTTTGCCGCACGGATACGGGATCGGTGTGTCCGTGCGCGGCCGGTGAAAGGCAGGAAAGGATCAGGATGATGGGCCAAAGGAGGGGACTCATGTGCTGAGACGTCTGGCGAGAGCCTTGCAGGATGTATTCCTGATCGCCTTCGGGTCCCTATTGGTGGCGTTGGCTCTTAACTGGTTCTTGGTTCCCAATCGCATCGCCGCCGGAGGCGTCAGCGGACTGGCCACGATCGCTCATCACTGGATGGGTTGGCCCGTGGGATTGGTCAGCATCACTTTGAACGTGCCTTTGTTGGTGCTGGCGCTGATCATACTCGGACGGAGCATGGCGCTCAAGACGATTCTAGGCGCCTCGCTTGTCAGTCTCTTTGTTGATCTTTCGGCACCTGTGTTGGTTCCTTTGACCCGTGATCCGCTGTTGGCGGCCATATCCGGGGGTCTGTTGTCAGGGGCGGGGATGGGTCTTTGTTTCCGCAGCGGAGGCTCCACGGGAGGTACGGACGTGGCGGCTTCGCTGCTTCAACACCGCGCCCGACGGCAAGGAGTCGGGGCTTATCTGCTCATCGCTGACGGTATCGTGCTGGTGTTTGCCGCTTTAGCGTTCAGTCCGGAACTGGCTCTATATGCCCTTATGTCTCTTGTCGCCGCCAGCTTCGTGATCGACGTGGTGTTGGAGGGCATACCCTATGCCCGTCAAGCTTTGATCATCACGGACAGGGATAGGGCCGATACCCTCAGCGCGGCGATATTCGCTCAGTTGGATCGAGGTGTCACCTCCCTGGAGGGAAAGGGGATGTACACACAACAGGAGCGCTCTGTCTTGCTGACGGTGGTCAGTCGGGGCGAGCTGCGTCAGCTGACCGACTTGATTACAGAGACAGACCCTGAGGCCTTTGTCATCATTTCCGACGTGCGCAGCGTTTACGGAGAGGGATTCGGGGTGTTTGCCGGCTCGGAGCCAGAATAGCAGATTTTCCATTGCTCACGTGTCGAATCGACCGCAAGTATGCCTCAGAGGGCGTTCTTGCGGTGTTTCCTTTGTCTGTTGGCAGCCGATCGGGCACGGACCTTCCTGGTCCGGCTTTTTTTGCATGTAGGGGATAATGGCGGCACCCTGAAATCTCTGTGTACCCGGCAGCACCTTCACAGCAGCTTTGCGGAAAGGACCGGTAGCGTGGCTGTCATAGAACCGGGTAACACGACTAAGCTCTTGTTCCTGTTGCTCATCTGGTATGCGCTAATCCGTGCGGGAGTGCCGGTAGAGGAGCTTCCCGACCCGGTGCCTGCTGACCCGCCGCATCAATCCGAGGAGTCGGAGAGGGATCCGCCTTCTGAAACCATCGCCGTGTTAGCCGACAAGGTGGTGGTTCTTGATCCGGGCCACGGAGGAAACGAACCCGGAGCGATCGGTGTGACCGGCAGTCGCGAAAAGGACAACACCTTGGCGGCGGCCATGGCCATAAAGAACGTATTGGAGGATGCGGGAGCCAAGGTGGTGCTCACACGAGACGGTGACTATGAGCCGAACCTGCACTTGTTGCGTCCCGGAGCGAGTCTGACCGAACGGTTGCATCAGCGGGTGCGAATCGCAGACCAACAGAAAGCTGATGTGTTCATCAGCATCCACAACGACTGGAACCCTAATCCGGCCATCAGAGGGATAACCACCTACTACTGGAACTCGCCCAGGCTGGCGACCTGCGTGCATGACGGCTTGATAGACCGCACGGGTGCCCGCAGTGTGGGTGTGATCAAAAAAGGCTTCTACGTCATCGTGGAGGCACCTATGCCGGCACTCTTGGTTGAGTTGGGATTTTTGTCCAATGACGAAGATGAAAAACTCCTATGTAGCTCCCGGTATCATACTATGGTCGGTGAAGGGATTCGAGACGGGTTGATCGCCTACTTCGGCGGTTGATCAACACACAAAGGGGCTGTCCCAAAAAGCAACGTCAGGGGCGGCCCCCGACTTCCCCGGGCAGTCAGCCGATGGTGATGCATTGGATTGTACTTCCCTCAACGGGTACGGCGATGCCCGGATTGGGGATGGCATCGGTTTGAAGAAAATCCTCCGCGCCTACAGGTATAATGCGTTTGATGCGGAACTACCCCTAAAACCGCCGCGTCGGTACACCCCAAGAAAGAAGGTAGCAGTTGAGCATTAGAATTGTGACCGACAGCTCCAGTGACATTCCCCCTGAACTGGCCCAAGAGTTCGGTATCGAGATCGTACCTCTCACGGTGATCATTGACGGAAAAGAGTACGCGGAAGGAGTCACCGTCGATCCCTCAAGTTTTGCCTCCATGATGCGCCAAAGCGTTGATCTCCCAAGAACGTCTCAGCCGAGTCCGCATGCCTTCATCACGGCATTTGAGCGCGCGGCGTCAACGGCAAATAAGGCGGCCGAGGTGCTGTGCATCACCCTTTCATCGAAGTTGTCGGGCACTTTTCAATCAGCATGTACGGCCCGTGATCTTTTTAAGGGTACCGCCAGGGTGATTGACTCCCGCTCCGGAACGCTGGGTTTGGGGCTTATGGTGCTGGAGGCCAGACGCTTGGTGGATTTGGGTCATTCGCTCAGTGAGGTTTCAGAGAAGATCGAAGCGATGAGAGAGCGTCTCTCAGTCTTCGTGAGTCTGAATACGCTGGAGAACGCGGTCAAGGGCGGGCGGATAAGACGGGTTGAGGCTGCCGTTGTGCAGCTGCTGCGTATGAAGATTTTTGCCCGCACTCAAGACGGTGAAGTGGTGGTCTGCGGCAGAGCCCGCGGACGAAAAAACATGCTGACCGCCTTTCTTGAAGCAATGCAGGCCAAAGCCGACGATTACCAAGGTCGTTGGGTGGGGATTACTCACGTGGACAACATCCCGGACGCCCAAGCCCTGGCTGAGGCGATCAGACAGCGTTTCAGTCCGGCCCGGATCATCATCGCCCCGATGGGCAGCACCATTGCCACGCACGCCGGGATGGGCGCCTTGGCACTGGCCTTCTGGTAGACCGGACAATGGCCCGGCGAAAGCCGGGTCTGTTTAAGCCCGCATGAGCGGGGGTCAAGCGTGCCGGCGATGTAATGGCATCTACCGATGATGCAAAATCGCAAGATCCGTTCCGGGTGGCTGACTGTCCTCCCATCCGGGGAAGTCGCACTCGACGAAAGCGGCACCCCAGCACTCGCAGACTTCTTGGACTACGCAGGCCGGGAAACTCGGCCCGGAGGCTTTTGACTCACCGGACGTCGGTGTATGAGTGAATAAGTCTGGAGTTGCGGCGGCATATGAAGTGATTGATGGATGTCGTCGGGGCTCTTGAAGGGCACCGGTTGGTGTGGTAACCTACCTTAAAGGCTATGAAAGAAGATCAGTAGTCGGTGTCGGTTACAAATGCAGAGAGTCGGCCGTCGGGTGTGAGGCCGGCAGTACGGCATACGGTGAATTACCTTCTGGAGCTGCCTGTTGAAGCCCAGTAGACAAGGCCGGGTCGCCCGTTACAGCAGATCGGAAAGACTGTTTTTCCGACCGAGGCGCCGTTTGGCGTGAAGTCAAGGTGGTACCACGAGCCCCCTCGTCCTTGCGATGGGGTTTTTCTTGTTGGAGACCTTCGTGGCGGATCCTGAGGTGGGCTTGTGTGGATAATATTGAATATCGCTCTGGGGGAGGCAACGTCAGCCATGACAAACGTTTTCGACGTGCTGAATGAGCGGGGGTATGTGGCTCAGGTAACACACGAAGAGGATTTGCGGAAGCTGTTGGGAAGCTCGTCGGTCACCTTCTATATCGGTTTTGATTGCACCGCTGACAGTCTGCATGTGGGTCATCTTCTGACCATTATGGCGATGATGCACATGCAAAGGCATGGGCATAAGCCGATTGCTCTGGTCGGCGGAGGCACTACCATGGTGGGTGATCCGAGCGGCAAGACCGACATGCGGCCGATGCTCTCGCGCGAAGAGATTAAGGCCAACGGGCAGCGTTTCCGGCAACAGCTGTCCCACTTCCTGGATTTCGGCCCGGACCAGGCCATTATGGTGGATAACGCCGACTGGCTCTTGGAACTGAAATACGTGGATGTGCTGCGCGAGATCGGCGCGCATTTTTCAGTCAATCGCATGCTGACAGCTGAATGCTTCAAATCCCGGTTGGAGCGCGGTCTGTCATTTCTCGAGTTCAACTACATGCTCATGCAGGCCTACGACTACCTGGAGCTGTATCGCAGACACGGTTGCCGTCTGCAGATGGGGGGAGATGATCAGTGGTCCAATATTTTGGCCGGAACTGATCTCATCCGCCGTAAAGAAGGCGCCGACGTCTATGGCTTAACGTTCACGTTGTTGACGACCAGCAGCGGCAAGAAGATGGGTAAGACGGAAAGCGGTGCGATCTGGCTCGATGCGGAAAAAACCAGCCCGTATGAGTTTTACCAGTACTGGCGAAACGTGGCGGATGAAGATGTCAAACAGCTTCTGGCACTGTTCAGCTTCCTACCCTTGGAGGAGGTGGAACGTCTGGGTTCGTTGAAGGGAGAACAGATCAACGAGGCCAAACAAGTCCTGGCCTTCGAAGCGACTCGGATCGTTCATGGTTTGGAGGCGGCTGAAGGGGCCAGAGAAGCTGCCGAGGCTGCATTTGGCGGTTCGGAGACTCTGTCGAGTCAGATGCCGAGCACTCAGATCAGCGAAGAAGAGGTCACCGGCGGAATCTCGGTTCTGGATCTGCTACTCAAGACAGGTCTGATCGCCAGTAAGAGCGAGGGACGTCGCTTGGTCGACCAAGGCGGCATCTATGTCAACGATGTGACCGTCGAGCGAGCCGATCAGCCCATCAGCCCGGATGACTTCTCGGCAGGACGTCTCGTTATGCGAAAGGGAAAGAAGGTACATCATCAGGTCATCATCGCTGATTAAAAGGAGGCCCGGCCGGTGAATCCGATTACCGTCTTTACGAAGCCGTGGAAATGCAGTATCGCTGAGATTGGTGAGAAACTGGCTGCGTTTGGTGTAGATGGTCTGGAGCTTCCGGTTAGGCCGGGCTATCCGGTCACACCGGAGAATGTGCTGATTGAGTTGCCGCGGGCAGCAAAGGAGCTTGAACGCTACGGACAGCGCATATACAGTGTGGCGGCTACAGCTGACGAAGAGATCGTCGCCGCCTGCGGGGCCGCCGGGGTGCCGATTATCCGGGTCTGTGAACCTGTGGATCTCGAGCTCGGGTATATGGAATCCGTCCGTCGCATACAGGAACGCTATGAGAGACTGATGCCCGCCTTGGAGCGCCACGGAGTCAAAATCGGTGTGCAAAACCACTGCAACAAGTTTATCGGCAGTGGGATCGGGGTCATGCATCTTATTGAGAGATTTGATCCCGCGCATGTAGGTGCCGTGCTGGATGTGGCCCATTGCGGATTGTCCGGAGAACCCGAGGATATGGCTCTGGATATAGTCTGGTCTCATCTGTGCATGGTCAATGTTAAGAGCGCCTTTCGCATGCGCACCAACGGACCTGAAGCCCAAGAGGCCGCCTGGCGCATCTACTGGACGACCGGCCGCCACGGTTATGTGTCATGGCGCAAGACGATCCGTCTGTTGCAAGAACGCGGCTTTTTGGGCCCGATCTGCTTGACGGCTGAGTATAGTGATCCAGCCGCGCGGGGCGATTTAACGGGTGATGCCGTAGATCGGCTCGTCCGTGAAGACGTGGCTTATCTGCACTCCCTGCTGACGCCGGCGGAAAAGAACTGAAATCAAGCTCAAACCCATCCGTGGGTGCTGGCGAAGTATACTCATGATGAGCATCAGACGGCGGCGAAAAAGAGACCGGCCCGAGTGTCGATGACACAGCAAGGAGCGGCAGGCCAGGAGCAGACGGGTATAGGATATTCGGCGTTCGCCGTCCTGACATTGTGGACATAGGTGAGGGTTTGAGGTGATCTCAGTACACCATAGGCATCGTCGGTGTGTGTTCACGGTGTGACCCCCAGTTCCAGCGGGCTACAATATTGCATGCAGGGTGACGCGTTTTTGTGATACGAGAACCAGTAGAATGCAAAGGGGAAGAGGCTGGCGGAGTGGGTAATATTCTCTCGTTCATGTTGTTGGCGAGGCTG
>JBMNSS010000070.1:0-13261 GCA_050945315.1 Limnochordia bacterium | reverse complement strand
TATCAGGTCGTCGAGGACGCCGGCCGCCTCAAGTTCGTTCATCAGTTGCTCGATATGTCCGTCCATGTAGCGAATACCGCAGTCGTAGCCATCGATGAGTTGTCTGAGACTTGCCATGTCATACAATTCACCCGGATGCCGCGGGTAGCGAGGGTTGGTCTTGTTGTCGTACATGCTGATCTCTCTGGCCTTGTGCGGCCCGACCATCTGTCGGTGTTGCATCAACACCTCTTCAGTGAGCCAGGCGGGCAATGGGTCCTCGGCGAACGGATTGCCGAATTCAGCGGGAGCGCGGTAGGGAGTATGCGGATCCCAGTAGTTGATGTGCAGGAACCAGTTGTCTTGGCGTGCATGGCGGCGAATCCAATCCACGGCGGTCGGTGTGACGTCCTCAGCGGACTCCATGCCCCGTTGACCCGTGTTGTACATCTCGTTGAAGCCTGCGTAAAACCACCAGGCGGAATGCCGCTCGGCAAAGGGACTGACGGTGACAGTGCGCAGACCCGCCCGGCGCAAAAAGGTCGGCAGGTTGTGACGCCCGCACAGGTCAGCAAAGCCCCGAGAGGCGCCTTCAAGACGCAGATCGGCTGCCGTGCCGCCGTGACCCACGATTCCGGAGTGGATACCGAATCTCCCGGTCATGAGAGCCGCTCTCGAAGGCAAGCACGGGGCGTCCGAGCAATGATAGTTGTTGAAGCGCACTCCTTCTGAGGCGATGCGGTCGATCGTAGGCGAAGTGTTTCTGTGATACCCGTAGCAACCCAAGTGGTCCGGACGTAAAGTGTCGAGGTCGAGGAACAGGATGCGCATCAGATACACTCCTTCCGGAAGGATGATAAACCAGCTTCGATTCCGTATTCGGTTTTTCGTATCCGCTACCTGCAAGTGCTCGTCCGGGTCAGGAAGCGGTTCGGATCATGGTCGTGTCGGGAAGGCGAATCGATGAGACTGAGCGTGTGAGAAAGACCGGGGGAGAGAAAACGCGAGACAGGGAGCCAAAGCTCAGTTTGGTCGGACGGGTGGGCCCTGTCACAGGGCATCTTGAACCTGTCGCCCGGAGATGACAAAAGGGGTCACCGAAGCGACCCCGGCCGAACTCTGTGATCAGTGCGTGCTCTTTCTATGGCTTCGTTGCCGCTTCAATGATTCGTTAGTAGAGAAGATACTTGGATCTCAGCCGACGGAATCGCTCTAAGTCAGGCTCCCAACTCGCCACGATGGATTCTACACTGTCTCCGGCTTCGAGGCGCTTGCGCACGCTATCTGTGCCCATCAGTCTGTCAAAGTGGGGACGGAACTCGAAGACATCAGGGTACAGCGACTTGAGCGTGGCGATCAAGTGCAGTCCGGTGGGGACGGGTTGGAAGGCATCGCGATCGGTCACATGCAGTTGCAGGCCCGCACACAACTCTCCCTGATACTTATGGAAGGTGGGGATGAAGTAGGCCTGTCGAAAGGCGACGCCCGGCAGATCGAGTTCGCGCATGCTATGCCACCACCGGCGGGCATCAATCCAGGGAGCACCGATGTTTTCAAAGGCCCGGGTTGTGCCTCGGCCTTCCGACACATTAGTTCCTTCTATCAGACACGTGCCGGGATACAACGTGGCTGAATCAAGTGTAGATACGTTCGGGCCGGGCAGCACCCAGAAGGCTCCCGTTTCATCGTACCACCAGGATCTTTTCCATCCGTCCATGGGGACTACGCTCAACTTGCAGCCGATATCAAAGGCTTCGTTGAACATGAGAGCCATCTCTCCGACAGTCATACCGTGGCGCAGAGAGATGGGGTACAGCCCGACAAAGGAGGCAAAATCCGGATCGAGCACGGAGCCTTCAACCCGGGTTCCGGTGATGGGGTTTGGCCGATCAAGGACCACGATCTCGATGTGCGTGTCAGCAACGGTTTGCATGACATGGGCGAGGGTCGACATGTAGGTAAAGAACCGGACTCCGGCGTCTTGGATATCGAAAACGATCGCGTCAATCTCACTCAGCATTTCAGGGGTCGGTTTCAGGTTCTCTCCGTAGAGACTGTAGACAGGCAGTCCCGTTCCCGGGTCAAGGCTTGATGAGACCCGGGCCCCTGCCTGCGCGTAGCCCCGAACTCCGTGTTCGGGACCAAAGAGGGCGACCAGATTCAGCTTGGGGTGCTCACGCAAAGCATCGATGGTGGGCACGAGATCAGAGGTCTGACCCGTTTCGTTGGTGATCAGGCCGAGCCGTTTGCCTTCCAGGTTCTTGTACTCTGAATCAACGAGACGATCGATTCCGAACCGGAACCTCGTTTCGCGGGGCGTGGATCCGGACATGGCCAGCTTTCAACTCCTTTTCGCGGCATCTGGGCGGAGACGGTGAGAAGCATCGGGATCCTGGGCAGCGATTGCCATACAATTGCCGGATGAGCAAAGTCGGAAAATACTCACCATCGTCTCAATTCGTGTCGTATATGATGAGTTCCTCTATGTCCGAGAATGTGACGGTTGGGGCACAGGATCAACCGCGTTGACGCCCATGTGAGGCCCGTAGTAATATGGCTTCAGAAAAATCTATACAGATGCAAGACGACACGAGAATCGGCTTGGCGGCAGGAGATTGGCCGGCGGCTCAAGATCCTCGCCTCCCATCTCCGCGGGGAAGGTGTGAGGTCTGAATAAGACTTTCAGATCGATGCCGAGCCCGAGCGCGGCGACGGCGAAGTCGAGTCGGCCCCTTAGCCAGGCCTTAGGCAGGAGCGAAGTGACAGTATTCGCCGGTTGGTTCCAACAGACCACTCAGGAGAAGGAGTCCACGTCTATGAACTCGCAAAAGACCAATATCATTTTGATCACCTCCGATCAGCAGCGTTTCGATACTGTCGGTGCCTATGGCAGCGTCGTGCGGACACCGGTCCTTGATCAGTTGGCGGCTGAGGGAAGTCTGTTTGAACACGCTTTTTGTAACAACTCCGTATGCATGCCCAGTCGAGCCTGCATACAGACCGGACGGTATACTCACCAACACGGTCTGCGCTATATGGAACGGGCTATCCATACAACGCCCGGTCTGCCGCCGTGGGAAGTGACGTTCATGGAACGGCTTCAGAACGCGGATTACCGCACGGGCGGGTTTGGCAAGTTGCATATGCACCCGCACAAAGGCTTCGATGAAATGCAGTTGAGCAACGGGCAAGGCGCCCGTTGGCACGTGCCGCACGGAGCCCCTTTCGGTCCCCACCAGTTGGGAGATGATTACGCCCGGTGGTTGGAGGAAAAACGTCCCGGTGCCTACGCGGAGATCTACGAGCAGCGCCGTTCCCTTGAGTACCGCCGAAACCACTCCGCGGTCACGAGTGTCTTGGCCTTCGAGGAGTACGTCGACTACTGGATCACGGAGAACACGATCAATTTCATCGAAAAGGAGAAGGACAACCCCTTCTTTGTATGGATGGGCCTGTGCAATCCGCACAGTCCGGTCGATGCCCCGGAGCCGTATTCCACCATGTATGATCCGGACGACATTGTCCTCTCGGATAAGTATTTGAAACGTCCGGAATCATCGCGGCTGCCTGAGCCGGACGTCATGAGGCGGTGGATAGCGCACTACTACGGCCTGTGCACGATGATTGACGATCTTATAGGCATGGTGGTTGAAAAGCTCAAGGAGCTGGATCTCTACGACAACACCTTGATCATCTTTACTTCCGATCACGGCGAGATGATGGGGGATTTCGGCAGGTTCGGCAAGGGGAGCTTCCACGAACAGGTGATTCGCATGCCTCTGATCGTCAAGCCGCCCGCCGGTGAGGAGGATGTGCAGAACAGGATCTCCGGCTTGGTCGAACTGATCGATGTGGCACCCACCATACTGGATTACGCCGGCCTGCGGATTCCCCCGACCGTTCAAGGCATCAGCCTGCGTCCCGTGTTGAAGGGAGAGACCGGCGGCAAAGAGCAGATCTTGAGTGAGTATACGACTGAGGATCAAAGCTCCAACGGCAAGTGCATCCGGACTGAGCGCTACAAATACGCTCGGTGGTCGCCTCAGGGGCGGGAAGAGCTGTACGATTTGCACACCGATCCCGATGAGTGGCATAACCTGGCAGACGATGAGCGCCACGCCGATCTGTTGAGCGAGATGCGGGCCCGGCTCATCGATCATTTGTCGATGAGCGAGCGCCCGATACTTGTTCCCAATCGGTATGTATAGCTCAGCCGGGTCTTTCAGGAACCGGTGGACGGTGAGGCCGAACACCGGGTCAAAAGATACATTCGATGCGGGAACCAAGGGAGGTCCGTGTCGAGCCCCTGTTGTGGCGGTCGGTCGTGAGCCTCCAACAACTCCACGTGCCAACAGTCAGTGAGTCGCGGGAAGTATGTATCCCCGGCGATGACGGTCTCCACAAGCGTGACATACATTCGATTCGCATCAGGCAAAAAGGCCTCATAGATCTGACCGCCACCGATGACAAAGACATCCTGACGGACCGGCTTTGAGGCGGTCAGTGCCGCTTTCACGTCGTCAATGCTGCTGAAGACCTCCACATCGTGATCGGCGGCCTTTAAGTTTCGCGACAGTATGATGTTTCGCCGATTCGGCAGCGGTCTGCCGATGCTCTCATAGGTTTTCCTGCCCATGATTACGATGTGCCCTTCTGTTTGTCGGCGGAAGAAACGCAAGTCCGTGGGCAAATGCCACGGACTTGCTCCTGCTTTGCCGATCACCCCGTTGAGACTGTGCGCGACGATCATCGTTACATTCATCTCTGACGACACCTCTCATGTGGGGGTATTGCTGCGGGTTGAAAAGCAGGCCACTGTGTTTCGCTTAGCGATTCCTGCGTGACGCGCGCAGCACATCATCCAGGCGGGCCTGGACTATCTGCGTCACCGTATCCAAAGCGGCTTGTGGGCTTTCCACGAGCTGGATCACTCTGTTGCGCGCTTTGGCCAACTCGCTCGACAGGAGGACGCTGACCGGCATGGTCGGCAAGTAGGGTCGTGAATTAGGCCCGGCCAAGGCATTGGCCATCGGCATGAACTCCGGATAGCGTTGCACATAAGCCCGAGCTGCGGCGATGCGCGCCGGGAATCCGGGAGCGGGCGGTACGGCAACGCGCTCCAGCATGTGTTCCTCACTGGTCCGCCAGCGTATATACTCAAAGGCCTCTTCCGCGTGCTTGGCCCCCACGGGTAAGGTCAGGGTCAGGGCATTGCCGGTGGTAGAGTGGGGTTTTCCGCTGGGGGCGTAGGGCAGGGAAACCATGTCCCACTCGAAATCAGGGGCATAGAGACCAAAGCGCCGTACAATCCATGGACCCGACACTAAGGCCCCCAACTGATCATTGTACAGGGGGTCGCCGCGGTGGTAGTTTTGAACGGTCGATGTCAAAGCGTTGATGCGACCGTAGCCGTAGCGCTCGGAATAGGAAGCCATCCAGGCAAACATGTCTACGGTGTTGGTGTTGTTGGCGACAACACGACCGGTCTCGGCATCCCACAACGGAGCGTCCCATGCTGAAAGCCACGTGCACCAGTCACCCAACCAGGGCACAAAGCCCATGCGCTTAATGTTGCCGTCTTCGTCTGCCCGCGTGAGGCGTCTGGTAGCCTCATCCAATTCGGCGATGGTTTCCGGCAAAGCCACCCCGGCGGAAGCGAACAACGACCGATTCGTGAAAAGCATCTGAGGATCGACGTCATATGTCATGGCCCAGATGCTGCCGTCGTAATGCCAGGATTCCCAGACCAAAGGAAAGAAATCCCGCTCTTTGATGCCTGCTCTTCTGATGAAATGATCAAGAGGCTGTATAAGTCCGCCCTCAGCAAACTCAGCCAGGGAGTATGTAGGTATCAGTTGCGCGACATCCGGCGGCACTCCTGCGGCGATCGCCACCGAGAGCTTGTTGAAATAGTCCGTAGGCACACTGATGTGCTCGACTTCAATACCCGGATGCGTCGCTTCGAAGGCATCAATCCAGTACAACTCTAATTCCATCGAATCGGCGGTCAGTTTGTCCCACAGTACGATGGTTGTTTTGCCTAAGGCGACAGAACTCAAGACGCTGAGAATCACCAACATGATCGGCACGCTCAGTCTTCTACCTCGCCATAACCCGGACACCACTGCACATCCCTTCCTGCAAGAATAAGCGATTGGATTTCGCTTTCCTCACAAAGTTCGTCGTGCTCAGGTCATCACCTCCACGGGACGAGTGTGGGAAGACGAAGAAAACAGACCCGATCGATGCCGGTCCGTAAAACCTTTGTTAGGAAGGAAAAGGAAGGCAGGCATTGAAGAAATCGAGGGATGACACCAGGGTATAGGCGAAGCTATATCGTGTCGGGATGGCCACGAGACACAAAAAGGATGAGGAGAGTGAGGTCAGTGTTTCGTCCGAAGGCGAGTGCCCGGGCTATGCCGGTGCACAGACTCTTGTTTGCAGTGTCGGTAGTCACATTGATCGCGGTTGTCAGCGGGGGCGTTGGTTTGGCTCAGACAACAGTTCAGTTGGCAACCTACGCCATGGGAGGGCTCCAAGCCGAAGACTGGTGGAACATGCTTCTGCCCTTTATGGAAGCCAATCCTGATATCAATGTTGGTGTTCAGATCTACACCTTCGGGGAGTATAACGAGAAGCTCATGGTACAGATCGCGGGCGGTCTCTCGCCTGATCTGATGCAAGTCTGGGCGCAGTACAAGCCGAAGTACGTAGAAATGGGTCTGCTTCGGGACATAACGCCGGAATGGGAAACCAGCCGTGTGGCCAGGAGCGCCCGGTTGTACCCGTTTGTGACTGACGCCCCCAAGAGCCAGGGCAGGATGTATGGGGTGCCGTTTGACTTCAACTCCATGGTCTGGTTTGTCAATCTCGAGTATCTTGCTGAAAGAGGGGTTGTCTTCCCCGGCAACAACTGGACGGTTGAGGACCTGCGCAGCTTGGCCCGCAAACTGGTGGATCCCGTCCAACAAGTATATGCCACGTACAATGAGGTAGCCAGGGGCGGAACGCACTGCCTGCAATGGACTCAGTTGTTTACGGGCCATGATTGGATCAGTGACGACCGCAAAAAGGCGCTCGTTGACTCTCCGGAAAACATAGAGATGCTGGAGTTCTGGAACGATCTGCAGAACAACCTCAATGCCACACCCGGTTGGCCGGGAGCTTGGGCGGCAAGCCGGGATTTCTACAGCGGCGGCTTTGCCATGCAGGTCGGCTGGCTGTCATACGGTGCGGGCTTTGCCGACAGACTCACTTTCGATTGGATCTATGCTCCCATGCCAAAAGCGGCGGGGGGACAGTTGGCTTTTGCGCAGGGTCACATGTTTTCCATCCCTGTGGGGGCTCCGAATCCCGCTGAGGCTTGGCGTCTTGCGGAGTGGCTCATCAGCCATGAGGGCCAAAAGGTGATCGTTCGTGAACTCAAGTGCCATCCCATGGGGCCATACACCGATCTGTGGAATGAGTACTATCAGGTGCACACGCCTGACAAGCGGAACTACGCCAGAGATTTCGTCATGAGGGATTTCTACGGACGCGACTTGATACGGACCATGGATTACTGGACCACGTATCCGGAAGTAAACACTGTCATGTCGGAGCACCTCGCCAATATCTTCACCAGACAGGCGCCGGTTGGCAACGAGATGCGTAACGCGGCGGCCAGGATCCAACAGATACTGGACGGTCAGTACTAACGGGCGACATACGGAAAGGAGCCGTCTCATGACGAAAGACACGTTTCGATGTCCACGATGCTTGCCCGATGTCGTGTTGATCGTGTGCGGCGTACTGGCGGTAGCGGCGGTCATGGGAGGTATTGTCAACGCTTCCGTAGCCAAATTGAATTGGCAGGCTGTTTCGGGCGCTACGATGGAGATCACCAGTGAGGTGATCTCCATTGCTGCTCCGGCTCGACTCGGAGGAGTTCGCGCCGCCGGAATATCTCAAGCATTCGAGGTTGTCCGCAAGCGAGGTATGGTCAGCTTCGAGGCTCGCGGTGAAGGAAACATCGGACTGGCCGTCTGGGGAAGAGGCGGTGTCGCCAGCTACGGCCCGACCGTCGCCTTGACCGATCAATGGCAGACGATTGAGTTTGATTACTACTTCGAGGGCATCGAGTCAATCAGCATCTATTCTGAGTCGGGCTACGCCAGCAGGTTTCAGTTGCGAGACTTCCGGATCACCGCCGGTGTACAGCCCGAGCTTTCTGATCTGGAGATCAAAGGTATCAGTTTTGAAGCTGAAGACTATCCGGCGGTGAACGGTAAGATCACCCAGGTGGCGGATGCATCCGGCGGAGCGGCGATGTGGGGGAAGCGTTGGTACGTAGTCACCCGCGTTCCGGCTCCGTTGACTTCGCGTCCGCTCTATTACTTCCTGCGAGTCAAAAGCAGCACCGATAAAGAGATCACGGCCAGTCTGCGCAACGGGCATCAAAGGGTGGCGCAAGCCGAAACCCGGGATGCCGATACCTGGAGGTGGTTGCGCATCGGGCCGGTCGATGCAGCGGCGGTATACCCCGCGGTGGAGATTCAGTATGGAACCGACCCGGAGACCGAAATCCTTTTGGATCGAGTGGTCATCTCCACGAACCCCCACCCGGAGGATCTCGATGAGGAGGTAAAGCCCGTGTCCATGGCCGTTTCCGGGCGAGTGCGTGTCGGAAGGGGAGATGAGGCTACCCCGCAAAACAGCATTGCCGTCGGACCGTTCATGTTGAACCAGACCAGCAAACCAGCCGGCGAACAGACCATCGTGCGCTTTGCCTACAACGACACTCACCTGTTCGTGACGTTTCGTTGTTGGGAATCGGCGCTGAATCCCGTGGAAAACCGTCTTCACGAGTTCAAGAGCGAGGTTACGGCCGATGACGATACCGATATTTACGACGACGATTGCGTCCTCTTGTTGGTAAAGCCCGATTCGGAAGGTGATACGGCCTACGACTTTGTCGCTAACGCCGCCGGTGCCTTGCTGGATGCTCAGTGCACCGCTCCGGACTATTGGGGATCCCGCAGATTCGAGTGGGATTCGAACGCCACAGTGACCTCAAGTCGCGATGAAGAGGGGTGGACCCTGAGGATGGCCATCCCGTTTGAATCGCTGGGTTTTCGCCCTGAGCCCGGAGCGCGGCTGTACGTGATGGCCGGCCGGATGCAGGCCGCCAGGCAAGAGGCCAGCTCTTGGCAGGTCTTGAGCCGCGGATTCCATGAGAACACCTTCGGAGAACTGATTCTTGATGAAGAAGTCCCCGCCTTGTCCGTCACCGATCTGCCGGCTTTCACTCCGGGGACAAATCGTCTGGCCTTCAATATGCCGGTGGCCATAGAGATCAGTATTCGCCACGGGGATGAGTTGCGTCGCCATTTCCACGTTGGGACTGAGATGCAGTTCCTCCTGCCCGAAGGTGAATTGGACTTCCGGTTTACGGCCGGTCGGCCCGGAGACTTGGCTCTGTACTATGAGTCCCCGTTCCGCAGGGTGCATGCCTCAGCCATGTCGCTGGTGTTTGACGATGGCCGGGAGGTCATCTTAAACGGGGCACGGGTCTCTTCGGAAGCTCCGCTCAACTGGGGTGTAAACACACTGAAAGCCGACGGCGGGGAGTTCAGGGTAGGCGATTTCACCTTCGCTCACCCGGGAGGCGAGATGGTGCTGTTGGCCGGACACACTCAGATTTGGCCAAACTGGGAGGAGGCCGGAGGAGTCACAGTGAGCCGCGGCGGGCTTCAACAGCTTCTGGTGCGTCCGCTCGGGGTTCCGGGTCACCTGCTCCGGGACTACACACTGTATTTTGAGCTGCCCTCCGATTACACGGTGGAAGGTGCCTCAGGCTATTACGGTGCTTGGCCGCTTAAGGTGGAGACGGCCGGAGAGACTGTCCGTCATGGGAAGAAGTACGTGCGACATGCCGTCAGATTCGAGGCCGGGGTTCCTCACGATCCCGCTTTTTCCGAGCCGTTACATCGCCATGTGGCCTTTGTCTTCCGAGCCCCTCTGGAAGCCGATGCCGGTGATCCTGTCTATTACTACTGCGGCAGTGAAAGAAGTAAGGTAGTGGAAATCCCGCAGAGACTTCAGGTTAAGCTGCTGCCTCCGTTGGACGGCCGTCAGCCCGAGCGGCTCATTGTGCAGCTGTGGACCGGCTGGCTGACCAGCATGGATGACAAAGACCTGCTGGCGAAGTACCATCTCGAGTTCGAAAAGATGGGCATCAATGAGTGTCCGGAAAGCACCAATCCGAATGTTCGCTCGTTCGTGATCATCAATTTTGAGACCTGGAATTTCGATCTGCGGCCCTACATTTCGGCGCATATCCGGGATAGGCTGGTGGATCTGGCCGGTCAACGAAGCGGCGCCTATGTCTGTACAACCGCCATGCTTGAGGGGGCCGCCTTTGATGAGTATCTCCACAAGCACATGCCGGAGTGGTATGAGCGGCGGGGACGCCCGGAGCATGTTAACTGGGATTACGAAAGCGAAGTAACCACTTCCTACATCAGCTGCTTCTGCCCGCGCTGTCTGGAGCGCTTCCGGGAGTTTGCCGGGCTGGATACTCTTCCGGAACGCACCGAGATTCGCGAGCGTTACCTGGCCGAATGGATTCGTTTCATGAACATGCGGATGGCGGAGCTGGCCGGAAAACTGCGCTCCGCGCTCAAAGCCTGCAATGAGAATGTCCGGTTCTCGGTTTACAGTGGCTATCAAAGTGAGACGCACAAGCGAGTCTACGGCGTGGACTGGTCACTTCTGGCGGACAAGATCGATCTTGGCATGGCGGGATACGGTCGTCCCATCGATGAGCTCAACGCCACACGCGCCGCGTTGGGCAACACCCCGCTCGTATTGGGACATATCGCCTATCCCTATGATGTCAAGCAGCGAACCGCTCCGACCTGTCTTTCGGCGGCGAGTCTGCTGCGCCGGGCCGCTGATTCCACGGGAGGCATACTCATCTACTCCATGGAAACACTGGACGCGCGGACCTTTGATTCCATTGCGGCGGTCAGTGGAATCATGGCCGAGTACGAGGAGTTCTTCCTCACCGGTGGTCGCCGCGGTGATGAGATGCCCCTTCCGGGATGGGACAGGGATGACTATGAGATCTTGGTCGATCCCTCGGGCTCCAGGTTGTTGCTCCTGATGAATACCGGGAAAACGGTTCGCAAATACGGGGAACACGAGATTCCGGCGGACGGTGTGTTGGCGATCAGACTCCCATAGAGGAAAAATGGAGGGTGCGGCGGATCAGCCCACCCTCTGATTCTTTTGTGAACAAAAAGGATTCGGCGCTTTGTCGAGGGAAATAAGGTAGCGCTTGACGTTCTCGGACTAAGAACGTTCGGGTTGAAGCTTACTGCATTTTGGCCTGCAGTCCTGAGGTTTCGCGGTACGGATCGTTACAGGCTTGGCCGCGTCAGCCGGGCGCGGTGCGGACTGCGACCAGATACTCTAGGAGTGGTTCGGGTGAAACCTTCACGCATTTATCTGTCGCCTCCACACATGTCAGGTAGGGAACAAGAGTACATACAGCAAGCCTTTGACACAAACTGGATAGCTCCGTTGGGGCCGAACGTGGATGCCTTCGAAAAAGAGTTTGCCGGTAGAGTCGGTTCACCCCATGCTCTGGCGCTCAGTTCAGGGACGGCCGGAATTCACTTGGCACTCTTGTTGGCAGGAGTGCAGGACGGTGATGAGGTGTTGGTCTCTACGCTCACCTTTTCGGCCAGTGCCAATCCCGTTGTCTATTTGGGGGCCAAACCGGTCTTCATTGACAGCGAATACCGGTCGTGGAACTTGGACCCCGAGCTCTTTGAACAGACTCTACGGCGCAAAGCAGCCGCCAATCGCTTGCCCAAAGCGGCGGTGGTGGTGCATCTTTACGGTCAAAGTGCCGACTTGGATCCCATTCTGGAGACATGCCGTCGCTATGACGTGGCTCTTATAGAAGACGCCGCAGAGTCTTTGGGAGCCACCTACAAGGGACGTCACACGGGCACCTTGGGGCTTTTTGGGGTGTTCTCTTTCAACGGCAATAAGGTGATCACTACTTCGGGGGGCGGAATGATGGTCTCCGCCGATGCCGAGTTGATAGCTCATGCCCGGAAATTGGCCACCCAGGCCCGAGAGCCGGTGCCTCACTATGAACATAAGGAACTAGGCTACAACTATCGGATGAGCAACATCTTGGCCGGCGTCGGTAGAGCACAGTTGGAGGTCTTGGATGAACGAGTAGAGGCCAGAAGAGCCAATTTCCGCTTCTACTACGAGGCCCTTTCAGACATACCGGGGATCGATTTCATGCCGGAAGCTGAGTGGGGGAGGGCTAATCGCTGGCTCACATGCCTGACCATCGATGAAGAGTTGTTCGGCGCGGATCGCGAGACCGTGCGTTTGGCTCTTGAAGAAGTCAATATTGAGTCGCGGCCGGTGTGGAAACCGATGCATCTGCAGCCCGTCTTTGCATCGTGTGAAGCCGTGGGCGGAGAAGTCGCCGAAGACCTCTTCTGGCGAGGCTTGTGCCTGCCCTCAGGCTCAAGTCTGACCGAAGAAGATCTTGAACGTGTTGTCACCGCCATCCGCCAATGCTACAGGTCGGCGACGGTCTCTGTGCCGTCACCGGGAGACGAGAATAGGTAACGCCACCGATACTATGCCAAGACCCGCCCTTGCCAGAGTGGGTCTTGGTCTCTCACGGCATATGGAGGAGAGGAGGCGACGGCGGATCAATCGTCGCAGTCATAGGCACCTCGCGATGTCGAAGTGACCATGGAGACCCGGTCTTTGGGCGTGAAATAGTCAGAAAGGAGTATAGGAGGGGGAGGAAATGGTATCTAGGTTGACTCGTGCGCTTCTCCTGACACTAATGATCAGTCTTGTTCTAACGCCGTGTTCTAACGCCAAACTGGTGTTTATCGTCAACGACAACACGTCCGATCAAGATGGTTGGCAGAGCCTGGCAAGCGGCTACGGGAAGCAGAGCGGGGTCGAAGTGGAAGTCATCGCCATGCGTTGGGCGGACTATCCCGACAAGCTGTCCACTATGCTGGCAGGCGGAGTCATCCCTGATGTGGCATTCTACTCGTTGCGCTTTGTGATCAGTTTGGCGGCGGTGGGTGCCTTCGAGGATCTGACGGCCCTGCGCAGGAGAATTCCGGACATGGATGATGTATTTCCGGCCGCCTTTGATGAAGTGACTCTGGGCAACTACATGTACGGCATCCCTACGGATATCAACGTATCCTGGATGGGCTTCAATGCCGATCTGTTCGATCAGGCA
>JBMNSS010000069.1:0-13430 GCA_050945315.1 Limnochordia bacterium | reverse complement strand
CCACGCCGCCTCCCAGCAACCGAACGGATGACAACTCCGCCATGATCCCGAGAGCGACCCCCTGAGCAGCTCCGATGGCTCCGCGGCCCAAAAAGGCCGCCACCAAAGTGACCCAGCGATTCCATACCTCGCATAGCTGAATGGGACCCAGACTGAGCCCCGCCAAACCCATGCCCACCACCACCGCCGCCAATCCGACGGATACGAGTTGTTCGGAATGTAGCCGATAAGGCCACTCCTCCCTCACTACGCGAGCCAAAGGTGCAAAAAGCACGGTGGCCAACAAAACCATCATGGCCTCCAAAAGAATCACGGCCACACTGCGTGTAGTGATGCCGATCAGATATCCTTCGCCAAGCCGCGCGATCACCAAGAGGCCGACCAGATCAACGGACCCCGGCCAACTGGTAATATCGTGAGTCTTCTTTTGTGCCTTTTGAAGGATAAAGGCCGCTACCAGAGCTGCCGTAACGCTGAAAACCCGAGCCGGCCCCGCCACGGTAGCCATACCGAAAAGAACACCCAAGGACGCAGACAGGGCGCGAACTCTGTGCCCGGTTCGCAAGATGATGAAGACCAACGCCACTCCGAATGGATGGATCTCGCCCATCATTCCGGCTCGACCAGCCAAAAAACTCAGAATATTGACCGCCCACGCATCAGGTGCCGCAAACAGGTTATATGACAATGAGAACAGGGTTCTTGGCATGCTTGTCTCTTTCATGGGCTGACGGACGGAAAAAGGGGAAGCGGTACGCCTTGACATGCAAAAAAGCACCACCTAGTCCCATGGTGCAACCCATGTTATCAGATCAGACAACACAGGCGTGTCGAATCAACAAGGCTTTGTATCGATAGATTCGGTCTGTCTTCGAATTGAGACTGCAATAAGCTCTGAACCGGCCACGCAGGAAGAAGTGAAGTATGAGAAGAATGACCGAACCATTGATTGGGGGCGATGCAGGTGGTTGATAAAGAGAAGATTCGCATGGCAATGCAGTTGATGATTGAAGCCATAGGCGAAGACCCGAATCGTGAAGGGCTTCGGGACACCCCGCGCAGAGTGGCGGACATGTATGAAGAGATCTTTAGCGGGTTGTATGAGGATGTCGGACAGCATCTGGAAGTTGTGTTTGAAGAAGGCCATGAAGAGTTGATCCTGGTCAAAAACATCCCCTTTTACTCCATGTGTGAGCATCACTTCTTGCCGTTCATCGGCGAGGCTCACGTCGCCTACATACCCACGGAGGGACGGGTTACGGGCTTGAGCAAGTTAGCCCGGGTTGTAGAAGGTATGGCCCGCAGACCCCAGATGCAAGAGCGGCTCACCTCTCAGATCGCCGATATGATGGTTGAGCGCCTCAAACCCCGCGGGTGCTGCGTGGTGATCGAAGCCGAACATATGTGTATGAGCATGCGCGGCATTAAAAAGCCGGGCAGTCTGACCGTCACTTCCGCCTTGCGAGGCATCTTCCGCAAAGATGAAAAGACGCGGCAGGAGGTGTTCCACCTCATCATGCCGCGTTCGTGACACGTCTTATACGCCCAGAACATCCGCCACCCCGGAAAGGGCCTGAATGACTAGCTGTACGTGCTCGTCAAAGGGTTCGCCGAGCTCTTCGGCGGACCTTCGCATTTGCTCGCGGTCGCACGTGCGGGCAAAGGCCTTGTCTTTCATTTTCTTCTTCACCGAGCTGACTTTAACGTCGACTACCTTCTTAGAGGGCCGTACCAAAGCCACGGCGACGACAAAGCCCGAGATCTCGTCGACGGCATAGAGAGCTTGGGCCATCCGAGTTGTGCGCGGCACTTGCATGTGATCGGCGTGCCCGGCAACCGCCTCAACTATGTCCTCGGGATAGCCCTCCTCCCGCAACCAGGTGACTCCTATGGCCGGATGCTCATCCAAAGAGGGGTGCTTTTCGAAGTCGATATCGTGAAGCAGCCCGGCTACGGCCCATCGCTCTTCATCTTCTCCGTATTTGCGGGCGTAAGCGCGCATGCAAGCCTCCACTGCCAGAGCGTGTTTCAACAGGTTTTCGTTCGTGACATGTTTGGTAAGGAACTCCCATGCCTTTTCCCGTGTGATATTCTCCGCGTTTGCAGCATCAGTCACGATCTTCATACTCCCATCTTCTTCTATTCTTGATTGCCCACCCTCACT
The DNA here is from genome assembly GCA_050945315.1 of Limnochordia bacterium. Taxonomy (GTDB): domain Bacteria; phylum Bacillota; class Limnochordia; order DTU080; family DTU080; genus DTU080. The sequence goes on along the minus strand of JBMNSS010000069.1, from coordinate 11,266 downwards.
CAGACACGGACTATTGTAGCCGCGGTGCTCGGCGGGATGATCTGTCAAGCATATCCCCGTCCGCCGGGATCCCGTCGTCTTTGCACTTGACCACGAAGCAGCGCCCCCGCCGAATTGACGTAGCGACAATAATGGCACTTCCGTGCCGGATGGTCGGCGGCAATGTCTCCATGCAAACACTTGACGTTGTGGAGCGCAATAGCATGGGCGTGTCAAGACACCCCTGCTCACGCCTGTGCGGCACCTACACGGCCCGATGGTGATAGGGTCTCCTCGCCAATGTTATCGAGCGGTCTTTACACATGACACTGCCCGTTGCCTTGATCCGTGCTGCTCAATCACCTGCCGCAGAGCCCGCAGCCAAAGGAGCACCCCGGTTGCCTATATCGTTCGCTCGTAGCGTAGGTCGCCATCGGACGAACTGAGACTGGTTGAGCCTGCGGCTTTCGTCGCACATGCCCGATCCTCGCAGACCGGTGAGGCGTGAGAAGGTCGATCAAGTGCTCAACGATTGGCGGCTGTTCAGTATCGCTCGACAGGCACTCTTTCGCCCTGCCTTTCCAGAGACGTCAGCGCGGCCTGACCAAAGGCGATGGTCTCGAAGGTCTCTTCGGGAGGCACCGGTGAAACCCCTGTTTGAAAGAACCTCACCACCTGCTTCATCAGTTCACGATAGATAAAGCTTGTATTGACCACCCTTTGCACAACTGTCTTCTCACACCAGGCGGAAAAGCCAAAAGCGTGTGAGCCGGCGCGTGTGCCCCGAAAGGAACAGATCCGTCCGTCATCCCACTCGGCGGTAACCAATATGCCTTCCGGACTCTCGGCACTGCTCACCCATTGACATCCCGGTCCCATCAGTGAGTAGAGCATCTCAATGGCATGTATTCCGTAGTAGATGAGTCCTGGATTGGAACCTTGATCTTTGCTCGGACTGAAAGTCATGGCACCCAGGATGTCGCCGTGGGTCTCCCGCTGTTGTTTGACATCGACCACTTCCAAGGCGAACCGCAAGGAAGAGGCCGAAAAGACCGGAGCATTGTGTAGAGCGGCCAATTCCAAAATCTGACGCGCTTCAGCCAGGGAAAAGGTGAGCGGTTTGTCAATCCAGACGGGCAATCCGGCCTCCAAGAAGGGACGGGCACGCTCAAGATGAGTACGACCGTCATCCGATTCGATCATTATTCCGTCGACTCTTCCGAGCAGATCTTCGGGGGATCCCACCATCTCAACCCCGCCGGCCGCACATTGCTCGGCGTATTCTTTGACCTTCTCCTCGCTTTGAATCGCTGAAGGCAACGGACAACCGGCGACGACTCTGGCCCCTACCACCCACTGCTCCTTGGAAGGATGAACATGGTTTAAGATACGTGTAAAGGCCACCGCATGCGATGAATCAAAATCAACAATGCCCAAACGAACCACAGAGAACGCCCCCTAAAGTCTAGATCAGTGACACCGGCTCTTGAGATTGTGAGCTCTGCCAGATGGCCTCTGCCATCTGAAGACTCTTCGCCCCGTCCAGCAGAGTCGAGCGCGGCGATTCCTGTTCCAGCACACACCGTGCGAAATGCCTCAGCTCCCCCTGATAGCCGTAATTGTCGGCGCCGGTGCTACCGGCAACCGCATGCGGATGCATGGTCTGCGCCTGCAACCACGAACGAACGTCCGTCCCCGGTTCCCAGCGTTCACCTCGACGATAGCGCAGATCGATCATATCATCGACTTCGACGCTTGAGCATATGCCGCTCACAGCACAGTACTCCCGCATAATCCATCCTGTATCATCGGTGCCGTTGCAGTTGATCACCCCTACAGCCCCATTGACAAAGGCCACCGTGACGGCAAAGGCGAAACTGCCGCCTGATCCGGGGTACCAGAGGCGAGCGTACACCTCAGCTACATCGCCTCCGAAGAACCGGGCCAGATCAAAGATATGGCAACTGTTCCCCACAAGACAGCAGTACGGTTCGGGAGAAAGCCCCCATATAAGCGGATACGGCCCATGCGTGTAGCGCAAATCAACCATGGTCACTCGACCGAACTCCTCACTGCGACAGATTCGTTCGGCAGTGGCGTAGGCCGGAGCGAAACGTTTCATGAAGGCTGTCATACCCCAGACCCCGGCCTCTTCTGCGGTCTGTGCCAGCTCCAGAGCTTGCGCATAGGTGAGCGCCGGTGGTTTTTCGAGAAATATGGGCAGTCGGTAGTCTTTGACGATCTCCATTCCGATTTCATACTGCATGGCCGGAGGCCCAACGATGCAGACCGCATCGAGATCTTGCTCGTCGCACATTGTACGATAGTCCGCGTAGTCGTATCGGGCACCGAAATCACGTTTGGCTTTGGTTCGTCGACTCTCATTGAGATCACACACTGCCACCAGATCGAGCTCGGCAATCCGATGGATTTGGGGATACAGAGTCAGGCGTGCGTGAGATCCGCACCCTATGAACCCGAGCCTCACGACTTCTCCCTCTGACATGGAACGCACCTCCGTTTCATCCTTCTCTTTTGAGACCGACTTTCTGCGTCAGGAAGCAATCGAGAGCGTCATAGAAAGCGCCGTAGGTGCCCTCGTTCGTGATCACGGCATCGGCCGGCGCGTCCTCAAGGCTGGTCTCCGTAGGATCTGACTCAAACTCCGCATCGTACCCCGGGCGGGACGCCCTAGTCTTCTGTGAGGCCATCACCCGAATGCCCCAAGCGCCCCGTTGTTTGAAGAACTCCCACTCATTGGGGAAACGGGTGTCGGGCACAACGATGCGTGTCCCAGGCGGCAAAGTCAGGATCCGCTCGGCGCCTTGCGAACACCCCACAGCCTCGCGCCATACAGCTTTCGGAAAGACATCGATGTCTATCTCCCGCATCTTCGTCCCGATGTCAATGAGCAGCCCTCGCTCCTTTCCGACCATGGCGAATAGCCTGCAGGCGATCTCATAGACAGGTTTGGCCAAGGGCACCTTGGTGAATCCATAGTAGTTGACCAGGTAGTCTGCTGCCGTGTCCTTCCCCGCGCGCTGACGACCCATGATGAAAATCAAGCATCCAGTAGACAAGCAGTATCGCTCCTTGAAGCACCACGTATGGTGCAATCGCCACGGCGACAATCATGGCACTTCCGTGCCGGATGGTCGGCGGCGATGTTTTCGTTCACACACATGACTCTGTGCGGCGACAGTCGCAAGTGTAGCCGTCGAATCGCTGCAGCAAGCTGAGTCTTTTCCATGATGCTGTGATTGTCCTACCCACGGGGGTCACCCTGTCAAAATGCCCTCGCTTCCCGAAGCTCCGGAACGAGAGCACGCCCCTCATGCAGGCCCCGGTGTTTTCCCGTCTCAATCACCACCCGTATCATGTCCTCGGTTGAAAAAACGTCTACGCACTCTGCGGCTCTTGAGTGTCGCCTTCGACAAGCTCACGGACAGAGCCGTGATCGGAGCATACTTCATCCGACGACGAACCCGGATTTCCATATTGCCCGGATGGCTTTCCGGCGACGGAGGACGAATGACTGCCTGTTGTCAAATTCGGCTTTGCGATGGCGCCTCTTTCTGTTGCGTCTTGCGCTGCGAACAGCACGCCGTTGGTCCCGGTCTTGTCTTTATACATGATCCCGGTAACTTAGTTCAGCCGCAAAGACTGCTGTCTTTGTTCTGTCATTGACCCATGGCTGTTCCGGTGGTGCGGCGCAACGTAGCGCGTCGTCAGACGAACATGGGCTGGTTGAGCCGGCGACTGCCGGCGCACATGATCGACCCTCGCAGACCCGGGAGGCCTGAGAAGGTCGACCATGTCAAGTGCTCAACGACAGGAAACGCTTGAGCATGGGCTCCATCTTCTCAAACTCAATCAGAAACCCATCGTGTCCGTACGGCGTCTCTATCACCTCGTACTCGACTTCCTTACCTTGACTTCTGAGAATGGTGACAATCTCCTCTTGCTGCCAGGTAGGATATAAGATGTCGGAGGAGACTCCCACGACAAGAACCGGGCACGAGATCCGGTCTAACGCCGCCTCATAGCTGGCATGGCCCAAACCGAGATCGAAAAGGTCGATGGCCCGGATGAGATACAAATAGGTGTTGGCATCGAACCTCTCAACCAGCTTCGCTCCCTGGTAGTGCAAGTAGCTTTCAACCTGAAAGCGAGTGCTCATGTGAAAAAGGTCACCGTGTCCGTTGCCTACAAAACCGCGTCCGAACTTGAGCATCATGGAAGCATCGCTTTGATAGGTAATCATGCCCAGCATACGCGCCGTGGCCAGTCCGTTGACCGGGCCCCGCGTACCATAGTAGTCTCCTGAGTTCCATTGTGGATCCGTCATGATCGCTCGACGCATGACTTCGTTATAGGCGATAGACTGCGAGGAGGCTCTTCCGGGAGCGGCAATGACGATCAGAGAGCCTACGGTATCCGGGTACTCCACGGCCCACGTCAGAGCTTGCATGCCTCCCATGGAGCCTCCCACAACATTGGCCAGACGTCTGATACCTAAGTGATCGATAAGCGCCTTCTGCGCCCGTACCATGTCCCGGATGGTGATCACCGGAAAACGCATGGCATAGGGTCTTCCGGTAGTGGGATCATAACTGGCCGGTCCGGTCGAACCTTGACATCCGCCGAGTACGTTGCTGCAGATGACGAAGTACCGCCTGGTGTCAAAGACGCGTCCCGGTCCCACAAGTGACTCCCACCAACCGGGTTCAGGATCGTGACTGCCGTGACTGGCGCAATGAGAGTCCCCGGTCAGTGCGTGAGCTATGAGGATGGCGTTGTCACGGGCCGCGTTCAGTTTGCCATAGGTCTCATACGCCAGGGTCACCGGCCCGAACTCGAGTCCGGAGTCCAAGACGAACGGAACCATCGGATCCAGTGTAAAGCAGCGCATGAACGGACGATGCTTCAGTTTTGGAAAGGCACTCCGAAGAGCGGCTTGAGTCACATAGGTCATCAGACTGGATGCTCCTTTCCCTGGACTATCGCGACGCACTCGCCTCAAGAAACGGCTCGTTTCAGCGCCTGATCGAGATCGGCAATGAGGTCTTCTTCGTGTTCTATGCCCACTGACAGCCGGATGAGGTCTTCACTGACTCCGCTGGCTTCCTGTTCTTCAGGGGTCAGCTGATTATGAGTCGTTGACGCCGGATGGATTACAAGCGAGCGGGTATCCCCTACGTTGGCCACCAAAGAAAACAGGTCGAGAGCCCCGATAAAGCGCCGTCCGGCTTCCCGCCCGCCCTGGATACCAAAGGTGACCACAGCGCCGGCACCTTGCGGCAGATACTTCTCAGCCAGAGCAAACGAAGGATGATTCTCCAATCCCGGATAGCTCACCCAGCTCACCGCAGGATGCTCAGAGAGGAAGCGGGCCACGGCCGTGGCATTTCGAACATGCCGTTCCATGCGCAAGGACAGAGTCTCTAAGCCTTGAAGAAGAAGAAAGCTGTTAAAGGGAGCAAGCGGGCCCCCCATGTCGCGCATGAGTTGCAGACGACACTTGGCAATATAGGCGGCGGAACCGAAATGCTCCGTGTACACCAAGCCGTGATAACTGTTGTCCGGTTGGGTCAACTCCGGGAACTTGCCGTTGTTCCAGTCAAACCGACCGCTGTCGACGATCACACCGCCGATGGAAGTCCCGTGCCCCCCGATCCACTTGGTGGCAGAGTGAATGACAATGTCCGCTCCCCACTCGATAGGACGACACAGGCAGGGCGTGGCAAACGTATTGTCCACGATGAACGGGATGCCATGCTCATGCGCTATATCGGCCACGGTCTCGATGTCCGGCACGTCGAGTTTTGGATTGCCTATGGTTTCGGCATACAAGGCTCGCGTGCGAGGGCCGATGGCTTTGCGAAAACTATCCGGATCACTGGGGTCAACGAACTTGAAGGTGATGCCGAACTTGCGCAAGGTGTTGGCAAAAAGCGTATAGGTGCCGCCGTATAGACTGGTCGAAGAGACGATCTCGTCGCCGGCACCGGCGATGTTGCAGACGGCAAACAACTCAGCGGTCTGCCCTGCGCCAACGGCGAGAGCCCCTACTCCTCCCTCCAAAGCAGCCATGCGCGTTTCAAAAGCCGTCGCCGTTGGGTTTGACAGTCGACTGTAAATATAGCCCGAATCCGTCAGGGAAAAAAGGTCGGCCGCATGATCGGCGTCGCGAAAAACGTAGGCCGCCGTCTGATAAATCGGCACGGCACAAGACCCTGTCGTCGGATCGCACTCGTGCCCCGCGTGGACAGCCAGGGTGTCGAAGTGATATTTGCCGGCTGTTGTCATTATCTTGACCTCCTTGGTCTGCTATGCAAAAATGCCTCTCCCGGGATAGGGAGAGGCATATAGATAACCCACACGCAGACCCTCTCTCATCTCCCAGGAACTTGTTCCTGCAGGAATTAGCACCATGACACAACCATAAAGGTTGCCGGTTGCCGGGCTTCATCGGGCCAGTCCCTCCGCCACTCTTGATAAGAGCTCTTGCCTATATGCAATTTTTGGAGATACAGATTATCTGGAGTATATCCGGGCTCCGGCCGTCTGTCAAATGTTTTTTTCGACTCCGGCCGTTCGTCTGTACTGCGTTGACCACACACGTTTATGGAACGGTGTTCTGTAGCCTCACCCGAAAAAGAATCATCGGATCGGGATGTGATCTCAAGGGTAGAGTGGTATCCATCCTGTCGGCTTTGGGACGATCACAGCATCTGCCGCAGTACCTTGAACCGGGAAGTCGGAATACAAGAAAGCAATCAGAGGCAAGTCTTGCATGGACCCGGAAGGTCCAAGCGGACACCTATGTACCGTTCAGTGACGCGCAGTAAGTTGATCCTGCTTCACCAACCCCCGGCCATCATGAAACGCCCCAAGACTACCCCTTGCGTGCTTCCTCCGCAAAGGCGCCATCTCACCGATCCCGAAGATTTTTTGGAGAGTGGCACTTTTACCGTCCGCCGTTCTTGCGCTGCCAGACAACTCGTGCTAGCATGAATGCACATTCTCAAGGGAGATTGTGACATGGCAAAACTGGCGAAAAATATCACTGATCTTATCGGGAATACACCCCTGCTAAGACTGAATGAGATCAGCACACGCACGGGTGCCGAAGTGTATGCGAAGTTGGAGTATTTCAACCCGGGGGGAAGCGTAAAGGACCGTATCGCCTTTGGGATGATTGCCGCCGCCGAGGCCCAGGGTCGTCTACGTCCGGGAAGCGTGATCATCGAACCGACGAGCGGCAATACCGGCATCGGTCTGGCGCTAGTCTGCGCCGCCAAGGACTACAGGCTCATCCTGACCATGCCTGAGACGATGAGCAAAGAACGTCGGGCGCTGCTCAAAGCCTACGGAGCCGAACTGGTTCTGACCCCCGGAGCCGAAGGTATGCGAGGGGCGATTCGCAAGGCCGAGGAACTGGCAAGTCAGTTTACTGACAGTCTCATACCGATGCAGTTTTCCAATCAGGCAAATCCACAGACACATCGAGAAACGACCGCTGAGGAGATCTGGCGCGATACGGACGGGGCGGTTGACATAGTCGTCGGCACGGTAGGCACCGGCGGGACGATCACGGGAATCGGCTCCGCGTTGAAAAAGCGCAAGTCGGCAGTGCGCACAGTGGCCGTCGAGCCGGCAAAATCGCCGGTCCTGTCAGGCGGTGCGCCCGGACCGCACAAGATTCAGGGAATCGGAGCGGGTTTTGTCCCGGAGGTTTACGATCCTCAAGCGGTCGATGAAATCATACAGGTGCAAGACGAAGAGGCCATGGCCGCGGCACGCCAACTGGCCCGTCAGGAGGGTGTTCTGGTGGGCATATCATCAGGAGCCGCCTCTCACGCCGCCTCCGTGGTGGCCGCCAGGCCTGAGAACCAAGGACGACTGATCATCGCTATCCTGCCTGATACCGGAGAACGCTATATATCGACTGAGCTATGGCAGCAAGAACAGATCGAAACAGACTAGAATGACGCTCACCGTGAGCGTCATCCCAATCAAAGAACCGTACGTGCCTACGGTTCTTTTTGTTGACAATATCCCGGTCTGCACTCCGGTCTGTCCGAGTGCACCCAAAAAAGGGCCGGATCCCGGGAGAACCAGCCCTTCAGTGAAGGATCATCCACCGGCAGGACTACCGACCACAAACGCCGACGCCGAGATCAGATCGCCGAGACCTACCGTCAGCACGGGCTTTGGCACCACTCGAGTCGGCAGATAAGCCACATCCCATCCCTGCCACGCGCCCAGGCCCGTGGTGGCGAATTGATCGTCGCCTATATACTCGCCAATCTGTATCGCCTTCTCCAAGGCCGCATCCATGAAGGCGAACTCCAAGCCCTGGCGTATTTCCGACTCGGTGCCCACTTTACCCGTCGCGGTACGGCTAGCGGCCAACGTTGCGGCTAGGATCAGACCGGTCCGAGTCGTCTCCAGAGGCGCGTAGCCGGAACGAACCAGCGTTAAGTAGTAACCGAGATCGTGCAGTTGAATGCGGTCAAGGCCGGTATAGCGCATCAACCGATCCATACCCTTGAGTACGGAGGCCATACCTTCTCCTTTTCGCAACGCGGCTGCCTCTTCGACGGCGCCGATGTCATCCAACACTGCAGCCAGCTCGACCTCATTGAGGCCCAGACTGTGCACTCTTGGCAAGATGTCTTTCAGTATGCCTTGGCGAATCTGCGAGCTGGCGATGCTGGCAAACTCATAGTGCAGACGCAGATGGGGATGCCGGGCCCGCACCTGAGCCAGATACTCTCCCACCGGAGCCAGATAATCCGCATAGGTGCTGCCATCGGGATAGTGCTCTGAGAGAATGTGGAATCCGGAGACCACGAAGTGACTGACCTGACCGGCCATCGCTAAGAAATTGTCCTTCCATGTCGGGTCGATCTGCAACTTATTGTTGACCGGATTCCAGGCGGCGATAAACCGGTTGGCGCGAGGCGTGGTGATTTTCTTGCCCTTTACGGTAATCGTATCTCCGGTGGAGTACTCCACAATCATGTGCAGCGCCTTGATGCCGTCGCCTTGAGCGGCTTCCTTAGGCGCTTTCAGTGTACCGTCAGCGGCCAGCACCTTCAGATTGGGCCTTTCCACAAAAAGTTCAGCCAACTCACGCGTCAGCGGGTTGGCATACACCACCATGGGAAATCCCAGGGGTGACAGCGAGTTGGCCATGTTGCCCGAAGTGCCGCCCATGCGAAGATAGTCATAACCGAGTTTCTCCAAAACCCAATTGAAAGCCGACTCCTGTCGAATCATCAATTGCAGGGCTTTGCCTCGACTGAACGACGTGAACAGGCCGATGATAAAATCACGGGGCGTGTTGATCTCGCCCGGTACAAGCTCCTTTTCGCTAGCCTCCAGCGCCGCATCCGCCAAGCTTGGATCGTCTGCCAATATCCTCTCGAGCTGAGCGATATCAAGACGCTTAAGCCCGTCGATGACCGAGTGGATGCCCACCACTACCCCTGGCAGTTCGCGTACCGTGGCGAACCCTTGAGGCAAGTTCTCTTGGTAAAGCTGGTCCCATGCATTACGAAGCTGATCAATGTTTGCCATACTACTACCTCAGCCTCCCTGAGCTGCTTTGCGCACGCTCTGGTTCTTCCACACCTTAACACGCTATCCCTGCCACTCATTTGCAGCTATTGCCATCCTCCCCGCAAAGACCACTCCCCTTTGTGGGCTGCGGTGGGTGCCTCATCCACGCCGTCTCCTTGAGTCACCCCCCACAAAGTACATCCCTCCTTCGAACGGTGCTTGTCCCGCCGATAGCGTATCGGCCCGAGGCGGAAGTATACCGGCCCGGCCTCATCCTCAATGGTTGTCAAGGCCACAGCGGCATACAGAGGGCTAAAACGCGTCACACCTTCGCCGATCAACACGGCACCCCAGGCGGTCAGCGTCCACGACGTCCTCCGACGAGCCGGGTTGTTTGCCCGGGCCAAGGCCAGAGTACCTGCAGCTATGCGTACCAGGGCATCTACTGAGCCGATGTTTTGCATCCTTGATCACCTCTTTCGCTACTGTAGTCTGTCCAAGACAGAGAGCAAAGGCTTACCCGGATCAGATTTTTATTGCCGCAGTCCAGTAGGTATGCGGCCCCCGGCGCAGAAGTATACCCTCTGCTTTTCCATATGTAGCGTTTGTACTTTTCTGTCTACTATATATTGTGTCAGCGGGTGACGTTATGAGGTGTCCATACTGCGGAGAGACGGATAGTCGCGTCCTTGATTCGCGTCCGACATCCGAGGGCCGGGTCATTAGGCGTCGAAGAGCTTGCCCCAGCTGCGACGGTCGTTTCACTACCTATGAACGAATTGAGTCTTTGCCACTCGTCGTGATCAAAAAGGACGGCAGACGTGAGGCATTCGACCGTGATAAAATGCTGCGCGGTCTTCTCACGGCATGTGAAAAGCGACCAGTGGCTTTGGCCACCCTCGAAAATCTTGTCGATCAAGTGGAGATGACTTTGCGCAACCGTATGGAACAAGAGGTCTCCTCTCAAAGGATCGGCGAGTTGGTAATGCAAGGCCTGCGCGAAATCGATGAGGTAGCCTACGTGCGTTTCGCCTCCGTCTACCGGCAGTTTGGGGATATCCAGCGCTTCATGAGTGAACTTGAGAAGTTGATTCAACAAAGCCAACCCGAAGACAAAGCATAGCAAATACGGGCGGTGCACATAGTTTTCATAGAAGGGGGACTTTTCCATTGGCCTCATCTTTACCTAATTCGCAACCTCAGACTGCGTCTTCGCCGGATGCTCTTAAGGACGACGGAGTAGTTCTGGACGGCATCTCCGAACTCATCTTCCTCGACCGGTATGCCATGAAGGACCCGCACAAACAGATAAACCCGGGTGATACGGTCGTAGTCCTGGTTAAAGAAGACCCCCGCTTCCCACAAAAGGATGTGGGTATCGTGCGGTCTGTGGACGGAGACAGGATAACCATCGAGCTTAAGAGCTCAGGAGAGCTTTTTGTTCAGGACCGCAAGAAAGTGGACAAACCGCTCGAGCTGCGCCCTGAAGATATGTGGCAGCGTCTGGCGCAGGGCGCTGTCGCCGTGGAGCCGGCCGAGAAACAGGCTGAGTTGAAAAGGGAGTTCCTTTGGCTGCTCGACGATTTCCGCTTCAGTCCGGGTGGGCGCATAAATGCCATGCTGGGTACACAGCAGAATCTGACGGCCTACAACTGCTATGTGATTCCCATTCGCTGTGATACCGGCGGCGGCATCGACTCCCGCCAGGCCATCATTG
>JBMNSS010000068.1:0-13510 GCA_050945315.1 Limnochordia bacterium | reverse complement strand
GACGACTTCCGCCCGCCCCTGAAAGACTCGTGGTTCGGCAGCTTCACCTTTGAAGTCACTGAGGAAAAATCGGATGGGTGGCAGTATGCCACCTCTGACATGTTCGATGATCTTGATCGACTGCAACGAATCGCACCTACGACAGAGTATCTCATATATGACGCCCCTGGACTCTACGACTTCTCTCTGACCTTTTACGCTCGGGCAAGTGAACTGCAGCAGGTGGCCGAACGGATCACATTTGATTTCCAAACGGAAACAGAAGAGTGGACACCTCTGCCCGCAAGACTGTCCTGGAGCATGTACGACGATGAACATGTTGAAGCCAAACTCTTTCTCGAGGAACCGCGTTTCCTGGGAGACGGCAAGCTAAGGGTCACCGTCTCCGGAGACAATGCGGCCTATCCTCAGCTTAGCTACATCGAGATGCAAGGTTGGCGCTAATCAACATCAAAAAAGCTGATCGCCCGCTCGTGTGATCGGGCGATCAGCTTCATCGAACACAAGCGAATACTCAGGGCTCCGCGGCCAGTAGTCTTTCCACTGCCGGACGTATCTCCTCCATGGCCACCTTGGCCGAGACCGACCCGGACAGGATCCGGACCACCGCCTGACCCAGATTATCCTGCATGATCGCTGTCCACTGCACAAGTTTGGGCAGAGCACGGCTATGATCAGAGGCCAGAAGCAAGGTGACATCCCTCAAGCTGACGGGATCCGATCCGGCCCTGTGGAACATGTTCCAGTCATTACGATCCCGGGTCTGTGGTGGGAAGCGTTTGTTGCTCAGATAGATCGAGTAACCGGTTTCACCGGGCACCAGCAGGAATTTGATGAACTTCCATGCTTCTTCTTTGATGGGCGAGTCCGGAGCAATGGTCATAACATTGCCTTTCCAGATCGAGTACTGTCCGCCGGCACCTCGCGGATGTATCGTCACATCCCACTCAAACGGCCACTCCCTTCCCGTCACCGAAGGAAAGCCCGCCGGATACATGGCGGTGATCGACGCCGTTTGATTGTCAAAAGAACCCGACCCCATTATGTCGGTGGCGCGCTGTTCGGCAAGCCAGTCCAAGACGTTCACAGCCGCGGGTTCGGTCAGCAAGAAGCGCTTGTTTTCCAGGTCGAAGAGTTCTCCTCCGCCTGACCACAACCAGGGCTGGAAGTGTACCGCCGTGCGCCCCAAATAGTGCGAGGTGCTCGCCCAGCGTGTGACCTGTCCATCCGTACGGCGTATTAGTTTGCGGGCATACTCGTTAAACGTGGCAAGATCCCAGTGCACGTCAGGTTTAGGAAGGCCCGATTCGTATATATGGGTCAGGTTGTAGACCATGTAGTTGGGGGCCGAGATATAAGGCAGGCCGTAGAACCGCCCTTTGTACTGAATATCCGGTAGGGACGCCGGGAAATAATCCGCCAAGCTAAACGAGTTATCTCGCGCAATCAGATCATCGAGCGGGGCCACCAAGCCTGCATTGACGAACTCCGCCAAGAATACGCCGTCGACAGCAAACACATCAGGGGCCAGCCCGCCGGCTGATAGGACCTTCATCTTCGGGTGATGCGCACCCGTCCCCGATGAAAAGATGTACTCGATCTTGATATCCGGATTTTCCCTTTCGAAGGCTTCAATAAGTTCAGTATCAATCTTCTGTGGACCCCATGTTGCCCAACGCAGAGTAGTCACTTTAGCAGAGACACCGCTCAGTGCCAATAACAGCAACGATATAGCGACTATGGCACCCTTGACGACCGACGTTACTCGCCGTTTCATTCTCAACTTGCCTCCATTCAGTCTGTGCGACGCCAAGGCGACGCGAAGATCATTCGGTCAGAGGACATACCAGAGGTACAAATGCAACGGCTCCGTGTTTTTCTTTTGTGAAGCCGTTGTCCTTCCTGAGCACCCTCCACAACGTTTGAGACGCAGGTGACCTTCCCACCGGTATCACCAGTCGGCCGCCCTCCCTCAACTGGTCCAAGAGAGGCCGGGGAATATGGTCTGGTGCGGCAGTTACACAGATGGCGTCGAACGGCCCTCCTTCAGACCAACCGCAATAACCGTCGCCGATCCTGGCCTCGATGTTTTTGTAGCCAATACGGACGAAGGTCTCCCGGGCTCGCATACTCAACACTTCGACAATCTCCAACGAGCACACTCGATCCGCCAGCAGCCCCAGGATCGCCGTCTGATAGCCCGAACCCGTGCCGATCTCGAGAACTCGATCCTTCCGGCTCAGTTCGAGCAGCTGGGTCATCAGTCCGATGACGGAAGGTTGGGAGATGGTTTGCCCGTAACCGATCGGCAAAGGACGATCTTCGTAGGACAGATGGCGGTATTCTTCGGGCACAAACTCATGCCGCGGCACCGTCTGCATCGCTTCGATCACCTTGGGATCGACGATGCCTCTTTTTTGCAGGAAGCTCACAAGTCTTTGGCGATCACGGCCATAGGCATCATCCTGCATCCTTGAGAGACTCCTTCAGCGCGGATTGAAACCCGAAAGTACCACTTCTCCGATTTGCGCGCCATCATGGGACAAAGCATCGGTCAAGGTCAAACGAAACCAGTGCTGATCAGCGGTTGCTTGAGTGAAATCAAGAGTGATCTTCATGCTATGCCACCGGTCGCCTTCTTCGACGAGCTCCGCGGCACAACTCACCGGCATCCACGCCCCAAGGGATTGGGCTACCGCCAGTTCAATCCCTTCTTCGATGCGGATGCCGGGGCGAACAAAGAGGATGATGCTTACCGTTTGAAGACGCGGTGTCTCCCAGATCAAATACTCAGTCGTCGTTGCTTGGCGCAGCAGACGATGCGGATCTTTGAAGAAGAGGTCGCTGTCGCTCGTATCGTAGATCCAGCCTTCGGAACGATCGGCCGTCTGCAAGAAATCGATCGGGAACCATCCTTCCGTGACCGGAGGGGCCATATTCTGCACGAGAGTCCACCGATTGGCGACGTTGAATGTCCATGTTTGGCTGAACATGCCAAGCGTCTCATGCGTCGTCACTACGGTCAGTTGATGGTATCCGTCGTCCAGCTCTTCGGTGTTTACCGCCAGCTCACCGGACCCCGGTAGTCCGGATCCTGCATAGACAACCTGACCGTCTATGTCGATTTCCAGACGGCTCACATGCGCCGCTTGTCTCGCAGGAAGCAGCTCAACATTAAGAGGCAGACTTCCGCTCACCTGCTGACCGCCCGGTTTGAGGGGCAGTCTCACCCTCACCGCCGGATAATCAGGCAGGCTATCGAGAAAATCCTCGAAAACACCGTCCGCATACACCCTTTCCAGGAGTACTTCCGGCCATGTTCCATACCAGGCATACCCGAGTTGCCTTTCCAGTTCAATCTCAGACAAATCGTAGCGGATCACTGCGTCTCTTCCGGCAAAAATCGGACGGTTGGTGCCTAACTGATAGAACATGGCCCAACGACCGTCCTCCAGGCGAACCCTTTCCAGGTATTCCACGGCGCTGAGCACCGCGTACTTCACTTCCGGTGAAGGTTCCGGCAAAGACAGCAAAAGCTTCACGATGCCCACTGATACCCAGGGGTTTATGGCCACCGGCTCAAAAGCCCGCCCTGCCACGGGTTCATAGGTGATGGGGTTGTGCCTTTGCGCCCAGGCCGTCAGTCGTCCGTCCACCTCTATTTGGGCTTTGAGGATGAACTCGATGCCTTTGTCGAAGGCCGCTTGCAGACGCGGCATATAGGATCTGTCGACGAAGCCGAAGGGATACTCCTCCGCCAATACGTCCTGGATAAACTCCAGCGTTATGACCATGGCGTCGTTGTAAAACGTTGCGGCGTTGTTGAACGGGGCGGCGGTGGGGCTCGCACCCACTATGGGATAGTGGCGGGGCCAACCACCCGAGGGATACTGAGCATTAAGGATGAAATCCAGACCGCGGCAGAAAGCATCCCGAAATCTCGTTTCGCCGGTCTCATTGTACAATCGGGCCAAAAAACGCAGCGGCTCCGTGGTGCGCCCTTTGAGAAAATCGCCGCGTTCAACACCGTCCCCGAAAGGTGATCCGCGCCAGACGTGTCCCTTTTCCGGCGAGAAGGGAATGGCTGCCATGCCATACACACGTTCCCAGCCGCCGTTGTCCATTTGCCAGGAGATAAGATTGTCCCCGATGCGGATAGCCTCATCTGACGTCCACCATCCCGGCAGCCGGCCTGCATAATCGGATATGCTGAACTCCCGGATGAGTTCCCTTTTTGGAATACGCTCGATGGCCTTTGCCAGCAGAGCCGGATCGATGCCCTCGGTTATATCAGTGTCAAAAGGAGGTCTTCTCTCCATCACCGCCCTGAACAAGGCGGGAATCGATTCCCACGATGCTTTGGCGAACTTGTCTTTGATCAGATCTTGATGTCGATCATTCGGAAAGACGGTGGGCCAGAGTCCGCTGGGAAACTGGGCCTCGATCAAGACATTCAGGCCTTGATGAAAGGCCTGCTTGAGTCTTTTGTCCCCGGTGGCCGCGTAAACCTGAGCCAACGCCATCAGTTGAGTGCTGAATATACCGTCCGGAACAGTCAATAAGTTGACGGGAACGTCGATGTTGTACGTCCCGGACTGCATCTGTCGAACCACCCGATCAGCCAAAGCCCTGTTGGCCTCCTGGTGTCCCCATCCGGGCGGAACCGTGGCCACGTCTCCGTACTCGATCCATATCGGACCGTACTCAGCGGCCTCGTACGCTGACTCAGCATCACTTCGTACAATGCTTTCATAGAAACTTGCTGCCTGCTCAGCCGGCACGCTGCTGACCCTGACATCGTCATAGTAAGACTCAGTCTCGCTGATATTCGTTCTTTCCGCCCATCTACCGGTATCGTAGAAGGTGAGCCTGATTTCATTCCACTCATCAACTACGTTCCACAGAGGCAGAGGGCCCCGCCGTTCGGTGCCATTCAAGATGACATGCGCTTCTTTGAGCTCCAGATGGACGATCAACTGGACGCGATTCCAGCCGGCTTTGAGGGGGCCAATGATCTCAGTCTTTGTCCTGCCTTCATCAGTGTATCGATAGGCCAGATTGCCGTTTTGATCGGGAAACCAATTCACGTTATGCTTGTCGTAATGGCCGTCAAGAGAGTAACCGAGCCAGTAATTGAGGCCAAAACCCTTCACCCAGCGCACTGAGTGTTCCACAATGATCAACGGATCGCGCGTCTCAAGGCGCACAGCCATCTGGGTGGCCCGCCTCACATCTCCCGAAATACGGACGGCTTTTCCACCCACTGCTTCGAAATCTTCGACTACCAGCAGATGTCCTTCATTGGCCCCTACGGACCAATCAGCGGGAGGCCTGCCCACAGTGGCTGAGGAGAAATCATCGGCGAAAAGGAGCTTCGGCTCGAATGCCTCTGTCCCGGCCACGCCCGCGTGGATTAGCAGACCAAGCAAGAGAAAAAAGGCCAGCGGGCCACCGATCATACCGTTTCCGGACCGCATGAGGGAACCTCGCCTGTTGAACTTCATGGGATGAACCACCTTTCGCCGGGCTTGAGCAGACTGAATCTGACACCTTTCGCCTTCCTGTTTTGGCAAGATTCAGCCCGATTCCTGCATTTCAAAGCCGAACGTCCGGCCCGAACAGTCGTGAAGAAAAGAGGGCGATCGCGCTGCGGACGTTTCGCCCTCTTGGATCGTCAGCCAAAGAATCCTACGGCTCGTTGGCCAACAGGTTTTCTATGATCGGCTTGATCTCTTCCATCGCTACCCTGGGAGAGACGGCACCGCTTTGGATGCGCACCAGAGCCGGTCCCAAGTGCCCGTTCATGATATCTTCCCACTGTACCAGTTGCGGCAACGGACGGCTGTACTCCGCAGCCATGAGCAAGGTGACATCCCACAGGCTCACGGGATCTTGTCCCGGGACATGGAACAAAGCCCAGGTATCGCGATCTCTCGTTTGAGGTGGGAAGCGCTTGTTCTTTATGTAAATCGAATAACCCGGCTGTCCGGGAGCCAACAGGAACTTGATCAGCTTCCAGGCCTCTTCTTGATGAGGCGTTTGGGGGGCCATGCCCATCACGTTACCCTTCCAGATGGTATACTGACCGCCGGCACCGGCGGGAAAAAGGGTTACGTCCCACTCAAAATCCCACGGAGTACCGGTGACCGAAGGAAAGCCACCCGGATACATGCGAGTCATGGAGAGCGTCTGTCTGGCCCAGTTCCCGCCACCGGTCACGCCCGTCCGCTCCTGTTCCGCCAGCCAGTCCAGAGCGGCCAAGGCTTCCGGTTCGGTCAAAAGCAATCGCTTCTTGGCTTCATCGAACAACTCGCCGCCGGCGGACCAGATCCATGGTTCAAAGTGCGTGGCAGTCCTGTTCAAAAACTGACTGCTCGCCCAACGGGTCACTCGTCCATCCACGCTGCGCATCAGTTTACGCCCGTAACTGACAAACGTGGCCCAATCCCAATGTACGTCCGGTTTTACCAGACCCGCTTCCTGAACATGATTCACGTTATACATCATGTACATCGGTGCGGAGATGTAGGGCAGTCCGTAAGTCTTCCCGTTGTATTGCACGTCCGGCAAGGAAGCGGGGAAGAAGTCACTCAAACGGAACGAACGGTCAGCGTTGATCAAGTGATCAAGAGGCTGAATGAGTCCCGTGCTGGCGAATTCAGCCAAATAGACCCCGTCGACCGCAAACACATCCGGCGGCAGTCCGGCCGCCGACAGTACTTTCATCTTGGGGTGGTGTTCGCCGGTTCCGGAAGAAAAGATATACTCAATCTTAATATCAGGATGAGCTGACTCGAAAGCCTCAATCAGCTCGGTATCGACCTTTTGCGGACCCCACGTTGCCCAACGCAACGTGACGGACTTCGCTACGCCCGTTGATATCAAAAGCAGTACTAGCAAACATACACAAAAGCCCAGCTTCTTTTTACCTGCGTTTACAGCAGACGCCATCCTTACACCTCTTTCTATTTTCCAATAAACTCCCTCTTCGTCTTGCGTCCGGCTATCCCTGCTCACACTGCCTCGAATAGAGCAGTCTCGGCCTTCGAGTTTATTTCTTTCCAATTGCGACAAACTGTGATCATTGCCCTGCCTCCGCTTTCGTGATGTACTGACCATGGAAGGAGGCTGCATCCATGCATCTGTCCATTAGGGGTCACGCCGTCATGCTCACGGCGGCTATGGCGTTGTTCCTGGTCACACAGGCAACGGCTGCAAACCTGATCATTCATATGGGAAATGACACATTCCTGAAGTGGGTCTGGACGGCTCAGCCCGATGTTTCCGGTTCAGTTTATGAACTCGTCACCAGTGCTGAACAGGCGCAGAAGGTTCTGCATCGATTGCCCCAGCACCTTCGAGCCCAGGTCTTCAAAGACATTGATTTTGAACGTCAAGCGGCCATCGTGGCCTATCTCGGAGAAGCGCCCCGGGGAGGATATGCGGTAGACATACACAGCGTACAGATCTCGGACAGTCAGGTGTGGGTGAATATAAGTCGACGGGCTCCGGGGCCTGATGAGATCACTACCCTGGCCATCACCCATCCTCTGTCGGTTAAGAGCCTTCCTTTGGCCGATCTACCCGAAGGAGACTATGAGGTGCGTTTCGTCGATCAAAACAACGCTCTTCTCTCCCGGGCAAACGTGGCCGGAGATCCCCCTGGATCCACCAAGCGTTGCGTTGGCGGTGGACACACGACAAAGAGCTGCCGGGAGCGCTGTACGCCCTTGTCACCTCGCGCGCTGAAGCAAACCGTTTAGCAGAGTTGCTTCCAAAGGAACTGAGCAAAGATGCCTTCAGCAAAGTGAACTTCAAGAAAGAAGTCGCGGTGATAGCCTATCTGGGCAACAGCGTTCAAAACGGCTACGCAGTGGGCATTCACAATGTAGGGATCGAAGGACGGCACATCCGAGTCACGGTGGGCAGACGCTCACAGAGCACCAACAAGACCGTGATGAAGCGTCAACCGCAAGAGATGGACGTGCAAGTCTTTTCGCGCTCACGACTGCCTGAGGAAGTCTTTACCGTACTATTCATGGACCAAAAAGGCACCCCTCTTCCGCAGACCCACTTCGTTACACTCCCTTGAAGTGATGCTCCCGCCATTAGATCTGAAGGGGCGGGTCTTGCCAGGACCCGCCCCTTCCCTATGTTCATTATTCTCCGATGATCTTGACAAGCACGCGTTTTGGCCGTTTGCCGTCAAACTCTCCGTAAAAGATCTGTTCCCAGGGCCCCAGATCTAGCTTCCCGTCGGTAACGGCGACCACCACCTCGCGCCCCATGATGGTCCGCTTGAGGTGAGCGTCCGCGTTATCTTCATACACGTTGTGCCGATACTGTGAATGAGGCTTCTCAGGTGCCAGTTTCTCAAGCCATTCCTCAAGATCCTGATGAAGACCGGATTCGTCATCATTGATAAAGACGCTCGCTGTAATATGCATGGCATTGCACAGGCAAAGGCCCTCTTGAATGCCGCTCTCGCGCACGCATTCTTCCACCCGGCCCGTGATGTTGATCAACTGTCTTCGCCGTCCGACTTCAAACCACAGTTCTTTGCGGTAGCTAAGCATGGCCACACCTCCGTAAGCTTCCTTGACATACACCGCATCAGCTTTACCTTATCCTAGAACATCACCCGTCAAAATGACAGGGCCGGTGAGACAGGCTCGGACCGTTGTTTACCTTTTCAGCAAAATGACCTACAATGTTGTTAATCAATTGCTATAACCCAGTCCCACGTTCTGTTTTCTAAATCTTCTTAAGGAGGTTCAGGTATGTATGTGAAAAAGACGACACACATCATCCTCGGGGTCTGCATGGCCATTCTACTGTCGATGCCTTCATGCATCCAGGCTGCTGAGACCAAACTGGTGGTTGCCACCCGCCATGCCCCCGGTGATCCCGATCTCTTGGCTCTTGCCGAAGCCTTCGAAAAAGAGCATCCCGATGTGAAGATCGAGTTTGTCTGGGAAGCCTCCATGAGCGATCAGCTCACCCATCCCCACTCAGTCAAGTTGATGACCATGGTCGCTGGAGGCATTCCTCCGGATGTGGCCTACGTGGCAGGTCAAAACGTATCACAGTATGCGCTGCAGGGACTTCTCCTGCCGCTGGATGATTATATCCGTCGTTCACAGCTTCAACCGAGTGATTTCATCCCTCCTGCCTGGCGGCAAACCCAGTGGGACGGCAAGACCTATGCCATGACCATCCAAGTCGATCCCAATTTCGCCCTGATCTGGAATAAGCTGATATTTGCCGAAGCCGGCCTGGATACCGAGCGCGGCCCGACCACGATCGCCGAGTACGAGGAGTACTTCCGAAAACTGACCCGCGCGGACTCCGGCGGCGTGGTCACTCAGCTCGGAGGCGCGCCGTGGGATTGCTACGGCAACTCCAACACTCTGTTCACCTGGGGCTGGGCCTTCGGCGGAGAGTTCTACGATGCCAAAGCGCGGCAAGTGACCGCAGCGGATCCGCGGATCATCGAAAGCCTCGAATGGATACGCGGCTATCATCAGCGCTTCAGCGGATTCGCCGCCGGCGGTTTTCCCAATAACAGACTGGCCATGCGTCCTGCCGTCTCACAGAATTATCGCTCATGGCTCACGAGCTTTCCTGACATTCCTTTGGGAATCGGGCGCATGCCGTACAAAGAAGGTGTAGGTATTTCGAATGCCGAATGGCTCGGCGGTTGGGCGATCGGTATTCTGCCCACCACCCGACACCCTGACGAAGCCTGGGATTTTGTGCACTACTTCACGGCCTCAATCGAAGGCACCACCACTTACGCCCGTTCGTCGGGCTGGATCCCGGCGTACCTGCGCTCACATATTTTCAGGGATTTTGCTCAGGATCGGGCCATGGCCGTCTATCTGGAAATCGCCCAAACGGCCCGAAACATCAGACCGCCCATGCCGGCCATTATTGATTTCTTCGAGGAACTGGACATTGTCATGAAGGATGTGCTGGCGGGAAGAATCCAGCCGCCGGCCGCTTTGCAGCGAGCGCAAGAGCGCGCTCAGCGTGCGCTCGATGAGATGCTGCACTCTTTCACTCCGTGAGCTGCACAAGTTCGTTTTTCGCGCAGTGCCCGAACGCGCGGGCACTGCGCAACAGAGGAGGTATCTCGACCGCCATGAGCCTCACACCGAATGATCTGCGCTGTGAATACTTCAAGAATCCCTTAGGTGTCGATACAATGACACCCCGACTCAGCTGGAAGCTGCACTCTGATCAACGATCCCAGCGACAGAGTGCCTACCAGGTGCTTGTGGCCGGCAATCCGAATCTCTTGGCGCAAGACAAGGCGGATCTATGGGATTCCGGCCGCGTCTGTTCCGAGCAGAGCGTTCATGTGGAATACGCGGGTCAGCCGCTGCATTCCCGTCAGCGATGCTACTGGAAGGTCCGCGTCTGGGATCAGGAAGGTCGGGTCGGTTCCTACAGCGATGTCGCCCACTGGGAGATGGGACTGCTTGACGAAGACGACTGGGCGGCTCAGTGGATCGGAGCTCCGCAGTTTCCGCCCCGCTCGGTCGAGGGTGTCTGTCGGGCGCCCTTGCTTAGAAAAGCGTTTTCTATTCAACCGGATATAGAATCGGCGCGAGTCTACATATGCGGCCTCGGCTACTACGATCTTTATGTCAACGGAACGCCCATCGGTGATCGGCGCCTGGATCCGACCTTTACCCGCTATGATCGCCGAGCTTTGTACACAACCCATGACGTGACAGCTGAGCTGAGAGAGGGAGTCAACGCTATCGGGGTCATCTTAGGCAACGGCTACTACAACCAGCATGTGCCTGATACCTGGGGGTTCGAAGCGGCTCCTTGGCGCGACTATCCCAAACTGATCCTGCAGTTGTACATTCGCTTTAGTGACGGCAGCGAAACCACCATTGTGACGGACCCATCGTGGAAAGCACATCCCGGTCCCATTATGTTTGACCAGCTGCGCAGCGGAGAGGTCTATGATGCCCGTGAAGAGATTCCCGGATGGAACACTCCGGAGTTTGACGACACGCAGTGGCACTCGACACGCTTGGTGGCCGGGCCCGGCGGCAGACTGGTTTCTCAGATGGTGCCGCCCATTAAGGTGACCGAGGATGTTGTTCCGATCGCCGTCAACGAAGTGGCTCCTGGTGTCTTCGTCTACGACATGGGCCAAAGCTTCTCGGGTTGGGTCCGATTGCGCGTTACAGGACCGGAAGGAACCCGGATCATTTTGCGCTACTCAGAACTGCTTAGCGACGGCGGGCATATTGATCAAACAAACATCAAGGCTCACATCAAAGCCGAGCGCTTCCAGACGGACATCTACACGCTCAAGGGCGAAGGAGTCGAGGTGTGGGAGCCGCGGTTTGCCTATCACGGTTTTCGCTATGTAGAGGTAACCGGATTCCCCGGCCGGCCGGATCTCGATTCTCTGCGCGGCCGTTTTGTTCATACCGATTTTGAGCCCGCAGGGCGCTTTTCATGCTCCAATGATCTGCTCAACCGGATTCAGGAATGTACGCTGCGTTCGTATCGCAGCAACTTCGTCGGCATTCCTACGGATTGTCCCCATCGGGAAAAGAACGGTTGGACCGGCGATGCACACATAGCGGCTGAGACGGGCCTGTTCAACTTCCGGGCCGCCCCGGCCTATGCCAAGTGGATGAACGATTTTGCCGATGAGCAACGGCCCAGCGGACAGCTCCCCGGTTATATCCCCACGGCCGGAAAAGGCTACAACTGGGGCAGCGGCCCGGCCTGGGACAGCGCCTATACCCTCATCCCTTGGTATCTCTATCTGTACTGCGGCGACCAACGCGTGCTGGAGCAACACTACAACAGCATGAAACGTTATGTCGATTTCATGGCCACCATGGCCACCGACCGTATCCTGCATTTTGGCCTCGGCGATTGGTGTCCTCCCGGTCGGCCTTCGTCGGGTCACAAGACACCGACCAGTGTCACCTCAACCGCCTATTATTACGTGGATGCGCTGCTTCTTTCAAAGGCGGCCGCTCTTTTGGGGCATCGTGCCGACGCAGTAACCTACGGCAAGTTGGCGGAAGAGATCAAGACAGCCTTCAACACTCACTTCTACGATCGCAAAACGGGCCGATATACGGGAGAAGCGCAGACATCCATGGCTTGTGCCCTCTACCAAGGACTGGTCGAGCCGGATGAAAAAGACAAGGTACTGGAGCAACTGCTGGCTTCCATAGATGAGCAAGACGGCCATATCGACTGCGGCATCTTAGGCACCAAGTACGTAATGAACACCCTCACCGAACACGGTCGGAGCGATGTCGCCTATCGCATCGCCACTCAAACGACCTATCCGGGATGGGGGCATTGGCTGGCCCAAGGGGCCACTACACTGTGGGAGTCCTGGGATGGCATCAACTCACGAAACCACATCATGTTCGGGGATATCGGCGCCTGGTTTTACAAAGCTCTGGCCGGAATCAATCCGGATCCTGAATCCCCGGGCTTCAAGCACATGATCATTCGACCGCAACCCGTGGGCGATCTGGAGTGGGTGTCAGCCGAACACCACTCGATGTATGGCACCATTGTCTCGTCCTGGCAAAAAGATGACGACGGCTTCACACTCCGTGTTCGGATCCCGGTCAATACCACGGCTACGGTCTCCATCCCAAGCACAGACCCCGACGGCGTGCTGGAGAGCGACCGCCCCGCCGCGGAAGCTGACGGGGTCCGCTTCCTGCGCGCCGTAGACGGATGCTGCGTCTATGCCGTAGGTTCCGGCGAGTACTGCTTCTCCGTATAACACGGCCTGCAAAGGCGGTCTTATTTGTGCGGCACGAAAGGGGCTGTTCCGCTAACACACTTCGGAGCGGCCCCTTTCCTCGTCTCCTCATGGATCCCGCCGAGCCTGGACAGGCTATGAAATGCTGTGGCGTGTTTTCTCGGAAGAAAGGGGATGCCCGGTGCCGCAGGGGATCATCGTCATCTTGCGCAGTTCGTTGTCCTTTTTGTCGCTTTTGATCATGACTCGAGCCATGGGAAAAAAGCTGATCGCACACCTCACCTTCTTTGAATATGCCGCCGGCATCACGATCGGCAGCATCGCCGCCAGCATAAGTGTCGATTTGAGCGTCGAGACCATGCCCGCTTTGGTAGGACTGCTCACATGGAGTCTATGGGTTATCGTCTTGGGCCTGGTCACAAGATACAGTCGCCCGCTGCGAAGGATCATCGACGGCGAACCCACCGTGATCATCCAAAACGGGCGCATCCTGAAGGAGAATCTGCGCCAGCTCAACTTCCATGTGGACGATCTGCGAATGCAACTGCGTCAGATGGCCGTCTTCCGCCTCTCAGACGTCGAGTTCGCCCTGCTGGAGCCCAATGGCTCTTTGTCCGTACTGAAGAAGTCGCAGCTTCAACCGCTCACACCGGCAGATGTGTGCATCGCCACCGAATACAAGGGGCTTCCCGTGGAGCTGGTCGTGGAAGGGCGCACAGTGGACAACAACTTGAGAAAGGT
>JBMNSS010000067.1:0-13595 GCA_050945315.1 Limnochordia bacterium | reverse complement strand
AGGGGGTCGATCGAGTGAAGCGCACGTATCAACCTAGCAGACGAAGAAGATTGCGCCGACACGGGTTTCGCCAGAGAATGAGTACACCCGGGGGTCGTGCCGTACTGGCACGCCGGCGGGCCAAGGGACGCAAGCGCGTCAGCGTGACTCTGTAATTGCTTGTGAACTCGGATGGACGTTGTGTGTCGGGGCCAGCGCCAAGTGGTGCGGGCCTTGCCCGGTTTTGGGGGACATGGGGTGTCTATGCAACGACTGCGAAGGCCACAGGACTTTGCGAAATGCTATAGGCATGGTCGAGTGGCGAGAAGTCGGTATACGGTGGTACACGCCCGACCAACCGGCGGTGACGAGACCCGCGTTGGTTTTTCGGTCAGCAAGAGAATCGGTAAGGCCGTGAAACGCAATCGCGTCAAGCGTCGTTTGCGTGAAATAGCGCGTAGTCTCAGTGGCAGACTAATCAGTGGCTACGATGTGGTGATCACCGCGCGCACGGGAGTCAGTGACGCTGACTACAAAGAGCTTGCAGTGGACGTGGAGAAAGCTTTGATTCGAGTCGATGTATTGATAACGAACGGTACGGATGATCGCCGCCACCGGTGACAGCGGTGCGCGAGGGGTAGCGCCATGGTAAATCGCTTATTGCTTATGTTGATCGCTTGGTATCAGAAGGCAGTTTCACCTTTTTTGCCGCGATCATGCAGATACTACCCTACATGCTCCGCGTATGCCGCGGAGGCTATACGAAAGCATGGTGCTCGCCAGGGATTCTGCATGGCTCTGCGGAGAATATTGCGCTGCCACCCGTGGCACCCCGGTGGGTATGACCCTGTCAGTTCTCATAGCGGAACTCAGGAATAGGAGGCGGGTTGTTTGGCGGTAATGGGCTCAATAGGTAGTGTCTTGAGGCAGACGCTGGTCATGCTCTACAACCTAACCGGCAATCACGGCATTGCCATAATCACTCTCACGGTGCTGATCCGCTTGGTGTTGCTTCCACTCACCCTCAGCCAAACACGTTCCGTGGCGGCGATGAAGGAACTGCAGCCCAAAATGAAGGCGCTTGAAGAAAAATACAAGGACAAACCGGACGAATACCAGCGCCGGATGATGGAGCTTTATAAGGAGCACGGAGTCAATCCTCTTTCCGGGTGTCTTCCGCTTTTGATTCAGCTACCGTTTTTATGGGCTTTGTTTGGTGTGTTACGTGATTTTCCCAGCGGCATTGCTCCAGAGGCTTTTACGCGTCCGTTTGAGTCGGCCTTCTTGTTTTGGGATCTGGCGGTGAAGGATCCTCTGTATATATTGCCGATTCTGTCGGGTCTGACTACTTATCTGCAGATGTCGACAGCGGCCACGGACCCGTCTCAAAAAAGCATGATGGTGTTTATGCCCATATTCATCACCTGGATAAGCTTGTCGTTCCCAGCGGGCTTGGTGCTTTATTGGATAGTCAGTAATGTGTTGACAATCGCTCAACAGGCGTGGATTTCGCGGCACCCCGGCCTGAAACAAGGAGGAAGCGACGCCAAATGAAGTGGGTGGAAAAAGGCGGTCGAACCGTCGACGAGGCGGTTGAGGCGGCCATAGAAGAACTCGGTGTAAATCGCGATCAAGTGGAAGTTGAAATACTTGAGGAAGGCAGCAGGGGTTTTTTGGGACTCATTGGCGGCAAGCAACCCCGTGTCCGGGTGACCGTAGTAGATGTCAGAGACGCAACGGACACCGATGTAACGGACGTGGATGCGGTAGACGTGACGGACGTGCGCCAACAAAAGATCGATGCGGGCCTGGGCTTTTTGAAAGGGTTACTGGATCTGATCGCCTGTCCGGCCTCAATGGAATTCTCCTTGATTTCTGAAGACACCGTGCTCATTGAGTTCAGCGGTGATAATCTGGGCTTGATCATAGGTCGTCGGGGGCAGATGCTGGATGCCCTGCAAAGCCTGGTCAGTACAGTCGCCAACGGACGGGTTGAAGGCGAGTGGTTGCGTTTCGTTTTAGATGCGGCCGGGTACCGCGAACGTCGCGAGAAGACCTTGCAGGAATTGGCCCTGCGAATGGCTGAGCGAGCGAAAAAACAGCGTCGCCGCAGAGTGCTCGAGCCCATGAACGCTATGGAGAGGCGAATTATCCACATGGCACTCGCCGATGATGATGAAGTTGAAACACACAGTGAAGGTGACGACCCATACCACCGCCGGGTAGTCATTGTGCCTAAGCGGCGTTCGTAGTGTACGAGAGATGAGGAATGACAAAAAGACCCCGCGATCCGGGGTCTTTTAACATAGAGGGACGTGAGGCGGATGTTGGCGGATACCATCGCAGCGATTGCCACTGGTGTCGGAGTGGCAGCGGTAGGGGTAGTGCGCCTGAGTGGTCCCGAGGCTGTCGACATTGCGGACCGCCTCTTTCGCAGCCGGAGCGGGTTGAGTCTGAAAGAGGCAGAGTCACATCGTATGCTCTATGGGACCATCGTAGATCCGGAGGGAGGCATTCTTGATCAGGCGCTGGTGGTCGTGATGCGTGCTCCCCGCAGCTACACGGGAGAAGACATCGTTGAATTCCACTGCCACGGCAGCCCCGTAGTCCTGCGGGCGGTATTGACCGCAGTGATTGGCTCAGGGGCTCGGTCGGCGGATCCCGGGGAGTTTACCAAACGGGCGTTCGTAAACGGCAAGTTGGATCTGGTGCAGGTGGAGGGCGTATCCGACCTTTTGTATGCGCGTTCCGAAAGGGCACGGAAGTTGGCCGCCCGGCAGGTGGAAGGTGCTCTGTCTGAGAGCATTGAGTCGATGCGACAGACCCTGATCGGTTTCTTGGCCCATGTACACGCCTCTATCGACTATCCCGATGAGGTAGCCGAGCTCACATCACAGGAGTGGAGCCAGAGCTTGAGGGGCATTCTTCAAGAGATCGATCGACTGCTGGGTGAGGCTCAACTGGGAATGCGAGTGCGGGAAGGTATCGATACTGCTCTCGTAGGACGAGCCAACGTCGGCAAGTCCAGTCTGATGAACGCTTTGTTACGCACCCCTCGAGCCATTGTGACCCCGGTGGCGGGAACCACCAGAGACGTCATCGAAGAGAGCTGCGAGATTGCCGGTGTGGCTTTTCGCCTGAGTGACACCGCCGGAATCAGCGATAGTCCGGATCCCGTGGAAAGAGAAGGGATTCGGCGCACCGTGCAAAGGGTCGCCGAGGCGGATCTTCTGTTGGGTGTCTTTGACGGCTCCGAAGCGCTGGGTGACCAAGATCGGGAAGTGCTCCGTCTTTTGGAGAGACACAAGAGCATTGTGGTGTTGAACAAGAACGATTTGCCGCAACGCATTGACTTGGAGGCGTTCGGCGGTTGGCGCGTGGTATCAGTCAGTGCCGTTACCGGCAGCGGTCTGGATGCTCTGGAAAGAGCCATGGTAGAGGCGGCACAGGTCGGCGAGCCTAAGGAATCGCTGCTCACGCGTCCGCGGCAAGTTGGTGCCCTACGGGCCACGGCTCAGGCTTTGAGGAGCGTTGTCTCGGGGGCCGAGGAGGGCATCACGGCAGACTGCCTGGCTGTCGATATAGAGCAGGCTTTGTGGCATCTGGGAGAGCTCACGGGCGAGACCACGCCTGATGAGGTGATCAACGAGATTTTCAGTCGGTTTTGCGTGGGGAAGTGAGTGTGACTCTGTGAATGGTGGTGAAGCAGGGGCGATGACCTTTGATGAGAAGTGTGATGTGATTGTCGTCGGAGCGGGTCACGCGGGCTGCGAGGCGGCATTGGCCGCCGCACGCTTAGGGATGGAGGTCGTTGTATTCAGTATCAGTCTTGAGAACGTGGCGCAGATGCCATGCAACCCTTCAGTAGGCGGACCCGGTAAAGGTCATCTGGTCAGAGAGATCGATGCCCTGGGCGGAGAGATGGCTCGCTGCATTGATGCTACGGCTCTTCAGGTACGGTTATTGAATACGAGCAAAGGGCCGGCAGTACAGAGCTTGCGGGCGCAGGTAGATCGCAGTCTGTATCATATGCGAATGCTTCAGACGCTTTCCAATCAGTCCCGCCTGCGTCTCGTGGAAGCCAGTGTGGCGGACTTGTTGGTTGAGGACGGTCGCGTGCGGGGAGTGGCCACTCAGTTGGGACGACGCTACGGGGCCGAAGCGGTCATCTTGTGCATGGGGCCCTATCTTGCCAGTCGTGTTCATGTGGGGCATCAGAGTTTTCCGGCAGGACCTCGTGGACAGCGAGAGGCAAGCGAGCTGGGAAAGACGCTGCGCCGGCTCGGTTTGCGCATGATGCGCTTCAAGACGGGGACCTCACCGCGCGTTCACGCCCGTTCATTGGATACGTCGCGTCTGACTCTATTGGAGGGCGAGTACCCGGGATACGGGTTTTCTTTTGAGACAGGACGATATGAACGCCCACCGCTTCCGTGCTGGATAACATACACCAATGCTCGCACTCACGCCATCGTCAAAAAGCATTTACATGACTCCGCCATGTACGGCGGTGCCATTCAGGGGCCCGGACCTCGCTATTGTCCCTCCATTGAAGCCAAACTGGTCATGTTTCCCGACAAGGACAGGCATCTGGTCTTCATTGAACCGGAGGGAGTGCACACGCATGAGATGTACCTGGCCGGGTTGTCGACCAGTCTTCCCGAGGAGATTCAGATCCAATTCGTACGCACCGTTGCCGGACTGGAGAAGGCCGAATTCACCCGTTTCGGATATGCCATCGAGTATGACTGTCTTGATCCCCTCGAGCTGGAGAGGTCTTTGCAGTTGAAGAAGCTAAAAGGGCTTTTTGCGGCGGGACAGATCAACGGTACCACGGGATATGAAGAGGCCGCGGCTCAGGGGCTTATGGCAGGCATCAATGCCGTGCGTTGTATCCGGGGGCAGGCGCCCGTGGTCCTTGATCGTTCGCAAGCGTATATCGGAGTGTTGATCGATGATCTGGTTTCTAAGGGGACAGGCGAACCCTATCGCATGATGACTTCTCGCGCGGAGTACAGACTGTTGTTGAGAGAGGATACCGCAGATCGTCGACTGACGCCTCTGGGTCAATCCCTCGGTTTGATAGGCGCTGAACGGTTTGCCGGATTTGAAAGTAAACAAAGGCAGATCGAGGCGGAAAAGGCGCGATTGGAGGCGGTTAAGGTGCCGGCCGATGAACAGACAGCGGCCTTTTTGCGGGACTTGGGTTCGGCACCCTTGACCCAAACGACAAGCCTCAAGGAGCTACTCCGGCGTCCTGAACTCAGCTATGATAAACTGGCGGCATTGGACCCGCAGCGTCAAGCTATGGACGAAGAGGTTGTGCGCGTGGTGGAAAACGACCTGCGCTATGCGGGCTATATTGAGCGACAGGAGCGACAGGTGGCTGCGCAAAAACGCATGGAAGAAAGAAACCTTCCGGCAGATATTGTCTACGGACAAATCGGCGGACTCTCCTTGGAGGCGCGTGAAAAGCTGGACAGGGTACGTCCTCAAACCCTCGGGCAGGCGGCGCGCATCTCCGGTGTCTCACCCGCCGACATTGCGGTGTTGTTGATCCATTTGGAAGGCCGACGAAGGCAGAGACGAAGAGAGATGGAGTGATTCACGTGCAGACGGCCTTCATGGAGTCTTTGGTTCAAGCGAGCGAGGCGATGTCGATACACCTATCTGCACGGCAATTGGAGCAGTGTGCGCGCTTTGCCCGGCTGTTGATCACACGCAACGAAGAAATGAACCTGACGAGCCTTGTGGAGCCAGAAGAGATCGCCGTTAAGCATTTTGTCGATTCCTTCACCTGTCTTGACGTTGGCTTTTGGCCTGAATCCTGTCGTGCCGTCGATGTGGGGACAGGGGCCGGCTTTCCCGGGATTCCGCTGGCCATTATGCGTCCCGACATCAGCTGGATCTTGATCGAGGCTTTGCGAAAACGAGTTGATTTCGTCAATGAGGCCGTGGCGGAATTGGGGCTGACGCAAGTGCGATGCGTGCATGTCAGGGCCGAAGATTTCGGTCGGGATGCCGCGGCGAGAGAGAGTTTTGACATAGCGGTGGCCCGGGCGGTCTCACGCCTGCCGGTGCTGTTGGAGTACTGCGTTCCCTTGGTCAAAGTGGGGGGCGGGGTAATTACCATGAAAGGGCCTGAAGTCGAGGAAGAGATGGCCGAGGCCTGCGTAGCGGCCAAAACGCTGGGCGTGGATCAAGCGGCGGTGAAAAAGCTTGAATTGCCGGGAGGCAGCGGGGGAAGGACGCTGATTTGGTATCACAAGCTTCATGCTACGCCGTCTGCTTATCCTCGCCGGGCGGGAATTGTGCATAAGCGCCCTCTCGGGTGACGGGTTGGCCACAATGACGACAGGGAAGGAAAGGAAGTCTTAGACCACGAAGATTGCTTGGAATGCATTGGTGGTATCGCCAAAAAGGGGTCAGGAGTCGGATCATGGGCAGGACTATCGCCATCGTCAATCAAAAAGGCGGGGTCGGCAAGAGTACCACCGCCGTCAATCTGGGCGCGTACATGAGTGTGGCAGGCAAGCGGGTGCTGGTCATTGATCTCGATCCTCAGGGCAATGCTACCAGCGGCCTTGGCGTTAGGAAGGAAAATCTTGAGGCCTCGATGTACGATGTACTGATTGAGCGCGTGGCGATGTCGGAGATTATTCAGCCGACCAAGGTGGAAGGGTTGTTCATAGCACCGGCAACCATATCTCTTGCAGGTGCTGAGATTGAGTTGGTCAGTGCCATGTCGCGTGAGTTTCGCCTGCGGGAGCGCCTGCGGGAGATTGTCGATCTCTATGATTATCTGCTGGTGGACTGCCCTCCGTCGCTGGGCTTGCTGACTCTCAACGGATTGGCAGCGGCAGACAGTGTGTTGATTCCCATTCAGTGTGAGTACTACGCCTTGGAAGGCTTGGGTCAACTCATGCAGACCATTGGCATGGTACGGACCCATGTCAATGCGGGTCTTGAGATCGAAGGCGTGGTGTTGACTATGTTCGACGGTCGTACGAATTTATCGCAACAGGTGGCGGATGATGTGCGTGGCTTTTTCGACGGACGGGTGCGGGTATTCGACACCGTGATACCCCGCAATGTACGGCTCAGCGAGGCCCCAAGCTATGGACAGCCCATCAATTTGTACGATGACAAATGTCGGGGGGCTCAAGCCTATCAAGAGCTGGCGGCGGAGGTGTTAGGCGGATGAATGAGCGTAAAGCACTCGGGCGAGGTCTGGCAGCCATCATCCCGCAGGCGGCGCAGGATGACAGTACCCGGGCTGCCTTTCGTGAGATTGCGGTGACGCGAATATCGCCCAATTCCGCCCAACCACGACGTCGTTTTAGCCCGGAACAACTCGAAGAGCTGGCAGCCTCCATGCGGGAGCACGGCATACTGGAACCCGTGATCGTACGACCCAAGGGCAAAGACTATGAGTTGGTGGTGGGGGAGCGTCGGTGGAGGGCGGCCCAGTTGGCCGGCCTCACGGTTGTTCCCGCTATCGTTCGCGATCTTGACGATCGTGAGGTTCTGGAGATGGCGTTGGTAGAGAATCTTCAGCGCCAGGATCTCAACCCCATGGAGGAGGCGGAGGCTTTCAGTCGTCTGGCTGAGGAATTCGGCCTTACCCAGGAAGAGATAGCTGAACGTGTTGGAAAGAAGCGTTCGACAGTGGCCAATCGGTTGCGGCTTCTCGAATTGGATGCCGGTCTGCAAGATCAAGTCCGCCAGGGAAGACTCAGCGCCGGGCACGCTCGAGCCTTGTTGGGGATCCCCGATGATGAGGATCGACGAGAGATAGCGGACCGCGTCATCAGTGAGGAGCTTTCCGTGCGGGCCGTGGAAGAGATGGTGCGGAAGCGCTCGCAAAAACAGCGAAAACCATCGAAAAAGGCGAGCAAGAGCGAGTCTGAGCTTGATCCTGAGTTGGGGGATCTCGTAGAAGAGCTGCAGCAAAAACTGGCCACACGGGTTCGCATTGTACATCGGGAAGGCCGAGGACAGATTGAGATCGAGTTTTACAGTGAAGACGACATCACCCGAATCTATGAGCTGATCATGGGGGTTCAGCACCTGACTTGATTGAGCGTCTCAGGCTCCATGGTCTGCGAGGGGTCAATCATGTGCGGCGACAGTCGCGAGCTCAACCTACCTGACTTTTTAGAGGGCCACGTTACAGATGGATCGCCAGGAATTCGGGGATGCTCTCCCGGTCTTCGAACTCTGCAGTGAGCGACTAGACGGCACGGATCAAAGCAACAGCTATTGTCGCTCACATATTTGCCATCGGATAGCGTTGGCCAGGGGACCACTATCGCCGTAGGGTGCGTAGGATCTTGAGGAATGCAAAGGAGAGGGCAGGGGTGTGCGACAACACCCCTGTTCACACCACACAACGTTAAGCTTCTGAAGAGTGATGGTACCGCTGAGCATCCGGCACCGGAGTGCCAGATTTGCAGGCGCGTTACGGCGGGGTCGCACTATCCATGGTGCTCGATCGACGCTAAGCGAGCTTGGCCCGCGCCGACGCGCTTTGATGGGAATGGAGGGCATGGTCATCGTGCAAGCAAATGGGCCGAGTGAGCTGCGCCGTCTTCAACCGGGGCAGACGGTGCTTCTTCGTCCGGAGTCGCCGATCTACCGTGGCCCCTATGAAAGCAAGGTGCTGGATCACGAAGAAGCGGGGATGCGAGTGGCTGTACCTATTGAAGAAGGCAAGTTGGTCTTGCTTCCGGTTGGCACGGCCGTGTTGTTGGAGGCTCTCACCGCCGAGGGAGAGCAGAGGTTCCAGGTTCGCGTTCGCGCCCGCCGTACGGGCGCGGAGCGTTATCTTGTCTTGGAACCAGAGGAGAGTGCTCCTAAGATCACGGCTAGGCAGCTGCAGGTGCCCGTTTGGGCGATCACCAGCGGGAAGGGCGGTGTAGGTAAGACCACCACGGTCGTTAATCTCGCCATCGCCCTTGCAGAACTGGGCAAGCGAGTCTGCATTATAGACGGAGATCTGGGTACGGCCAATGTTGACGTTATGCTAAACCTGGGCCCTCAGTATACATTGACCGATGTCATCGGCGGACGGCGTCACATCCTTGAGGTCCTGGTAGAAGGGCCACGGGGCATCATAGTATTGCCCGGGGGTTCAGGACTTCAGGAGTTGACCGAGCTCAAAGAGGAGAGTTTCGCCCATCTGATTGCCCAGTTCCAGGTCTTGGAGCGCTATACCGATCTAATTATCATAGATACCGCCAGCGGACTCTCCAGAAGTGTGACCAACTTCATAGCTGCGGCCGATGAAGCGGTTTTGATCACTACACCGGAGCCTCCGGCCATAACCGATGCTTATGCATTAGTCAAGGTTTTGGCCCGCGCGGGCTGTGTATTGCCGATAAAGCTGTTGGTAAACCGGGTACAGGCTCCGCGAGAGGGTCAGGATGTCACCGACAAGATGGTCTTTGCCGCCAAGCGCTTCTTGCAGTATGAGCTTCAGGGTTTGGGCTACATCAGTGAAGATGAACACGTGGGTCGCGCCATTCGCGAGCAAGTGCCGATGATCCTGGAGTATCCGCAGGCGCGAGCCTCACAAGATTTGCGGAATATCGCGCGTCGTATGCTGGGTATTGAGCAGGCACGCCCACAGCTCGAAAAGGACGGCGGCGCCCGCGGTTTTCTGCGTCGTCTGCGTTCTTTGTTCGTGGGTTCTTCCGGGAAAGAGTCCGATTAGACTGATGCTCACTTGGAGCACTGAGCGTTAAACGTCCGTTCTAAGTGTCTGGCTTTATGGGTCATCGACCTATCTTGTCGGTCGTCTCAAAGCCGAAACCTGCGATCGATGTCAATTGTGCGAATTGACCGACAAGAATTTGCATTAGGTCTCGTAAAGGGCGTTACCGCCCGAGAGTCTGTCTACAATGGGGTTCAGCGGCATCATGGTTCAGTCGTCCGGGAAGTCCCGGTTGGCCGTCACAAGTACTGATATCGCCGGTAGTACGCACAAAGCAGCGCTTGTGTTTCACGTGGAACACAGCGGGCATGCCCGATGTGCGTTGACGAACGAGATCGCAGGATGATGCCCATCTGATCCCGGACTTGAGTGCGGCGGCCGACGGGGTCTAGCGGTTGACTGTGCAATTGACAGCGATGAACGGGATATGTGGTGCGTCGTCTACCGCGGGGGATCTGGGCGCGAAAAGTTGCTGTTGCTGGGCGGGCTGACCACCACTGCGGGAGTTGTGACCTTGCCTACAGATCGGGTGATCCTGGCTGATTGGCAGACGTTGACGGATGCGTTGTTGGCGCCCCAGTCGCTGGGGTGGTTCGGTGTTGTCGAGCAGCTGAAGACCGTGGATCGCTCAGGCGGATGGGGCTCTCCACCGACGATTCCATGCGGCCGAAGACTGACGCCCGGTATGTCACCGGGCGGCTACGGAGGTTGTACCGTTTCGCACTTGCGTTTCATTCAACGTACAGCGACTTGGCGGGGATTGGGCTATGAGGTACAGGTGGCGAAAGAAGCATCCGACGGGCTGTGCAGATTGCCGGGTACAGGCACCGCACCTGTGGTTCCGACCATGCAGTGCTTGCGTGTTATCGTTGTGAGTGATCCAGCTGCAGACGAACTGTAAATGGGGGCAGTGAGCCTGGTAGGAAGGCGGTACCCGGCATCAGTGGTTGCGGTAGTGAGGCGATCGGCATCAAATCCCAAAACAAGATGAAACCTCAGGTTTAGGTAGTCTCTCTCCGGCGGAATCCGGGGCCGGGCTCGCTCTTCATACCGCCTTTCACTGGGGACAAAGGGGTGAATACCGTTTGTACACTGCCAGAGAACGCTTTCAGGCCGTGATGATCCATGGTGACGTGAGCCAGGGCTTTCCCATCGTTGAATGGGCGAGTTGGTGGAAGCTGACGCGTGAGAATTGGATTGAACAGGGAGTACCGGACGATGCGGATCTGCAAGAGTACTTCGGCCTGGATCGCATGCGCCAGTTGTGGCTCCGGCCTTGGAGTAAGCAGACCCCGGCGCCAAAAGGCCACGGCGGGCCCATTATTCAAGATGAGGACGACTACGAAAGGATCTTGCCCACTCTGTACCGTTTGCCTCAGCTCAATGCCGACGTACTGCGGAAGTGGCGAGCCGAACAAGAGCAAGGGCATGCGATACTCTGGCTCACTTTTGAGGGACCGTTCTGGTATCCGCGCAGACTGTTCGGCATTGAGGGCCACTTGTATGCCTTCTACGACTATCCTGACCTGATGAAGCGCATCAATGCCGATTTGGCGGAGTATAACCTGGCGGCATTGGCTGAGGTGTGTCAGTATTTCGTACCGGATTTTATCACTTTTGCCGAGGATATGTCGTACAATCACGGATCGATGATCTCGTATGTGCAGATGGATGAGTTTATGGCACCGTTCTATAGACAGGTTATTCCTGAGGTGCTTGAGTACGGCATTATTCCGCTCATCGACAGCGACGGACAGGTGGAGCCGCTGATTCCTTGGTTTGAAGACGTTGGTCTACAAGGCATTTTGCCCTTGGAGCGCATGGCCGGGGTAGATGTCAATCGTATTCGACGGGCCCATGCACAATGGCGTATGATCGGGGGTTTTGACAAGACGGTGATGCACCTGGGCGAAGAAGCCCTGAGAGCAGAGTTTGCCCGCATTAAACCGGCCGTGATGGGAGGCTACTACATTCCCAGTTGTGATCACCAGACGCCGCCGGAAGTGAGCGTGGAAGACTATCGCTTGTACGTGCGGTTGTTGCGTGAGTTCTCGGAGGAGTGCGCCAAGGAGGCACGAAGTCGCAAGGGCGAAGAGGCGTCGGCATCTGAACGCCCGCACCGCGCGACCTACCCCCGGTAGGCGCGGGACAATGGGCGGTGGGAAGCCCTTTGTGACCCGGCGCTATGGGTACGCTATGGAGAAAGCTCCAAGTCAATATCTTGGAGTCTTTTCGTAGGCGGGGGCGTGACAAAGGACAGCTGCTGTATCTGACATGGGAGGACATGCCTGTTGCGGACGTTTGCGTGCTGAGTTCAAACATGTCCCAAGATCCAAGACGAAGCCCCGGGTTTCATGACTCCAAGAATGCCAACTCTGACTTGAGGGTTTCCAACTCTTCGAACGCCGCGTTACCGGCGAGCGATGTAGGTCCGGCGAGGGGCATCGTCCACGTCGATAGGTCTGAGACTCTCGCCTGGAGACCATTGCCGCTACACGATGTCTGAGTACGTGACAGGCGGCAGGAGATTGTTCCACGTGGAACATGACCAGGAGTCTACAGGGCGGAGATGGCTCGCAGACGTCTGCTTCCGGTTGTTGTGTGGGCACTCGGCCGAAAGAGACACGAGTCAGTCCGGTAGTCAGAGGTGTTCCACGTGGAACATTGAGCGTGATACTATCAGGCGAGCGACTGACTTGGCGGATCCAATCGACCGAATACAGTCGGTGATGGTCAACGGCATTGCACGCTCAGGCTCTTTTGCCGCGGCCTCCAGAGTCAATGGGAAGCGTACGTGCTCAGAGATAAAAGCGAGAGACCTTGACTGTTGCACGACGTGTGGCACTGATGGCTACCTGAGACGCGTCAGCATGCTGCTCGGCTTTGATTGGTCATCTTGTCGCAAGGTCCGTGGTCGTCGATCTGCAGGCGCCACGGAAACTGAGATGAATTCATGGTGTTGAGAGTGCCATACTACGGCTGTCATCGCGGAGTGTTCCACGTGGAACAACGGGCCAAGGTTCGAGAAGGGCAATGCGAACGGATGAGAGATCCTCATGGCAGGGGGTGTTCGAACACCTCGGTGGTCCTAAACGGGTTTCACAAGTCGCCGATCAGACACCGGGCAGGAGCAACTGGAAGCATCGACTAAGTACACCGGTAAACAGATGATCACCCTCGCAGGATGGGCAGCAGAATTGTACCGCGTGGAACAGTGGACGTGACTGATCTTTTGGAATCCCAGGGTTGATCGATCCTCTTGGCTGTCGACCCTCGATCAAATCCGGTTGCCGCTGCCGACTCAACCAATCCAAGATGTCGAGCGGCGCTTCAGGACTCCCTGGCAAAGGTGCGTGGGATCTCTTACGGGCTTGGACCAGACGGCGCGGGTCAGGACAAGGGTCCCGGTAATATAGACAACCGCTGAAGAGCAGGCGAGAAACCGTCTGTCAACCGTCGCAAAGCCGGTGCTACATAACAGCAGCTGGAACGCTAGCCGATATGTCTGATTCGGTTCTCAGTATCCACGGCAGCGGCATGCATCAACTGAGCGATTCTGAGGGCTCCCAGGCCTGTGTTGCGAGCGAATGACAGATCTATCCGCTCTGCGGGTGTGGGGGCTTCGACTCCAGCCTATTTGGTAGTCTTGATGGCGGGAATCGAGGCGATGGGGATGCCAGCTGTTCAGAAAAGGTGGTAAGGAGGCCACCACTTGGTCCGGGTGTGTAGCACGTGACGAGTGCGCAGCAGAAGGGTTCCACGTGGAACACTCATCGTGTGTGCCCGGCATGCTTGCCGAGCCGGAAGGTTGAAAGAAACCTTCGTTACCTGCCAGTGGGAAAACAACCCGTAGGCAAGGGCGTCGCCGGTAACGGCGGGGTCTGAAGGAAGCCGAAGGGGG
>JBMNSS010000066.1:0-13694 GCA_050945315.1 Limnochordia bacterium | reverse complement strand
TCCTTAAGCATTTCGAGAACCACTTTCGTCTTGAAACTCGGTGAATAACTTTTCCGTGACTTTCCCATGACTCAAGTGTAGCTTAAATCACCGCCATCTGCTGTCCAGTTTTCGGGGTCCATTATAAACCGACGGACTGATTGAGTCTGCCTCAGCCGTTCCCCACACACAACTTGGACGTCAATGCAGCTCGTTGACCGCAGAGCCTCCTCTGATCGGCCTCCATGGCGGATGTCCAACGGAATAGGGAAGGGGCTGCCACCGATAGCGTTTGGGACAGCCCCGAACGGCCGAGGGAGCGGATCGTCGCCGCTCCCCGTGTTCTCTTACGTTCTCTGATGATCTGAGTTGTCGACACACCCGTCTCAGACAAGGATGACATGGATCACTCTCACTGCCGCTTCAGCTGGATCTTCAACTCATGGTGTCCGGGGGCCAGGCGGAGGCGCAAAGCGCCGTCTTCAAAAGCCGATTCGTATACGGTGTGGCTGGAGGTGACTTCAGCCATCGCGAAGGTTCCGGGAACGTGAATGGCCCAGTCGAAATCCTTCGCGCCCGGTCCTGCCGGTGCGATAACCGTGCCTGCTATATCGATGTGATCTTCGCTTTCCGACGGAAGGACGGTCAGCTCGACATCCACCTCGGTGGTGCCGCTGAAGCGCAGGCCGCTGTCGCTTTCCCAACGGGTGCCCCTGATGAGCAATGCACCTTCTCCGCCGTTTTGTGAGCTGTCGCGGCTCCAGGCCGCCACTTGACCGACGGCCGTCAGACCTTCGGCCGCCAGAGCGCCTTGGGCCGTCTTGAACAGGATCGTGGTGAGGGTGTCAGCGTCTTTGAGCAGCACACCTTCACCGGAAACGCAGCTCGTCTTTTTGGCCGTGAGGGGCTTTCTCTTGCCCGGCTTGCCGGGCCGGAGGACGGCCAAGAAATGCGCTTCAGCAGTCTGTTCCGTGGTCGTCGCCGTCAGATGCCACTGGGGCGGTCTGTTCATGGGCTCGTCGAATGGAACCGCGTACTGATCGGTCTGAGAGTAGGTGAGCGGGTGTGAGCTCCACAGTTGGACGTCGAGGTTGGCGGTCTTGGCATCGATCCCGATATACCCTTGAGCCTCATCGATGTCCATCTCGTGGTAGGCATGTAACAGCCAGCTGAAGTTGTCCGGTTTGGGAGCCCGCAGGTCATCGAAAATGACGAAGGTGTCGGGGCGGACATAGACGGCATGCCGCACGAAGTGATCGAGCAGACCGTCATAGGCCGGCACGGCATCGCCGGCGGTGTAATCGAAGCTTTTGCCGTGTATGAAGGCCACGATGTCGCCTTTGGCATCGATCGACTGGATCTTTTGCCCTTGGTGGCCGACGAGGATGCCGTTGTGGGCCTGTGTTGTCTTTGTCCATTGGAAGTGATGGTCACTGCCGGACCACGGGCGGTGTCCCGTGGGAATGGCCAGAGGGGTACCGTAGGCCTCCAGAGTGAAGGTGTTCTGGTCAGCGAAACTGTGACTTAGTGAACCGTAGGGGCTGCTTTTGAACATGAATTGTATGCCGTCTTTATCGCCGAGACGTTGGTGCATGACCACCCAGCCGATATCAGGGAAATGCCGAGCCGACGGCAGGTCAAGGGGTGCCCGGGCGGATATCTGTTTCGCAGGATGGAGCATCAGGCGGATGAAGCCCATGAGGCCGCTCTCGACCAGCGTGCCCATCTGATCGGCGTACCATTTGTAGTATTCGTTGTCGTAGATCTTGGCGAAATGGGCCATTACACTGCCTGCGGATGAGCTCGGCGGCGAATCGTAAAAATCGCCGAAGGGGCCCATCTTGCTGTAGGGCGGTTGGGTGTACAGTTTGAACATGCCCGTGTTGCGGAAGAAGGGTTTTTCATAGAGATTCAGGTCTGCGCCCACCCACAGGGCGTCGACAAAAGCCAGAGCGCGATTGATGTAACTCGTCCAGTAGCTGTGCCCTTCGGCCCATCCACCGGCATCGCCGCCCCACGCCGGATACACGGCGTAGAAGATACGGACGATGTAGTCAAACCATTTTTCCGCTTCAGGTATTTCGCCCAAAAAGGCGATGGCCGCCTCACCGAGAAAACCAAGCATACGACCGGGATGGCTGCTATAGGGCCTGCTTTCATAGGGGCGGCCGGCCAGCACTCTGTAGGCGGCCTCTCCTCTGATGCGCATGGCGTCCTTGATAATCCGGCGATCCTCCGGACTGAGGGCATCATAGGCCCAGGTGTAGGCTCGGCTGAGCTTGAGCAGGATGGGCATGAAATTCTCGCTGTTGACGGACCAACTGGTAGCCCCGTTGGGATCCCAGCCGGCAATGTGCAGCATCAACTGCCGGGCGGCTTCCCCGAAACGGGGGTCACCGGTCATCAGATAGGCGAAGGCGAGGAGTTCCATATCGTCGGTGGCTTCTACCGTGATGGTGTATTGACGCCACAGATTGATGTCTCGTACTCCGCCGGGTCTGCAATGGGGAGGTTCGTCCGGCAACGCCTTGACCGATGTGGTGAGAGCCCGATTACGAAGCTGTGACCACAGGGTGCGGTGCAGGAGATCGGACTCGGTTTTTTGACGCCAATCGTCCAGAGTGTCGGGAGTGACAAAGAGTCTGGGATGACCGGAGGGAATGCGGCTTCTGACCTCGTCCAGAGGCGGCAATGGCAGGGGCATGGCATCCTGTCCGATGCGAAAGGCTCTGGCTGTCGTCGGAGGCGACGGATTGCCGGCGCGGTCGACGGCTCGGACCCGCCAATACCAGGTCGCATCCGGGTTAAGAGGCTCCTCAGGCGTATAGATGCTGATATCAATGTTCTCCACGCGCCTGGTCTTT
This sequence comes from Limnochordia bacterium, assembly GCA_050945315.1. Lineage (GTDB taxonomy): Bacteria > Bacillota > Limnochordia > DTU080 > DTU080 > DTU080. The sequence goes on along the minus strand of JBMNSS010000066.1, from coordinate 10,851 downwards.
TCGGGTGTGAAGTTCCCCTCTGTCGAGTATTCCAGTATGTAGCGTTGAGCGCCCGCGACGGGGATCCAGACAAAAGACGGGGGATTGGTCGTGACCACGGCCCCATCGGCGGGGGAATAATCGAGCTGACCCTCGCCCGCCTCCAGGTTGACATCCTCATCGCTCCACGCAGCTGACGCTGAGCTTGCCAAAAGCGTTGCCTCCTTAAAATAGGCCCGGCCTTCGGCAGTTATGGATGAGTACAAAATGATGCTGACCCATACCGCCTCCGGAGGGGCTTCCATGGATGCCGACAGCGCCTGCCATTCAGGCCCCGAATGGCCGGCCGTCCGGGCTACGATGCGTTTCTTGTTCTTATCCCAGAAATCGAGGTACAAAGCGGCGCTTCCGCCTTCCCCGGTTTTGGCCTTAACCGAGGCTACATATACTTCTCCGGTCTTTGCCGGAATCGGGCCGCTGCGCAGGCCGTATCCGTGTGAAGAAGACGGATCGTCGATGAGCAACATTCTTTGTGATGGGTTCTCATCGTCTTCAACGAAGAAAAGCTGCTTGCCAACGGCTCCGGAAAAGACGGTCCAGTCGACAGGTAGCATACCCTCGACACCCCGGAATTCGGGGTTCGCAATGAGGTTGGCCTTCGCCGTGATGGTCGTCAGGAAAACGGCCCAGACAACGATGATCGGCAGGCTGTTGCGTAGCCTGTCTTTACGCATGCGGCATCCCTCCGATGACAATTTTGTAAAGAAAGACACTATGGCGCACTTTCGTTCTCCGGCATACATATCCTTGGTTTTTTGGTGGACGGAGGATAATCCTCCCTGGGGGACTAACATGTGTAGGACCGGTAAAACAGGAGGTGTATCATCTTGCTGCTGCGAAACCGCGTGCCGCGCGCCGGGTTCTTGCGGATCGCGTTTTTCGTGATCATGTTTGCTGTCTGGTTGACGTTTCTTGCCTACTCAGATACCCCGGAGACAAACCTTATTGTCAATCCCGGCTTTGAGGATGGCTTGGAGGGTTGGTCGCGGGGCTTTGGCTCGGCCGGAGTGATCCATGATCTGGATGCCTCCGTCTACCGCAGTGGCTCGACATCGTTGAGATTGTCATCGACCGATCCCACGCACCGCGGATGCATGTATCAGGATATCCGGGATTTCGAGCCCGGGCACAAGTACAAGATGCAGTGGAGGCGACGAACCGAGGCGGTGAGCGTTCCGGGTCCGTGGGGGGCCTTTGTGCGGATCAGTGTCTTTGACCAAGACGGACTGATAGGAAACTCGCACTACGTCGGCCGCCAGGAAGAAGGGACGCGCAACTGGGAGACCGTTGAATACATCTTCCAGGTTCCGATCGATGCCATCCGTATTCGTGTTGAGCTGTTTTTGGATCGCGCCACTGGAACGGTCTGGTGGGATGATCTGGCCCTTTGGCGGCTTCCCCCCGATCCTGCTCTGCAACCAGCCCAATCATTTGAGGAGTACGGTGCCCAGGCCAATCCGACGGGCAATCCCATTGGCGGGGGCCAAGGATACACGTATGCGGTGACGAGCGGGGACATTGCGGTCTCTTCAGCACAGGAGCTCATCGCTGCATTGGAGGCGGCCGCGCCGGGAGATGTCATCTATGTGGATCCGGATGCGGAGATCGATCTGACGGGTTACGAGCAACTCGTGATTCGAGAGGGTGTCACGCTGGCCGGTAATCGCGGCGTTGACGGAGCTCCCGGACCGCTTCTGTTTTCAGATGAGATGGACACGTACCCTCTGTTCGTCATGGAGAAGGGGGCCCGGCTGACGGGTATTCGGCTGCGCGGCCCTGACGGCACGACGCAAGACAGTGCCTATAGCCAGCCCAATTCGCTTGCCGTGCGCAGTGCAGGCGATGACATCGAAGTCGACAATAATGAAATCTTCAATTGGTCGTATGGCGGGGTCAGTGTCATGAATGAAAACGCTTATGTCCACCACAACCATATCCACCATGTGCAACGGGCCGGTCTGGGGTATCCGGTCGTGGTGAGCGGGGGTACGGCCCTCATCGAGGCCAATTATTTCGACTGGTACCGGCATGCCATTGCCAGCAGCGGGTATATCGGCTCGGGATATGAGGCCAGATACAACATTGCCGGCGCAAACGCCACCAGCTTCGCCTTTGATATGCACGGCGGACGGGATTTCTGTCCAAAACGTTCCACCCCCTGCTCAGAGACGGAGAAGTTCATGGGCGGCGAATGGATCACCATCCACCACAACACCTTTTTGAACACGCGCCAGCGGGCGATCGGTATCCGCGGGGTGCCTTTGCAGGGCGGGGCCATCTATCGCAATTGGTTTCACCATACCGATACCAACTACGCGGTGGGTTTTGTGAACTATCTGGGCAACGTTGATGTCTACGACAATGTCTACGGCCCGCAGCGACTCTCGGTGCCTCTCCAGTTGGAGCGCACGCCACTGGTCTTGCAGTGCTCGGGCTGGTGTGATCTTTTCAACAAGCGATTGCCGCTGGTGACAGTTGTCGACCCGATACACATAGGCTTTGTCAATCCTGAGCCGGGCACCGCCGTTTGGCGCGTCAGCGGCGAGTTGCCGATAGATGTTGAAGTGGATGTCGGCACGTATTTGAATGTCACAGATGTGACCATCTCCATCGGCGATCGGGTAGTCTACACTGGTTCGTTCGCACCTGAACCCGGTACGCTGCTCGTAGACACGAGAGATTTTGAAGACGGTTCGTATCCGTTGAGATTATCCGTCTATGATCCCGATCGCGGCACTCTGTTCAAAGAACGCCCCCTGCGGATAGTGAATTGGTGGGAGATGTCGGACGCTCTTGAGCCACCCAGAGAGTTGGGGTGGTTTGGAACCATCGATATGTCCAGGACGACGGAAGAGTCGGCGGGATGGACCTATGCCACGGATGACCCGGAGATCTTTTTCGGCGATGAGGATCGGAAGATGCGGGTGGAAGACTCAACGGAGTATTTGGTGTGGGAAGCGGCCAATCTGCGTGAGTTTTCCGTGACGGTCTATGCCAAGGGTGATGCCGGTACGGAGGAAGTAACACGCCGTAGCGTCATCTTGGAGGGACGGCAGCAGGATGGCACCTGGATCCCGTTGCCGTATGGCATAGAGCGAGTAGACTCATCAGATGAGTGGTACATGCTGGAGCTTAGCGGGAATGTGGACTCCGCAGTGAGGACTACCGAGTTACGATTGACTGTGAAACAAGGTGTGCCGTCGGACAGTTGGGCCCTCGGTCAGATCGTCTTGCGGGGTCTGGTCGACTAGGATGCTCAGGAGAGTGCTCAAAAACAGAAGGGAGATCGCGCATGAGACCGAGAATCGGTGTTGCAGTCCTGGTAGTATCCATGGTGCTGTCGATGAACCTGTTGACGACGGCGACCGACGCAGTGGTTCCTCAATCCTACGATTTTGCGCAGGATAAGATTGGCGAGCATCCGGAGGGGTTCATCATATCAGCGGGTGCTCAACACGGTGTCATCGAAGTCGTGGAGGCCCCTGAGATGCCTTCTGGACGGGCATTGCACGTCTTGGCCCCGCCCAACGAAACCAAGTACTATGTGTCGGCATCGACTCCGAAGTTGAAGTCGCCGGATCCTAAGGCCACCAAATTGGGTGTCGAGTTATGTGTGAAATGGAGCCAGGGTGACGCTGCTTCCGGAAACTATATATACATTCGAACGGATGACGCCCACAGGCTGATCATGCTTCCGATGAGAGGCATGCTGAAATGGCATGCCAGAGATGCCGGAATGAATGCGAAAGATGTGGCCGTACTTGGAAGGGACTGGCACCGAATCCGCGTCGTTGCCGATCGGACAACAAGCTCGGCGACGCTCTACATCGATGATATGAAACGGCCCTACCTGGAGAATCTGCCCTTCCAACGACCGGTCGAGTCCTGGGACGGAGTTGAGCTACGCTTTACCAGCGAGACGATCAAGACTGAAACCCGCGAGATCTTCTATGGGGATATAAAAATATGGGTTGAGGACTGACGGACGACGAAGCCCTGCGGATGCGGGGCTTCTTCTTTGTTGGGGGCAGAGTCCTGTCGATCGCTCAGTTGAGGTGGGCGTCCGTGTTGATGACCGTTTCTCCGTTCGGTAGGGCACGGGCAACGGTTTTGTATCAAAGGATATTCCCTAAAAATAGATAACTATAAGATATAGGCAAAGAGAATGAGAAACGGTACGTTTCTCGGCCTGCACACAACCCTCAGCGAGGTATCTAAATAAGGAGGTGCGATACCCTTGCGTCGAATAGGTATGCTTGGCGTTTTCATCGCGTTGGCTGGTTTGTGCGCAGTCCCCTCGGTCCTGGCCAAAGTACTCTATCAATACAACTGGTACGCAGAAGACGTTGTTGACCCGGTGTATCTGGGGCTGGTCGAACAGTTCAAAAAGGAGCATCCCGGAATAGAGGTCGAGGTCTTAAGAGGTGGAGGTGGGATTGACAGGCTTGTGACGCTCATCGCGGGAGGTGCGCCGCCGGATATCGTTCATTGTGAAAGGTCGCATATTCGCGAGCTGGCCCACAAGGGATTCCTCCAACCGCTTGACAGGATGGTTGACACGCCGGTGCGCAAGGCCTGGTTGCCGGGTACCTACAGCGAAGTAGTACATGAAGGCCTCTGCTACGGTGTGCCCTGGGACACCGACATCCGTGGGCTGTACTGGAACAGGGATCTGTTGGGGCAAGGAGGTTTTGACGATTCACGGGCGCCTGCCACCTTAGCGGAGCTGGATGATATGGCCAGAAAACTGACCATAGCTGACGGTGAAGGCAGGTTCACACAACTGGGTTTTGTTCCTTGGACGGGAAACTGGTACGCCGTGGGTTGGCTCTACACCTTCGGAGGCGATATCTATGATTCGGTGACAAAGCTGCCGACGGTGAACACGCCGAATCACATACGGGGATTTGAGTGGATTCAAAGCTACGGTGAGCGCTACAGCTACGCCGCGGTCTCGGCGTCTTTGGGTACCGATCCTTTTTACCAAGGCAGGCTGGCCATGATCGCTCACGAAAGCGGTCAGGTGGGTATCATCGCCGCCAGATATCCGTATTTCAGCTACGGTGTCGGGAAGGTCCCCCATCCCGAATACGGCTGTAACGGTACCTGGATGGGCGGCACCGCACACTCGATACCGATCGGTGCCGATGTTACGGAAGGGACCAGACTCTTGTTAAACTGGCTCTCTCGCAAAGAGACTCAGGTGGCTTGGTGGCATCAGACGACACGCTTACCGACGCGTCTGGATGCCATCGCTTTGATCCGAAGTGAGCTTCCACTGCCTCAGAGAATCCTTTTGGCTCAAGCCGAAGAGGCCTGGGGGCGTCCTCCGCTATGGCATCCCCCCTTCATCAACCAAACTCAGGCGGCGATGGCGGATGTAGCGGCGCTTAGAAAATCGCCGAAGGCTGCTCTCGAGGAGGTGCAGGCCCTGTTGGAGGTTGAGTTCACGGCCGTCTTTGGCCGGTAGGTCACGATGCCATATCCTCTTGTGAGATGGATGCGGCGCGAGAGGAGTCTCTGACGGAGCTAAAGGAGATCTCCGATCTCTATACGACGAAAAGGCGGCGCAGCTGCCTGCGACGCGTCTGCCGTGTGAGGCTGCTCACCTGTGCGGACCACTGACGGACGGGCTCCGGGAGACGGTCATAGTCTTGGTAGGGCTCAGGCTGCTACGGATGCGGGTGCCGGCGGCGGTACTCGCCGGGTGTCATTCCTGTATGCTGCTTGAACACCTTGGTGAAGTAGCTTTGGTCAGAAAAACCGACTTCCGCCGCCACCTGTGCCAGGCTCTTGCGACTGCGCAACAGCAGGTGTCGGGCTTCGGTGACGCGCATCTCGGCCAACAACTCCGTGTAGCTGCGATTCAGCTTTTCTCGCAGCATGCGGGAGAGATGTGACGGACTCATCAGGGCTGCGGCAGCCACGTCATCGCAGGTGATCGGCTCCGAACAATGCTCGCGCATGTAGCGTAAAGCTACCTGCAACAGTACCTCGACGGGGCGTTCCCCGCGATAGCGGATACTGTCCATCAACCGCTCGAGATGGGACACCAATCACGCGGTCAGTGCTTCTTCATCATCCATTACGGCATACTCCTCCAGGGAGGCGTAGTTCAGGCCCAACAGTTCTATCGGATCGCCGCCGGCTTCCACCGCAGTGCGGTAGATGACCACGACCAATGCCAGCAGGAGGGCGTTCAACAACTCGAAGTCCTGGCCGCCGAGGACATAGATGCCGCCGAGAATGCAGTTGAGGACTTCTCGGTCCCGTCGCCGTTCCCCGGTCTTGATGGCGGTGATGAGGTTCGCCTCCTCGCGCAGGTAGACCTAGCGTACCGTATGGTACATGTCGCCCTTGAGCGAGTGGATCGCTTGCGCCTTGTCCGCTTCTCGGGCGGCCTGTTCGGCGTGACACGCCGGCAATACTGCGTTGGAGAGGTTGGCCTTGCAGGCCAGTTGGCATAGGCGGCGGGCGGCATCGGTCAGTTGACTGACCTGGCTAATGTCGTGCGGCAGGACAGAACCGGACAACAGGCTTCCTACGAGTTCGTTGTTGTCGGTAACCGGTACCGCCCACAAGCAGACGCTGTGTGGGCACTCAGAGATGGTGGCTTCACCCCAGCGGAGGCTCTCACGGGCCAGCGCAGCCGGAAACCGCGGCTCGTCTCGGCAGGCGGGGCATGGATGCACTCCGGCGACCTGCCTCCCGTCGGTTGTCAGCAAGGCCAGCGGCGCGGCGGGATACTCACCGGTGTACTGGCGAGCCACTTCTTCATAGCGAGCGATCAGTTTCGCTTCCATCACTGGGGAGCTGATAGCACATCACTCCACTCGGCGTTGGAGATCAACGGTTTGGCGATGTTCAACCCGGTGGCCATGGCCCGGGCGGCAATAAGGGCCTCCAGTGCGTAAATATCGTTTTTCTCAATGTCAATGGCCACTTGAGAATCCCCATTTTTGGCCACGAAAAACCCCCACTGTACCCATACCACACCCAGAGCTAACGCTCGGCAATCACCTGCATACCGGTAATCAAACCGTCGAGGATGATGGTGTCCGGAGAAATATGGGCGACGAGTGCCCCATTGATATCGATTGTCCCACTTTGGCGGCCTTGTCGTTGATAGTCGCAGTGGCTATGTCTGTCTGATCTCCATTCTGCATCTCCTCGCTTTCGCAAAGATCAATGATGTCTCGATCCGCGGCTCTACACGTTTAAGCCGTATTAGTCCAGCCTTGCTTTTTCCGGGCCAAGGGCTGGTCTGATCTCGCCGATGAGGGTATCCTCGTCTTCCGGCAAGGTGTCGGCTTGGTGAGACAGGCGATCCAACCAGGAGCGCTCCCTCTCGTTCATATCCAGGTTGCCGGAGGGCAGCGGGCAGGCCAGTGTGGCAAGGGCGGCTTGACGGGTGCGCAGGTACGGTGTCGGCGCGGCTACAATCTCTTTCGCCAGCTCGATTACCACGTCCGGCCGCAACACGTCCGCTTGCGGATCGAACCGGGCATCACTCTCGGTAAACCAATCGCGCAGCAGAACAGCCTCCGGTCCCTTGTTGACGGCGACGTTCATCAACCGGGTGGCATAGACAAGCTGTTCCAGGGAGACCGTGGGTGCCATGCCGCCCAGCAATCTCAGATTCTGCACCGATTCGTTGCTCCACAGGTCGGCCGCCGTCTTGGCGATATTGCCAATCGGCGACAGGTGAGCACAAGCCGCTTCCGCTCCTTCTCCGGACATGGGATAACCGGTAATCGCCTTAAGGTGCCGGTTCTCGTACGCGCAGTCCTTGCCGGGGCGACCGCACCTTGCTCGTAGGCCACTAGCGACCGCGCCACCGTCATCACCCGAATCACGGCAGCCCATACCCGGGGAATGTAGCGTTTCTCGGCCAGCATCATGGCGGTGTTGCCGAAGCCGCAGGCTGAGTCTCCGGCTGCGATGGTGCCCGTTCGCTCGGTTGTGTCGGTGATCATCTGCCACAGCCAGGTCATGTCTCGACAGCCCGGACTCCCAAGGAGAAGAGCGCTCCCGGCAAGTCGCACATGATGGTGGCGTCGTCATGGACTTCTTTCCCGCCTGTAGACTCGATGGAAAGGAAGTCGGCACCGGCCTGAGCATTCAGCTCAAAGCTGCGCGCCATTTTCTGCCACAGATGGCCTTCTCTCAACATCGGCGGACGTTCGTACTCCCTGATGTCATTGGGGGTGACTCGCAGTGCTGAGGTCAGTCCGTCGCTTTCAGCATAACGATTGAGAGTCGCCCGCAGGATCGCGGTGATTTCTGCTCCCCACTCCGGCACCAATGTCATGGGCGGCAACAGTTCGAACTCCACAACCAGACCAGGCACTTGCAGCTCCACCGCACGGCGACAGATCTCGTCAATCATGTTGGTGTATTGCTCTCGGACGGTCGGCATCGTATCGGCGTTGATGTCAAGCGGTGGAAGAGTGAAGTTGACTTCCGGGTAAACCAATCCGCCGCCGATGGCCATGCCGTTCTTGGTTGTGACCGGTGAGGCGCTTTGCCGAACACCAGTCCGGCGGGAGTGTTGATGGCCAGTCTGCTGTACGCTTTCATGTTGCTCCCTCCTAGCCCAGCCGATGGGGGTACCGGCTGTCTGTACTACGATCATCATACAGAGAGGGAGGTAACAGGTATGGTAGTCCTGTGCGTTCCTCTTGGCAACTTCGGCGTGTCGGTCACCGGCAAAGCTCAGCATCAAAATGCCTTAGCGATGCCCCGGAAGGCGGTTTTGAGCACCCGTGGTGCCGGCGCACAACGGCTGTTGATCACGGCGCGGATCACGCACTCATACCGTCTGCTGTACCAAGGGCGACTGTTGCTTTGGACAAGGTCTTGTGTAGTGAGACAAGACAGCCTGCAAAAAAAATCTGCTTCTCTCCGGTCTTGACGGTACGTTGCTCCGCCGTGACGGCACTTGTGGGAGTGGACTCAACCTGGTATGACGTTCTCAGCAACCATCGCACGCGATGTGGGCACTATGGCTTCGATGCTGAGAGGACTGACCCTGAGGCTTTCTGTTGTCGAGTGTGAAAGAGCATTTCTTCGGATCCGGAGACAGACGTTGTGAAACCATTAATGGCATCGCCGGTACCGTCTGGACAGACTCTCTTTACCTGTTGTGACGTTTCGGGAGCGTTCCTCATGGCTGCTGACAATGAAAAGGGGACTGCTTCTGCTATAGAGACATCACTCGAGAAGGCATGCGGAAGGGTTGTTTTGAGGTCGGAGTTGTGATCCAAGAACGGCATGGCAGCACGATTGGCGCGCTACAAGAGACCGGTTCGGGTTTCAATGCGCCCGGGTCCGTGAATGCCAGTCCTCGTACCGGTGAATGGATCGCTCGAAACTGGAGTTGGCTTTCGCTGGCGCCGTCAAGTGACCCTAGTCTCCGTCCCACGCGATCGAAGGTGGAGGAGACCCGACAGACTCAGGTAAGGGTCAGTAGTGAGTGCCAACCTGCAAGGGTCACCTGCTGCAGATAACCGCCCTTTGGAAGCAACGTCTCCATAGCACTGAAGCCGCACCGGAGCGCTCCTTTCCCTCTGGTTCGAAGGACTCAGGCCCCTTTCTTATTTGAATTCACCAACACTCCGACAATAGATCAGTCTCACATATCGATCGGAAACCGTGCTCTTTCGGGCGATCCCTGCAGAACGGCAAGTTCTATAGTCGCGAGAGGAGCTGAGTTTTGAGTGTAGAAGAACAAAAACCTAAAGAGATTATTCTGTTTTTGAACGGTCACATTGGCTTTTACAAGGATTTGAGAGGGCGGCTTGAGCTACATGGGTGAAGAGATAGAGGTATATATCGACGGCGAATGGGTTAAGGGCACCATGGTGTCCACGCCAGACACAGACTCACGATCCCTTGTTTTTCGGGTTGCTGACCTCAGTGGTGGGAAGTGGGCTGTACGAGTCCCGCGACAGCAACCCGATGAGGAGAAGAGTAGCTACTCGGCGCGCTGCTGGCAACAGGCGCGACTCGAACAAAGACTCGCAGAGCAGACTCTGTCATCTCTGCCTATAGCCGAAGCCAGACTTCTTCCGGCGCGGCTTCCTTCCCACTTGTTTATTGATTTCATAGATGCCTCTGACATTGAGCACATCTCTGTCAACGAATCCAGCCTCAGCACGCCTTACCCTCTTTGGGCTACCGCCCGTCCTTGGGCGGAAGGTGTCCCGTTGCTGCCAAGCAATATTGAAATGCTTCCAATCCACAGACTGGGACCCATCATGCTTGACCTTGCGACGTTGTTTCATGAACTGACTGAACTTGACATTCTCTACTTGCCGATGGGTGAACACATCCTCATTTCAGAGGGTAGGGTAAGCCGGCTGCTTGGCTATGGACACGCTGGCTACCTTTGGGATGGTACTTCCACCACCCGTTTCATCGCCGGGCTTTACGGGCAGACAGTGGACAAAAGCGGAGCACGAGAGAACCTCAGACTGAAGGAGATCATGGATTCGGCTATGTGCAGTCTTGGTGAGTATCTCTGGGAGCTCAGCAACGCCTACCAATGCCGGACTGACTCGGAAAAGGAATCGAGAGACAAGATGATGGGTGTTGGTACCAAAGCCTGGGCGAACCAGTACGTCGATTGGCCCGACATGATAGAAGACCTCACTGTAACCGTTGATCCGTCGGACTCCTTGGCCAGTGGTACCACGGTTCGCATCGGGGTCTTTTGCGACTACGGGAACATCAAGACTCGTCTTTTTGGATGGGATATCGAGTTGGGCGCCATCGTTGGATCCTTCGGTCGGTATTCTGAACGCAGGCGCG
>JBMNSS010000065.1:0-13808 GCA_050945315.1 Limnochordia bacterium | reverse complement strand
TTTTGGGACAGCCCCCTTCGGAGAGGCAAATGTCTCGGGTGCCGAAATGATCGCCGGTGCTTCGTGGCGGTCTATCCGGTCCAAAAGATGCGGAGGCGGTCTGCCGATATGGTCAGGCCGCCTCCGTATTCGTCTTAGCCGCGGTTTTTGGAAAAAATGGCCACGGTGAAGGCAAATATGATGACCGGAATGAGAGCGGCACCGAGTGCCACAGTGACGAAGATAAGGCCGGAACTCCAGTTTAGCGCTTCCAACGTTGTAAGCAAGCGATCCTGAACAAAAACGCTAAGAGCCACCACAAGAGCGAAAATGACTAAGACAATACTCTCCATATAGATCGAAGCCCACCTTTCGGGAATTCTGTCCAACAGCTCCTGTTTCTCACGGAGCATTCGGCTTTTTAGTTTGTGGTCCGCTGCTACTATTCTACTTCAGCGGGGCAGATCCCCTTCTTATTTGCGCTATTGCCTTCATCTGTTGTGCTCAAGATCCGCCCACAGATCATCCAGAGCCAGCTGGTAGGCACCGTTAATCTCGTACAATACCGCACGCGGATCGAGCTGCCCCGTGAGACCTTGCAAGATCAGATTCCGATTACGGTTCCAAATAGTGGGATAGGTCTCGATCGTGAACCCGTACTTGACGGCGTCGTACCAGTCGGCCAGATACGGCGCCGCTCTGCGGATTCTAACACCCACGTCGTTACGGCTGGGCAGCGTTCCCGTGGCTACGTGGTACATGACCGTAATCTCCGGACTCATCAGCCACTCCATGAACTCCCAGGCCAGACGGGGATCCCGGGTGTAAGCGGGGATTCCGATGGCTTTGTAGCTTAGCCAGGATGCCGGAGCCGCACTCCTTACGCGGCGGGGCAGGAAAAACCCCAGTTCAGTCTGCCAGCGCGGGTTTTTCTCCTGCGTGGCCACGGCAAGTGCCGGGCCGCCGAAGGCCATGGCGGTCATGCCGTCGGCAAAGCGGGAAGGATTGCCTCGGCTCGGTTGGCCGGTCAGCAGTTCAGAAGGCGGATAGGCCGCCTGATAGAGCCGGGACAGGTAGCTGAAGGTCTCGATGGCCGCCTGGGTATCAAGTCGGGCCCGGCGGAAGTCATCGGTGATGCCCGTTTCGTTATTGAGCCGCAGGAAGTTGACGAACAACTCCATGGCGGTCCAGTTGGCATCAAAGCCTATCCGTACCGTTCGTCCGCCGAACTGAAGGGACAACTGACGCGCCGCAGCCTCCAGTTCCTCCCAGCTTGTCGGCGGTGCGCCGGGATTGAGACCCGCTTTGCTGAAGGCGTCCTTATTGTAGACTATGCCTGACGGGCTGATCTCTATTGGTAAGGCGTACATAGTCAACGGTTCAAAAGCCAGTCGAGGCAGTTGTGGATAAGGCGGTTGGAGCAGATTGGGAAAGAGCGTTCTTTGGTCCCGCCAGCCGGAGACGAAGCGGCTCAGCATAACGAGCTGATTACTTCTTCCCATCTCCACGATGTTTGTCAGCGAATCAATCAACACATCAGGGCCTTCACCGGTGAGCAGTCGTTCTCTGGTTTCAGAGTCCATGCGCACATTCTCGAATACGACTGATATACGCCTGTCTCTCTGGGCCCGAGGTGCAAGCTCTTGGTTCAGGTAGCGGGTCACTTCGGACCGATGTCCGGTGGTCCACACCACCAGCGAAGCGGACCGGGAGACGGTTGAAGAGATCAAGACGAACAATGCCGAGATCAGCAGCAAGAGCCGCCACCTTGGCTTGAGCACCATGTCGCATCCTCCCTCCGAAAACATTAGTCGGGTGCGGCTTATCTCACAGATGCGTTTCTGCGTTTCTGTCGACAATCCTGCGATTTAGAGTGAAGAGATGAGAAACAGAGCTAAGGAGAGAAATATCGATTGCGGGGCAGGGGTAGATAGCCAATTTGATAGGGAGGCCAATGGTGAACTTGCAAGGGCGTGAGTGACCGGCAAACAACCTGGACCAGGGTTGCCCTGGCGCGAGTCCGTTGGTAATATGTACACAGCCTGCGGCACGTTAGTCTGCAGTGGCTGGTTGGGTGGGGGGTGGACCGTCATGATGGTCATGATGGTACTCTTGCATAAGTCCATGTAGGCGCATCGTTGGGGCTCGGGCCTTTTGTAGGCGGGGCCCCGTTGTGGTATTGGGTAAAACGTGCGCAGGCGGCCGAAGGCACAGGCTTCGGTCAACTAAGGGGGAGTAATAAAGTGAGTCGTCCCGCTACTCTGACAGCGGAGCGAGAGACGGATGTAGAGTTGCCCGAGAGTGTTCGCGAGCGGTTAGCCAGTCTGTTGGTCAACGAAACGATCGCCCACGCAGTTAACTCAGACATGCGCCTGGATGGAACATACGACAACGAATCTTGGTTGGTGATAACTCACGAGCGACTGATCGTCCTAGACAGCAGCCACTCCAACGGGGTCTTGATGGTACCCTTGACGGATCTGGCCACGGCTCGGGTACGACAGTTGTACGGTAATGCGGTGTTGGAGCTTCGCCTTGCGGCCGATGTTCCTGCCGATCTTTTGTTGGAGGTCGCTTCTGCCCCGGTGGAAGAGCCGGAGATTTCCGCCGGCGGTGTGTCCGAGACGGAGCTGCCGACGGGCCCCAGCGTTGATGCTTTTCGTTTCTCACGCACTCTCGAAGAGACCGTCGGAGATATAGTTGAGGAACTCGTCAACAGCTTGATTCCCGCGGCTCAGAATCGAGAAGTGACCTGGAAACCCAAAGAAGACGAGGACGGTCCGTTTGGGAACAGATCCCGCAAAGGACGTTGCCGTGGATGCGGAAGAGTGTTGCCGCCGGGTCAGTCGGTCTGCCCGCGGTGTCTGGACAAGCGCAAATTGCTGGGACGGGCTTTTGAGTATATACGGCCGTACAGATGGTTGTTTTTGGCCAATTTCCTCATTACGGCGGTTCTGACGGGGATCGGACTGGTGCCGCCTTTGCTGACCAAGACATTGGTCGACGATGCTATCGGCCCCGGTAATGTCCTTGTCTTGAGGAACGTGATCATCTTATTGGTCTTGATCCATGCCTTGCAGTCAGTTGGAAATGCCATCCATCGTTATATGCTCAGTCTTTTGGGGCACAGAGTAGTGGTCGATCTTCGTACGGACGTCTACAGACAGGTGCAGAAGCTGACGCTTGAGTTCTACGACAAACGACAGACCGGTTGGATCATGTCGCGGGTGACGAACGATACGAGTTACCTGCAGGGCTTTTTGGTCAACGGCATCCAAGATATCGCCATTCATATTCTGACCCTGGTGGGCATCGCAGTCATCATGTTCAGTGTTCATTGGCAGCTGGCTCTGTTAGCGCTGTTGCCGACACCGATTGTGGGCTATGCCACGGCTCGTTTCTCCAAGAGAATGCACAAGATGTATCACCGGATTTGGCGGCGGGTCTCCGGCATGCATGCCGTCTTGGGTGACACCATCCCCGGGATTCGCGTCGTCAAGGCCTTCAACCGGGAAGACGATGAAGTGGCCAAATTCGCTGAGAAGAACGAAGAGGTCTTTACCGAGAGTATGCGGGCCGTGCGCGCTTCCAGCCTCTTTTATCCGGCCATGGGATTTACCACGGCCATCGGCGGCATAGTGGTCTGGGGTTACGGCGGCTTGCAGGTCATACGCGGCTCCACGAATCTGTCCTTGGGTGTCTTGATGGCCTTCATAAATTATGCTTGGCGGTTTTACGCACCCATTCAGGCTTTGAGCCGCTTGAGCGAGCAGGTACAAGGTGCCGCCACGGCTGCCGAGCGTCTGTTTGAGATCCTGGATACTCCCGCTGAGGTTGAGGATGAGCAGGATAAAGGAGTCATATTGCCGACGATCGAGGGTCGTATCCACTTTGAGGACGTCTCGTTCTATTACGAGAAGGGAGACCCTGTATTACAAGAGATCAATCTGGAGATCAAACCCGGTGAGATGATCGGCCTGGTGGGAGCGTCAGGCTCGGGTAAGACCACGCTGATCAACTTGATCGCCCGTTTCTACGACGTAACGGAAGGGCGTATCACTCTCGACGGCGTTGATATCCGTCAGGTTGACCTGCCGTTTTTGCGTGAGAACATCGGCATGGTGTTACAGGAACCGTTCCTGTTCCACGGGACCATCTATGAGAACATTGCCTATGGCAAGCCTGATGCTACTTTCCCTGAGATCGTTCAGGCGGCGATGATGGCCAATGCACACGGCTTCATCATGGAGCTTCCTGACGGTTATGACACGCGCATCGGTGAACGGGGCGTGGGCTTATCGGGCGGACAGAAGCAGCGGATCAGTATCGCTCGGGCGATACTGAAAAACCCGCGCATTCTCATCCTCGATGAAGCGACTTCAGCCGTCGATACGGAGACCGAGAAACTGATTCAGCAGGCCATTGAACGGCTGGTTACCGGTCGGACAACCATTGCCATTGCTCACCGTTTGTCGACCCTACAGAACGCAGATCGTCTTGTAGTGTTGCAGGAGGGAAGAGTCGCGGAGATAGGCACGCATGCCGAGTTGTTGGCCAAGGAGGATGGTGTCTTTGCTCGTCTGGTAAGGTTGCAGTCAGAGGTAGCAAGTGCTCGGGCTGTCTGATGGGAGCAAAAGTCGTGAGAGCGACCCATGGGTCTTGGGATGCATTAAGAGGAGGTTCTTGTTGTGTATCGTGCTGGTCAGGAGATGAAGCTGCTTGAACCGTGGCAGCTGAAAATGTTCAAAGAGCCGCAACGGACTGAAGGACTGTGTGTGGTAATCAAAGGCGGGGATGAAGGTGTTTCACCGGCAACCTATTGTGATGTTTCAGTCCATCGCATGTTTCCTCTGTCGCGGCCTGAGAACCTGATCGCGCTGTGTGACAAGTTCGGAAACGAAATCGGCGTAGTCATGGATCCTAAGCATCTTGACGAGGCATCTCGTGAAGCATTGTTTCAGGAACTCGATATGGCTTATTTCATACCTAAGATAACCCGTATTTGCGAGATCAAAGAGGAGTACGGCCTGGTTCATTGGAGTGTTGAGACCGACAGAGGACCTCGCCAATTCCAGGTGCGTTCTCGTCAAGACATCCGACCTATGGGCAACAACCGCTTTGTAGTACGCGACATGGACGGCAACCGCTATGATATTCCTGATATGAATGCGCTTGATGCCGCCAGCCGCGAGCTTTTGGAAATGGAAGTGTAACACCGAACCTTGGCAATCTCGCCGGGCAGGCCACAGGGCGAAAGCTACTGTGGCCTGCCCTTTTCATGAGACTACAGATGCTGCTTAAGAAAGGCGATCACTTCTGCGTCGATCTCCGTGAGTGGCGGCTTGATAGGCTGGCGTCGTCCAAGCAGCATATGGTCCGCTTCTTCCACGTAGACGGTTTTTACGGGTAGTCCGGCTTCCGTCAGGCGCTCGGCGAAGCGCTCCGTCTGATCCACCGGTACCACCGACTCCGCCAGCCCGTGAATGAGCAAGAACGGCGATCTCATCTTCTCAACGTGATAGATGGGACTGGCCGCCCGGCAGGTGCTTTCGCTTTCGTCGGGCAACAGTTGGTTGATCGGGTTGTCGAGAGCCTCTTCCCCGTGGCTGATCAAAGGCAACATATCATAGACACCGTAGTAGGCGACAGTAGCGGCAATTTGGGCCGTCAGGCCCTCTTCGACCGTAGCGAGCATGGCGGCGAGATGACCTCCGGCGGAATCGCCTAAAGCGCCTATCCGGTGGGGATCTATGCCCCAATCTTCAGCGTGACGCTGCAACCAGCCCAAGGCCTTTTTCAGATCCTCCAGTTGTGCGGGCCAGCGGGCTTCTCCTGAAAGTCGGTAATCGACCGCTATCCCGACCATGCCGTGTGAAGCCAGGAGCCGACCGTATCCGGCCACGGCGGTCTTGCTGAAATACTTCCATCCCCCTCCGTGGATGAGCATCACGGCGGGCAGGGGAGGATCGACCCGGACGGGCATATAGATGGTAGCTCGCAGTTTGCGTCGGACGTCGTAGTATTGATCGACCAGCACATCCACGTCGTAGGGCCCTGCGCTTTCGGCACGAAAGCCCAGGGCGTAAAAATCTGAGGCCAATGAGACGGCCGGTCCTTCCAGATGCGGCGGTATCAAGCGCCCGAATTCGAGCAGGACACGAGTCCGCAGGCGCGACTCGGCCGCAACCGGCAGGCTCAGGCTGCCGACGGTGACAAGGCAGATGAAGAAGATGAGCAGTACGGACATGATTCTTCACCCTTTTTGGCGCGGTCGGTCAATCTTGTTCGGCCAATGATATGAATCTCGCATAGGATTCATCCCAGCCGACGCTGGGCTGCGGTCTATAGACGGCCGGTGTGAAGGAGCGTTGCACGAGGCGGCGCCCTTCATCAAGGGTGCCCACTAGACCCGCCGCCGATGCTTGCACCAGGATGTTGCCTAAAGCCGTGGCTTCCACGGGACCGGCGATCACCGTGCGATTCGTCGCATCCGCCGTAAGCTGATTGAGCAAAGCGTTCTGGGAGCCGCCACCCACGATATGGATCACTTCGATGCTCCTGCCCGTGAGCTCTTCGAGCTGGTGCAGTACCTGACGGTACTTGAGTGCGAGGCTTTCTAAGATGCAACGTACCATGGCTCCGTGATCGCCGGGCAGAGGTTGATGAGTGCGGCTCAGGTAATCATTGATTCGGCGGGGCATGTCCCCCGGAGTGAAGAAATCGGGGTGATCGGGATCCACCAGACTGACCAGGGGCGGAGCCTGTTCAGCCAGCGCCTGAAGAGCGCCGTAATCAAGATCCATGCCTTCTTGCTGCCAGAAACGTCGGCACTCCTGCAACAACCACATGCCCATGATATTCTTGAGGAAGCAGAATTTGCCGTCCACTCCTCCCTCGTTGGTCATGTTGGCGGCCAATGAGGCCTCGTTGATCACCGGTTCAGTCAGTTCCACTCCCATCAGTGACCAGGTGCCGGAGCTTATGTAACATGCTTCGGGGCCCGCCAGAGGGACGGCTGCGATGGCCGAGGCGGTATCGTGCACGGCGGGAAGATAGACCGGCAACTTGCCCGCACCGGTATCGGAGGCGATCTGAGGCAAAAGATGCCCCATGCATGTTCCGGGAGGCACGATCTCGGGGAAGAGCCGGCGGGGAATGTCTAAGGCGGACAACAACTCATCGGACCAAGTGCCTTTGATCGGATCATAGGCCTGAGTGGTGGTGGCATTTGTGAACTCCGCCGCACCTTCTCCGGTGAGGAAGAAGGTGAAAAGCTCGCCCATCATCAGCAGTCTGTCTGCTATGTCAAGCAGCGGAGAGCCGGATCGTCTCATGGCCAACAACTGATAGATCGTGTTGAGCGACATGAACTGGATTCCGCTACGCCGGAAGATCTCTTGTCTGGGTACCAACTCGAAGGCCGCTTCCATCATGCCCTGGGTGCGTTCATCGCGGTAGTGAACGGGGTTAGCCAGGAGTTCGCCCTTGGGTCCCAAAAGCCCGAAATCCACGCCCCAGCTGTCGATGCCGAGGCCCAGCATTTTCCCTTTTTGTGATGCGGCTGTGATTGTATTCAGGATCTCGTGGTGCAGGCGCAGAACATCCCAATGCAGAGTTGATCCGATTCGCACCGGAGTATTGGGGAAGCGATGCACCTCCTCAAGGGTGAGTCGATCAGAAAAAAGAGTGCCTACGACTCCCCGACCGCTACTGGCACCAAGATCGACAGCGAGGAAACGCGCACTTGTTTCTGACACAAGCCAATCCTCCTCCCGCTTTTTTTACTGACTTCTGCGTCGGATGCGGAGCTCCTTGGTCTGCGGTCTGTTCAACGGGTCTAATACTACTCTTTGTGGCAGGGACCAAGGCTTCTTTCATGGAAACAATATCTACGGAATGTCGTTATGCAAGATGCATGCCGTCAAGGAGGTCTTGTATTGGCACCTAAACCGATAGCAGTGCTCAGGTATGACAAACTCAAGGTTCAAGTTTACAAAGACAAGGAAGATCTGGGCAAGGCCGCGGCCGCCGAGGTAGCGGTGGCGATCAAATCCGTGCTCAAGGTTAAGCCGCTGGCTAACATCGTCTTTTCATCCGGAGCCTCGCAGTTTACTTTTATTGACGGTCTGAAAGAACAGGAGATCGACTGGCAGAGTGTGCAGGGGTTCCATCTGGACGAGTATGTGGGAATGAAGGTGGATCATCCCGCCAGTTTTCGTCTGTGGATGCAGGAACGTATCATTAAGCAGTTCGGGCCTAAGGTGTTCCATCTCGTTGAGGGCGATGCTCCCGACGCGGAGGCCGAGTGTGAGAGGTATGCTCAGCTGTTGAGCGAAAACCCCTTGGACATCGGTCTGATAGGCATCGGAGAAAACGGCCATGTGGCCTTTAACGACCCGCCGGTCGCTGATTTCAACGATCCGAAGTCGGTCAAAGTGGTAGAGCTCGACGAAGCGTGCCGTAAGCAGCAGGTCGGCGAAGGATGGTTTGCGACCATGGACGACGTACCCACGCATGCCATTACGCTTACGGTTCCGGCTATCATGGCCTGCAAACGGATCTTTTCGGTGGTACCCGATGCGCGGAAAGCCGTGGCGGTAAAGAACGCGCTGCAAGGCCCCATCGATACGTCGTGTCCGGCCTCGATTTTGCGTACGCATCCTGAGGTCACGCTGTTTTTGGATGCGGACTCGGCATCCTTGCTGGACTAGCCGTCCGGAGGTCAATCTGAGCGCTTAGGTTGTGAAGGGCATTACGGAGGTGTTCGTTAGTGGAGTATAAGATTCGGGTGCATGGTGGAAATCATCGGCGGCAAGGAACGCCGGTGCGATTGGCGCTTCCTGAGGATCTGGCGGGCAAGAAGATCAAGTTGAAAGATGAGCGTACCGGACTTCATGTATGCTCCCAGGTCTTGCG
Organism: Limnochordia bacterium; assembly: GCA_050945315.1. GTDB lineage: Bacteria > Bacillota > Limnochordia > DTU080 > DTU080 > DTU080. Next base: position 4,913 of record JBMNSS010000065.1, on the reverse strand, counting down.
TCAGGGTGATCAGGATTACCTGTGCTGGCTGTTGGACGACGTTCTTCCGAACGAGGTCCGGACCTATGCCGTGTTGACTTGTGAGACTGAGTCCTGTGCCACATGCACCGGAGTGACACTGGAAGACAACGACGGAGCCGTTCGGTTCCTCGTGGGCGAGGAATTGGTCACCGCCTACAATTACAAGGATTACAGCAGGCCGTATCTGTATCCTCTCATCGGTCCCTTCGGGCACGGTGTCACACGTGACTTCCCGATGAAAGACGATACGCCTGAGGAATCACATGACCATCCGCACCATAGATCGGTCTTCACCGCTTTCGGGGATATCAGCGGGATCAATAACTGGGCCGATGTCGGCAAGATGCCGCTGGGCGCTATGGAGCATCAGGAATTCACCGCTTTGGATTCGGGTCCGGTATTGGGCCGACTCGAGGCCCGCAATGTCTGGACGGGTCCGGGCGAAGGCGCAATGCTGGATGAAGTGCGGGAGATCGTGCTTTTTGCCACCGCACCGAGTTATCGGCTCTTTGAGTATCGGGTATCGCTTACGGCCCGCAAAGACGTGGTCTTCAACGATACCAAAGAGGGCGGCATCCTCTCCGTTCGCGTGGCCAGCTCCATGGACGCCCGACGGGGCGGTCGCATCGAAAACGCACAGGGTGGCGTGAATGAGACCGAGGCCTGGGGCAAGCCCTCACCGTGGTGTGACTATTCAGGCATCGTCTCCGGGCATGAGGTTGGTATCGCCCTCATGGATCATCCGGGCAACTTCAGACATCCCACGCCTTGGCATGTACGCAACTACGGACTCATGACGGCCAACTGCTTCGGTTTGTCTGAGTTCACCAAGGGTAAGCTCAACGGAACCCATGAAATGACGGCCGGAGACAAACTCGAGTTCACGTACCGGATCTTGGTCCACGCCGGAGATGCCAAGGCGGGCGAGGTAAGCCGCCACTATGCGGACTTCGCCTATGCTCCTCAGGTAGAGCTTCTGCGGGACGGCCAGCGAGTCTGACGATCGAGCAGATCCTGATACAATGACGTGGTCTTAGCGAACATGCGCTCCTGGGTGAAGTGGGTCTCCACGCGAAGGCGACCTGCTTCACCCAATTTGATGCGGTGCTCAGGATCAAGAGCCAAACGGGATATGGTCCGAGCCAGTTCCGCAGGCCGGCGCGGCGGTACGAGATAGCCGGTCTTGCCATGTTCCACGATTTCAGGGATCCCCCCCACATCTGTGGCCACCACCGCACAACCAGCGGCCATGGCCTCCAAGATGCTGAGGGGGGTTCCTTCGCTGTGGGAAGGAAGAACAAACAGATCAGCGGCCTGCAGCAGATCCGGAACATCATTTCGGTATCCGAGGAAGATCAGGCGCTCGTTCACGTCCAACGCAGCGGCGCGCGCGGTAAACTCAGAGAGATCCGGTCCGCTGCCGACAACGAAGAAACGAAGAGAAGGATTCCCGCGCAACGCATGGGCGGCCTCGATGAGATCGGCGATGCCTTTGGCCACCAGCAACCTGGCCACCGTGATGACCAAGCATTCGTCGGATGCCACGTTGAACTTGGCCCGCAACGCCTTTCTATCGTTACGGTAAAAAGACGGTGAAGGCATGGCAATTCCATTGGGGATGGTGACCAACTGAGCTGAGTCGATAAGTCCCCGTCGGCGAATGTCGCGCTCTTGCGCTTGCGACACAACGATCACGGCCTCGGGGGAGGTCAAGACTCGGCGCAGAATCATTTCACGCCAACGAGGACCGGGGCGGGGGAGGGCATTGTGGAGGGTGACGACCGACGGCGGGCCACCCCGCCGCTTACAGACCAGACCCGTGAGCAACGCTGCCTTAAGACCGTGCACGTGTACGAGATCGAATCGACCGCTGCGCATCAGGTTCTGCAGACGACAGACGGTCACAAGATCACGATGAGGTGACAATCTATCGGCAATGGCCAAAGGTACATGAGCAACCTCTGTCGGGAGCCAGGTATCCCTGGGCGCGGCGACGGTGATCGCGTAACCGTCGGATGCCAGTTGCCTGCAAAGAGCGCGCAGATGGGTGGCCATGCCTCCGGCTGCCGGACGCGCAACGAGCAATAGACGTATGGGCATGGGCAGCATCCCTTAATCAGTTGGACGGTGCCTCATCATGAAGATCGAGATGGACGAAGGCTCTGCCTACTCCGGGAATGTCTTCGAGTCTCTCTCGAATCTCGGTCTCGATCCGATGGCCGTCCTTGAGGCTGAGATGTGAATCCACCTCTGCGTGAAGCTCCACGTGCAGGTGGTCACCCACGTAGTGTGCCAACAGATCATTGGTGTCATGCACGCCCGACACCGAAAGAGCGACATCCCGCAGTTGTGACAATACGTCCGGTGGCGGGGAGTGGCCCATTACATATCCCAGGTTTTCCAATCCGACACGGACTCCGGACCAAATAATCCACATGCCTATGAGCATCGCCGCCAGGGTATCCCAAAGACCTCCGACCGAGAAGCCCAACAGGGCGACCAGACTGGCCAGAATGTCGTTGCGCGAGTCGACCAGGCTGGCCTTAATGGCCACACTCTGACTCTTGGCCCAAGAGACGCGGTAGGCGGCCACAAGACCCAGTTTGGCAACGATGGAAAAACCCAGTACCCAATAGCCCACAGGGGTGCTCTCAGCTGTCACCGGGTCAAAAAGCCCGAGCATGCCGTCTTTGAGTAACGTGAAGCCCAAGAGCGCGGCAATGAGAGCAATCAGCATGCTGGCCAGAGGTTCGGCCCGTCGATGCCCGTAAGGGTGATTCGCATCCGGAGCCTTGTCCTGGATGTTGATGCATATGGCCAGGACCGCATACGAAAAGACATCCAGTGCGGAGTTCAAAGCGTCTGAGAGAACGGCCAGGCTACCTGAAGCTATCCATGCCCATAGCTTAGAGCCAAACAAGACCAAGCTGATGAACACGGCGTACTGGCTCAGGCGCCTTTTTTGGTTGATACCTTCTCGGGACGGAGACAACGATGATTCATCCTCGCCTGTGTATTATTTGGTGTTCCTCGACCGTGAACCCATTATACCTCGCTGCCGGGAGGGCGCCAAGAATTCGGATTTGGGGCAGGTCTTCCCGACGCGGATCAGCACTGACTGACCAAAAGGTCAGCTTCTGACAACGCGACTTCCTAGTAAGGCCCAAGGCGGCGTCCGGAAATGAGTGAAAGTAAGGCTCATGAGGCGCGAGGCATGGCTCAAAGCCGCAAGACAACGAGTCGATTGAGCGGTAAGCTATGACGACAGAATCCGTGCGCTAGCAAGAAGACCTGTCCGGAGCGGGAAATCACCGAGCTGCAAGCAAGGCCCGCACAAAAAGGAACGGCGGCCTTATCATCCGATGGCAGTGGAGAACCATGTGCGGGTCAACAGCAGTCGCAGCTGGGAGTGCAAAAAGAAGAGCGCAAGCCGTGGCTGGCGAGGGGAAACGTCAAATGTCCGCCGGCGATAGTAGGAGGAACAAATCAGTGCCAAGCAAGATGAAGCTTGATTGGCAAGGTCATCTGCAAAGGGCAGACCCGCCCGGCAACCATGCAGACCGATGAAGGCCCGGGCTTTTGGCAAACCTGTCAGTACGTTGTATCCCAACCAAGAAGCGTCGATCGGAGACTCTGTAGAGCTAAGGGTCGAGGCTCGGCATATTCAGATAACTGCCGATCGGTCTCGATTGAGTCTGCGTTCATGTGTCGGCAGGTACCGTTTACCGAGGGTGATGCTCGCAAGATCAGCGAGCGTCACCCCGTTTAGTCCTGATTCACACGCCATGTCCGACACTAAAGGCGCGCCTTTAGCTCTTGAGCATAGGCATTGAGGTAGGCCTCGAACCCCTCCAATGTCGATTCCACAGGTCTTTTTCCTTCCAGCATGGGGGTGATCCAAGTCGACGTCTGGCGAATGATCTCCATAGGGACATCGAAGATGGCCTCTTCAATGGAGCGACGTGAGTGGACGACCGATCCTCCGAGGGCCGAGGAGATCTCCGCCTTTGACATGGCAAATACGTCGCTCACGGCGTCGATATACAGCACCGATGCCGTACGTCGAGCCGGCATTTTTCGCGTTATTTTCACCCACAGTTCTTGGCTTTCGTGATTGGTAGCGTACTTCATGAACGCCCATGCGGCTTCAGGATTCTTCGTTGTGGAAGACATGAAAAGGGGGTCCGTCCAGCGAGTGTTCGCTCTGTTATTGACCAAAGGCACCGGTCCAATGGCAATATCGAACTTTATGCCGCCGCTTTGTCTGGTATTCAAGATGGTGTCCATACGAAAGCCGCCAATCCAGTCCATGGCGATCTTTCCTTGTACAAAATCCGTCCAGCGCGACAGACCTTTGGGCGGTCCGGCTGCGGCGTAATTGGCATAAAGCTCGACGAGGGCACGATAGGCTCTGATATTCTCCTCTCGTGTCAGGGTCACTCTGTCAACCCAGCCGGTTTCGTAGGCCTGTGGCTCAAACCAGTCGCCGCCAAACATCCAGCACGCGTCGCAGAGTTTGTTCTCAGTAGCCTGTGTGAGAGCCAGTTGGACGAAATTCCCGTTGGCATCGACCACAGTGAGCCGCTTACCGTACTCCAGCAGCCGATCCCAGGTCCAGCTGGTGTCGTCCCAGTCCGCAGGTAGCCTTGGGAGAGCATGCTTGAGTAGCATGTCTACGTTGTAGAACACAAGCTGCGTAGTGATAGCAAGAGGGATCCCGTACTGTCTACCTTGATACGTGGGAGTCTCCCATACTCCCGGGAAGAAGCCGTCAATGTCCAGCTCTGCCTTATCTCGTTCGGCCAAGGGAGTGATGTCCGCGGCGAATCCCCTGACGATAAAACCGAGCTTGTCTGCATATCCGGCAAAAACGTCAGGAGCATTTCCCGCAG
>JBMNSS010000064.1:0-13896 GCA_050945315.1 Limnochordia bacterium | reverse complement strand
AGTTGTCATGACACCATGACTGGCTTGCAGTGGGAGCGTGGGAGGGTCGGCAGACCCGTTCGCACCACATTTTGAGGAGGATTCACGTGGCCAAGAAGATCATCGCGATTGTGAAACTACAGTGCCCTGCTGGCAAGGCGACGCCCGCGCCTCCAGTGGGACCGGCGTTGGGTCAACATGGTTTGAATATCATGGAGTTCGTCAAAGCATTTAACGAGCGAACTGCCCAACAGGCTGGTATGATTATCCCGGTAGAGATCACGATCTATGCCGATCGCTCGTTCACATTTATCACTAAGACCCCCCCTGCATCTGTGTTGTTGAAAAAGGCGGCGGGCTTGGAAAAGGCTTCCGGAACGCCGAACACAACTAAGGTGGGCACGGTTACCCAAGAGCAGGTACGGGAGATCGCTACTATTAAGATGGCTGATCTAAATGCGACGAGTGTCGAAGCAGCTGCGCGTATGATCGCCGGAACTGCTCGTAGCATGGGTATTGTCGTCAAAGAGTAGTTGCCGCAGCAGATAAGTCTGTGGGAGGCGTCAAACGCCGTTTGAACCACGAGGAGGAGAATGTATGGCCAAGCGCAGCAAAAGGTATAAAGCTGTAAGTCAGCTTGTTGATCGCCAGAAGCACTATACTCCGGCTGAAGCCTTCGACCTTATTAAGCAGACTTGCTCCGCCAAATTTGATGAGTCAGTCGATGTGGCTATGAAACTGGGAGTAGACCCTCGTCACGCCGACCAGCAAGTGCGGGGCACGGTCGTCTTGCCGCATGGGCTTGGCAAGAGTGTTCGTGTGGCCGTATTTGCCCAGGGTGAAAAGGCCCGCGAGGCCGAGGCCGCCGGCGCAGATCTGGTAGGTGGCGAGGACCTTGCCGCTCAGGTGCAGGAAGGCCGAATAGACTTCGACGTTGCCGTTGCTACGCCCGATATGATGGGCATTGTCGGACGTCTGGGCCGCATTCTGGGCCCCCGCGGTCTGATGCCAAACCCGCGGGCCGGCACAGTGACTAATGATATTGAACAAGCGGTTAAGGAGTTTAAAGCGGGCAAGCTTGAGTACCGGGTAAATCGCGATGCAGACATCCATGTCGTGATCGGTAAGGCCTCGTTTTCGCCGGAAGCGCTTATGGAGAATTTCACCGTCCTCATGGACGCTATTTTGCGGGCCAGACCCGCTGCAGCCAAAGGCACCTATCTGCGCAAGGTTGCGATCTCGACGACGATGGGACCGGGAATCAAGATTGATCCCCATGAACTGGTCGCTGCGAGGACGCGCTAGAGCGTGGTTGGTTCACACACAACGAAATAACGAGCAACGTAAGTAGGATTTGCGTAGCCATAGACAGCCGGTGCTTTAATAGCCTAAGGAGCCCAACGGCTCGCCTGCCGAGGCTTGTGGAAATCCCAGGTTTGAGTCTATGTGGGATCTTTCGCGAGTAGGACGCGGGTATGTCTGTGCGTCTATGCTGCGGAGGATCCTTTTTCGTGCTCTGGTGAAGGGAGGTATTCAATGCCAACCCCACAGAAGGAAGCGCTGGTAGAGGAGATTCAAGATCGCCTGTCCCGAGCTCAGGCAACCGTCTTGGCTGAGTTCAGGGGCCTTGATGTACGTCAAATGACCGAATTAAGGCGTCGCACTCGCGAAGCGGGAGTGGAGCTAAAGGTTCTCAAGAACACTCTGGTCGGGCTTGCTGCTGATCGCGTTGGGATCGAAGGCTTGGAGGAGTACCTCAGCGGTCCCAATGCCTTCGCCTTTGGTTACGATGATCCGGTTGCTGCCGCTAAAGTGCTGTCGGAATTTGCCAAAGAACACAACGCGCTACTCATCAAGGCCGGTCTTCTTGAGGGCCGAGTGATTGATGCTGAGGGCGTCAGAGACTTGGCCGAGCTGCCGTCTCAGGAGGTCTTGTTGGCTCAACTGTTGCAGGTGATGCAAGGACCCATCAGCGGACTGGTCAATGTCTTGCAGGGTACGGTTCGTAACCTTGTCTACGCCCTGGAGGCCGTACGCCAGAAAAAAGAGCAAGAGGCAAATGCATAAGATATGAGGGGGTACAACAATGGCACATGAGGAACTGATTCAAGCCATTGAAAAGATGACTGTGTTGGAGCTTTCCGAGCTTGTGAAGGCTTTGGAAGAGAGATTTGGTGTCAGCGCAGCGGCTCCGGTAGCCATGATGGCTGCCCAGGGTCCTGCCGCCGCGGCTCCTGCTGAGGCCGAGCAGACTGAGTTTGACGTGGTCTTGGCTGCTCACGGAGACAAGAAGATCCAGGTCATTAAGGTCGTACGCGAACTGACGGGACTTGGTCTCAAGGAAGCCAAGGATCTCGTGGACAATGCTCCCAAGCCCGTGAAAGAGGGCGTGGACAAGGAGACGGCTGAGGAAATCAAGGCCAAGCTGGAAGAGGCCGGAGCCACCGTCGAGATTAAGTAGGGTTGCGTTGGGATAGGGAAGGCTCGCGGAGCAAGACTCCGCGAGCCATTCTTTGGTTTCAGCGATTGACAGAGCGCTGACCAAGTGATAAACTACATGGGTGCTACGCTCGCGGCGGTTTTTGCATGTGGTTTTTTCCGTTCTTTCACTGGAAAAATGCATAAATGTGGCCAGGCAAGCGAAGGCTATGAGGTATGTACGGGGCGCCCCCAGGCATGGTGCTTTTTAGGTGCAGCAGTAAGGAGGGGTCCTTTTCTGTCTGTTGGGTATGCGGACAAAGCACTTGTGCCGCTTTGAGCAAGTTCAGGGAGTCTCCCGGTCCTGTATGACGCTATTCGCTGCTTATTGTCAGAACCCTGCTGCTCCGCAGAAGAACTGTTCGTCACGGTGAATGAAAGCGCTCGTGTGGATTGTGTAGCGTAGAAGGAATTACGAAGGAGTGGGGCATATTGGCAATAGCAACTCAGCTGGGGAAACGCCAGAGGATTTCATTTGGAAAGATTCACGAGATTCTCGAGATGCCCGATTTGATCGAGGTTCAGAGAAAGTCGTATGAGGCGTTTCTGCGCGAAGGTCTGACCGAGGTATTTGCCGATATTTCGCCAATCCAGGACTTCACAGGCAATCTTGTGCTCGAGTTTATCGACTACGAACTGGGGGAGCCGAAGTACGACATCGCAGAATGTAAAGACCGCGATGTAACCTACGCAGCTCCTTTGAGAGTTCGTGTTCGTCTCATCAACAAAGAGACGGGTGAAGTGAAGGAACAAGAAGTCTTCATGGGTGATTTCCCCCTGATGACTGACAACGGCACGTTTATCATAAACGGTGCCGAACGTGTGGTCGTCAGTCAGCTCGTCAGATCATCCGGCGTTTACTTCACCCCGGATCGAGATACGAGCGGGAAGGAGCTTTACAAAGCCAGTATCATCCCCAATCGAGGGGCCTGGTTGGAGTTCGAGTGCGATGCCAACGAGTGTATCTATGTACGGGTAGACCGGACCCGGAAGATCCCGGCTACCGTCTTGTTGCGCGCCTTGGGCTATGGCACCAATGCCAAGATTAACGACCTTTTCGGAGATATAGAGCCTGTTAGGGCCACCCTTGAGCGCGATAACACCGAAAGTGAAGCCGAGGCCCTAATCGAGATCTATAAGCGTCTACGCCCCGGAGAGCCTCCTACGGAGGAGAGCGCGCGCTCGTTGTTTGAGACTCTGTTCTACGATCCGAAGCGGTACGATCTCGCGGGGGTCGGTCGTTACAAGACCAACAAGAAGCTGCGTATCATGCCCCGTATCATCGGACGCGTTGTCGTGGAGCCCATTGTAGACTTTAACACGGGTGAAGTTCTCGTTGAGGCCGGTGAAAGGATCAACCGCCGTCAAGCGGAGCAGATAGAGCAGGCGGGCATCTCCAGTGTCGTCGTCGAGGGACGAGACGGTGTACCGGTCAAGGTTATCGGGAACGGGACACCCGATATGGACGTCAAGACAATTGTTCCCGAGGACATCGTGGCCACCATCAACTACATCGTCTGTTTGATATATGAGATCGGCAATGTAGATGACATTGACCATCTGGGCAACCGTCGTCTCAAATCCGTGGGTGAGCTTCTGCAAAACCAGTTCCGTATCGGGCTGTCACGTATGGAGCGCGTCGTCCGTGAACGGATGACGATTCAGGATGTGGACATAATCACTCCACAGGCCCTGATCAATATCAGGCCCGTAGTGGCTGCGATCAAAGAATTTTTCGGTAGTTCTCAGCTATCGCAGTTTATGGATCAGACCAATCCCCTCGCTGAGCTAACTCATAAGCGACGCCTGTCGGCCCTTGGGCCGGGAGGTCTTTCGCGCGAACGCGCAGGTTTTGAAGTCCGTGACGTGCACCACTCTCACTACGGGCGCATGTGTCCGATTGAGACTCCCGAGGGTCCCAACATCGGACTCATTGGTAGTCTCTGCACTTACGCTCGAATCAATGAGTACGGCTTCATCGAGACACCGTACAGGCGGGTGGAAGACGGCCGCATATCCGATGAGATTGTCTATTTGACGGCCGACGAAGAGGACAACTACGTCGTGGCGCAGGCCAACGAACCCTTTGATGACAACGGTTACTTTCTGCATGACAGGGTTTCAGCGCGGTACATGGACAAGATCGTTATCGTTCCGGCCACTGAGATCGACTTTATGGACGTTTCACCGAAACAGTTGGTGTCTATTGCCACAGCGTTGATTCCATTCCTGGAAAATGACGATGCCTCCCGAGCTCTCATGGGATCCAATATGCAGCGCCAGGCCGTACCCTTGCTCAGAAGCGACGCACCCTATGTCGGTACGGGTATGGAGTTTAAGGCTTCCGTGGATTCAGGCGCCGTCACTCTCGCTGATGAGGACGGTGTAATCGAGCGGGTAAGTGCCCGCGAAATCGTTTTGCGCGGGGATTCGGGGCGCGAGTATCGTTACCGACTGACCAAGTTTGCACGTTCAAATCAAGGAACTTGCATCAATCAGAAACCGATCTGTACGCGTGGTCAGCGAGTGAGCAAGGGCGAGGTGCTGGCTGACGGCCCGTCTACGGATCATGGTGAGTTGGCTCTCGGACGCAATGTTCTCTGTGCTTTTATGCCTTGGGAAGGCTACAACTACGAAGACGCCATTTTGATCAGCGAAAAGCTTGTCAAAGATGATGTTTTCACCTCGATCCACATTGAGGAGTACGAAGCCCAAGCTCGGGATACGAAGCTGGGCGCGGAAGAGATCACCCGCGACATTCCCAATGTCGGAGAAGACGTTCTTAAGGATCTCAATGAAGAGGGTATCATCCGTATCGGGGCGGAGGTGCGTCCTGGTGACATCCTCGTCGGTAAAGTAACCCCAAAGGGCGAGACTGAACTCACCGCCGAGGAGCGGCTCTTGAGAGCCATCTTCGGAGAAAAAGCCCGAGAAGTGCGCGACACTTCTCTACGAGTCCCCCACGGGGAAGGTGGCGTGGTCGTCGATGTGCGGGTCTTTTCCCGCGAAAACGGCGATGAGTTGCCACCGGGTGTTAACCGCTTGGTGCGTGTCTATATCGCGCAGAAGCGCAAGATTTCCGAGGGCGACAAGATGGCCGGTCGTCATGGCAACAAGGGCGTTATCGCCCGAATCATGCCTGAGGAAGATATGCCATTCCTTCCGGATGGCACACCGGTCGAGATCGTTCTGAATCCTTTGGGAGTCCCCTCCCGCATGAATCTGGGACAGATCTTGGAGACCCACCTTGGGTGGGCAGCGAAGACCCTGGGGATCCATGTGGCTTCGCCGGTTTTTGACGGCGCGACGGAGAAAGAAATCAATGAGCTTCTGAGTAAGGCAGGCTTGCCAGAAGAAGGAAAGACGATTCTGTATGACGGTCGCACCGGAGAGCCTTTTGATAGTCCCGTTACCGTAGGCTACATCTATATGTTGAAGCTTCTGCATCTGGTGGATGACAAGATCCACGCCCGCTCAACCGGTCCCTACTCCCTGGTTACCCAACAGCCCCTGGGAGGCAAGGCCCAGTTTGGCGGTCAGCGTTTCGGCGAGATGGAAGTCTGGGCCCTGGAGGCCTACGGTGCTGCTTATACACTGCAGGAGTTGCTCACGGTGAAATCCGACGACGTTGTAGGACGCGTCAAGACGTACGAAGCCATTGTCAAGGGCGAGAACGTACCTGAGCCTGGTGTGCCCGAGTCGTTCAAAGTGCTGATCAAAGAGCTGCAAAGCTTGGCTCTTGATGTGCGTGTACTCGCTGATGAGACCACAGAGATCGAGATTCGCGAAGAAGAAGAGGACATCAGCGAAATGGCTCGCGAGCTTGGGATTGACATTCACGGTCGGGACGACGAGGAGCAAGAAGACACACTCACTCGTTCCGATACGCCGGAGACCACTGTGAGACCGAGCTTGAGTCGGATTTTGGCCGGTGACGACGAGGAAGACGAAAAAGAAGAAGACGAAGACATCGAAGACATCGATCAAGAGGACCTCAACGAGGATGATGAAATAGATGACGATGTTCTTGACATGGATGTGGAGGATGATTTGCCGATTGATGACGATGAGGACGATGACCTTTTGCTAGATGACTTCGCCGATGACGATGAAGATGATGATGACGACGGAGGCGCCGGGAACTGAGCAGACGGTGCTTCCAGGCGTGACGTCCTATGGTGATTAAGGAGGTTGACGCTTTTGCTCGACGTCAATAATTTCGACCGGATCAAGATCGGACTTGCGAGCCCGGAACTGATCAGGGAATGGTCCAGCGGCGAGGTCAAAAAGCCGGAGACTATCAACTATCGTACTCTGAAGCCCGAGCGGGAAGGACTTTTTTGTGAGAAGATTTTCGGTCCGTCTCGCGACTGGGAATGCCATTGCGGCAAGTATAAGCGTGTGCGGTACAAAGGTATCGTCTGTGATCGTTGCGGCGTTGAGGTGACTCGCGCCAAAGTGCGGCGTGAACGCATGGGACATATTGAGTTGGCCGCCCCGGTTTCCCACATTTGGTTCTTTAAGGGCATTCCCAGCCGGATGGGATTGCTTCTGGATATGTCGCCGCGGACTCTGGAGCGAGTGCTGTACTTCGCCTCGTACATCGTGATCGATCCCGGTGACACGCCGCTGGCCAAAAAGCAGCTGCTGACAGAGAGCGAGTATAGGGAGTATAGGGAGAAGTTCCCCAATGCCTTCAAGGCCGGCATGGGAGCTGAGGCGGTTAAGAGACTCCTCGATGAGATTGATCTTGACGAAATGGCCGAGGAGTTGCGCAGAGAGATCAATGACACTTCCGGTCAGCGCCGGATGCGCGCCATTCGTCGTCTTGAGGTAGTCGAGGCTTTCCGCAAGTCGGGAAATAGGCCCGGCTGGATGATACTGGAGGTCATTCCGGTGATTCCTCCGGAACTGCGGCCGATGGTGCAACTTGATGGGGGGCGTTTCGCCACCTCTGATCTCAACGACTTGTACCGAAGGGTCATCAACCGCAACAACCGGCTCAAGCGGTTGCTGGAGCTGGGAGCTCCCGATATCATCGTTCGTAACGAGAAGCGCATGCTGCAAGAAGCCGTCGATGCGTTGATAGACAACGGCCGCCGGGGCCGCCCGGTCACGGGTCCGGGCAATCGCCCCTTGAAGTCTTTGTCGGACATGCTCAAGGGCAAACAGGGACGCTTCCGTCAAAACCTATTGGGTAAGCGTGTCGACTATTCGGGACGGTCAGTGATTGTGGTCGGCCCCGAGCTGAGACTTCATCAGTGCGGCTTGCCGCGGGAGATGGCTTTGGAGCTGTTTAAGCCCTTTGTGATGAAGCGTCTTGTGGACGAAGGGCATGCTCACAATATTAAGAGTGCCAAACGGATGGTCGAACGCGTCCGTCCGGAGGTTTGGGATGTCCTGGAAGAAGTCATCAAAGAACACCCTGTCCTTTTGAACCGGGCCCCCACCCTTCACCGTCTCGGTATTCAGGCCTTTGAACCTGTACTGGTGGGAGGACGGGCTATTCAGATTCACCCGCTGGTCTGCGTGGCCTACAATGCAGACTTCGACGGTGACCAGATGGCGGTTCACGTACCGTTGTCAGCCGAGGCACAAGCTGAGGCCCGTTTGCTGATGCTGTCGGCACACAATATACTGCTTCCGTCCAGCGGACGTCCGGTGACAACGCCTCACCAGGATATGATCATCGGTTGCTTCTACCTCACTAAAGAAAAAAGTGGTGAAAAGGGTGAGGGCAAGGCGTTCGTCAGTCCGGACGAGGTGAAGATGGCGTATTACCATGGGGATCTGTCTCTCCATGCTCCCATCAAGGTCCGCATCAACGGTGAATTGGTGGAAACGACGGCGGGAAGAGTCGTTTTCAATGAAGTGATCCCTGAGGAGATCGGTTTCATCAACGAAGTAATCGACCGAAGATCCCTCGGTCGTCTTGTCGACAATTTGTACCGCAGGCTGGGCGCCGCGGGCACGGCAGAGGTCTTGGACAAGATTAAGAAACTCGGCTTTACGTTTGCCACTCGTTCAGGTACCACTGTCGGCATATCTGACATCCAGATCCCGTCGGAGAAGTATGATCTCGTGCGAGAAGCCGAGCGTCTTGTGGAGCAAGTGGAGACACAGCATCGACGTGGGCTGCTCACTTCAGAAGAGCGCTATCAACGCATTTGTGACATATGGGCCCAGGTCAAAGACGAAGTGACGAAAGCTATGGTATCACATCTGGATGACTTCAATCCGGTGTGGATGATGGCTAATTCCGGAGCTCGTGGTAATGTTCCGCAGTTGTCTCAGCTGGCGGGTATGCGCGGTCTCGTGGCCGATCCGACCGGTCGGACCATCGAGATTCCCATCAAGGCCAATTTCCGCGAAGGGTTGACGGTGCTGGAGTACTTCATCTCGACACACGGTACGCGAAAGGGACTCGCGGACACAGCCTTGCGTACAGCTGACTCCGGATACTTGACGCGTCGCTTGGTTGACGTGGCGCAGGATGTCATCGTGCGCGAAGAAGACTGCGGGACCGATCAGGGTATCCAAGTAGAGGCGATCAAAGAGGTCACCGGCGGAGTTGAAGAGATCATTGAGCCTTTGCATGACCGTCTTACCGGCCGGGTTACGGCGGAGGCAGTGGTCCATCCTGCGACCGGAGAGATCATGGTTGAGGAGAACCAGCTGATCAATGAGGAGATGGCCTCTGCCATCGAAGATGCCGGTATTGAGAGCGTCTGCATCCGTTCAGTACTCACCTGTCGCTCACGCTGGGGAGTGTGTGCTCGTTGCTACGGTCGCAATCTGGCCACGGGCCAACTGGTGGAAGTCGGAGAGGCAGTTGGTATTATTGCGGCGCAATCGATCGGTGAACCGGGGACCCAGCTCACGATGCGAACCTTCCACACCGGTGGTGTGGCGGGAGTCGAAGACATCACAGCCGGTCTGCCTCGAGTGGAAGAGCTTTTTGAAGCACGCAAGCCGAAAGGCCAGGCCATTATCACGGAGATTGACGGCATCGTAAAATTCGTGGAATCCAAAGGCGTGCGTAAAGCCGTGATTACAGGTGACAATAACGAGGAGAAGGTCTATACCATTCCTTACGGCGCTCGGCTGCGTGTACGTGACGATCAACGGGTTGAGGTTGGTGACAGATTAACTGAGGGCGCGGTGAATCCACACGACATCCTGCGCGTGAAAGGTGTCCGAGCGGTACAGACCTATCTTGTGCAAGAAGTACAAGATGTCTATCGTTCCCAGGGTGTGGATATTAACGACAAGCACATCGAGGTCATCGTTCGTCAGATGCTTCGGAAAGTGAAGATCGAAACACCTGGAGACACGGATCTGCTCCCCGGTGGGCTTGTGGATCTCTTTGACTTCGAAGAGGAGAACGCTCGCGTTGAGCGTGAAGGCGGAGAACCGGCCGTCGCAAAGCCAGCCCTTCTTGGCATCACCAAGGCATCGTTGGCTACGGAAAGCTTCTTGTCTGCCGCCTCTTTCCAGGAGACTACCAGGGTGTTGACCGAGGCAGCGATAAAGGGCAAGTCCGATCCGCTGCTGGGGCTTAAGGAGAACGTCATCATCGGGAAGCTGGTACCAGCGGGAACCGGAATGCCTCGCTACAGACAGGTTGTACCGTTACTGCCGCCCGGAGTTGAAGACCAAGAGATGAGCAACACCGAAGAAGCACAGAATGGTGTTTCGGAGCTTTCAATCGGTCTCGGCACCGACATGGAAGGGATGCATACGCACGCCGAGGCTGAGAAGTAGAGAGTGGAGCCAGCCGCATTTCAAGGTTCTTGTCACTTATGATTGACACGAGAAGCCACAGCGTGTAGAATAGCGAAGTGTGCTGCCTTGAAATGCGGCTGGGCATTTCATACCCTAGGGGGTGTAGGCTTGCCGAGTCGGCTGAAAAAGGCGCGTCGGAAAGTTGTCGGTACGAACGAGACGCTCCGCGCACTGGAGACCGGATCTGCAATGGTCGTCTTTGTAGCCAATGACGCTGAATCCAGGGTGACCGCTCCGGTGCTGGAGCTGGCGAAACGCCAAGCGGTGGAGATCGTCCGAGTGGAGACGATGTCAGCTCTGGGACGGCATTGCGGTATCGATGTAGGCACGGCTTGCGCTGCACTGCTAAGGGGATCCGCTTAGCCAACACTTTATGCAAGTATTTTAACGCGGGGATGTTCTCGTGTGTGCAGAAGGGAGGGGACTGTTTATGCCGACGATCAACCAACTGATACGCAAAGGACGGGAGGCGGCAGAAAATCGTAGTGCCGCACCGGCTCTTCATTTTAGGTTTAACAGCAAGAAGAACCGCGTCCTCGAAGGTGATGGGTCGCCACAAAAGCGGGGCGTATGTTTGCGCGTATACACCCACACTCCCAAGAAGCCTAACTCCGCCTTGCGCAAAGTAGCTCGTGTCAGGCTTACCAATCAGATCGAAGTGACTTCTTACATTCCGGGCGAAGGGCACAATCTGCAGGAACACTCGGTCGTTTTGATCCGAGGAGGCAGAGTGAAGGATCTTCCCGGTGTACGCTATCACATCGTGCGTGGCACACTTGATGCTGCGGGAGTCAATGATCGCAAGCAGAGCAGATCGAAGTACGGTGCAAAGCGCGAGTCGTAACAGGGGGAAGGAGGGAGTAAGGGCATGCCGCGTAGGGGATACGTAGCTAAACGTGAAGTTCACCCTGATCCTATCTACAACAGTAAGCTCGCCACGCAGTTCATCAGTAAGCTCATGGTGGACGGCAAGAGGAGTCTGGCCGAGGGCATCTTTTACGAGGCCTTGGATATCGTTAGAGAAAAGGCAGGGAAAGACCCGATCGAAGTACTGGAACTGGCGATGAACAACGTCATGCCCGTGCTTGAGGTCAAGCCGCGCCGCGTAGGTGGAGCCACCTATCAGGTGCCGGTCGAGGTCAGAGCTGATCGCAGAGCCGCTCTTGGGATGCGATGGCTGGTCCAGTTCTCACGTGAACGTCCGGAAAAACGCATGGCGGATCGTTTGGCGGCTGAACTGATGGATGCGGCCAATAATCAGGGCAACGCGGTAAAAAGACGCGAAGACACGCATCGCATGGCAGAAGCCAACAAGGCCTTTGCGCACTATCGGTGGTAGGATTTGTATTCCGTCTGCTGTCATGAAAGACAGGGATGACGGCGGTTGTTTCAAGGGGGATTCAAGCGAATGCCCAGAGCGCTACCTCTGGAAAATACAAGAAACATAGGCATCATGGCTCATATTGACGCCGGTAAGACTACGACGACCGAGCGCATCTTGTTCTACACCGGTCGTGTGCGCAAGATGGGCGAGGTACATGAAGGTGCGGCCACGATGGACTGGATGGTCCAAGAAAAAGAGCGTGGTATCACCATCACCTCGGCAGCCACTACGTGTCATTGGCGAAACCATCGTATCAATATTATCGACACGCCCGGACACGTGGACTTTACGGTAGAGGTGGAGCGTAGTCTGCGAGTTTTGGACGGAGCGGTAGCCGTCTTCTGTTCGGTCGGAGGGGTGGAACCTCAGTCCGAGACCGTATGGCGACAGGCCGACAAGTACGGTGTGCCGCGGATTGCCTATGTAAACAAGATGGACAGAGTCGGAGCCGATTTTCATCGGACGATGCGCATGATGGAGGAGCGGCTCGGGGTCGTGGCGGTGCCCGTTCAACTTCCCATCGGTGTGGAAGACGATTTCCGTGGAATCATTGACTTGATCGGAAAACGGGCGTATTACTACGTGGATGATCTGGGTACCCGGTCCGACATCACCGATGTTCCCTCGGACATGATCGACGAGGTTGAACAAGCACGGGCGACACTCATTGAAACCATCGCCGAGTATGACGATCTTTTAATGGAGAAGTACGTGGAAGGTGAAGAGATTACGCAAGACAATCTGAAGGCCGCGGTCCGTCGTGTCTGCCTGGCGGCGAAGGTCATTCCGGTCTTGTGTGGTTCTTCATTTAAGAACAAAGGCGTTCAACCACTATTGGATGCCATCGTGGATTATCTGCCTTCGCCGCTCGATATCGGTACCGTCTCGGGAATCGATAAGAATGGCGAGCCGCTTGAGCGACGCATGATCGATGATGAACCCTTCTCAGCGTTAGCCTTCAAAGTGATGGCCGATCCCTATGTCGGGCGTTTGACCTTCTTCCGAGTATATTCGGGCGTACTGAAGTCCGGCTCGTACATCTACAACGCGACCAAGGGTCAAAAGGAACGAATAGGTCGCATTCTACAGATGCATGCCAACCACCGCGAGGAAGTCCAGGAGTGTTACTCAGGAGAGATAGCCGCTGCGGTTGGCTTGAGAATCACAGGGACGGGCGACAGCCTGTGTGCGGAAGATAGCGTGGTAATGCTGGAGGTTCCCGTATTTCCGGAACCCGTGATTGATCAGGCGGTCGAGCCCAAGACGAAGGCCGATCAGGATAAACTGGCGGTGGCTTTGGCTCGTTTGGCCGAGGAGGATCCGACCTTTAGAGTGCACACCGATGAGGAAACGGGTCAAACCATCATATCCGGGATGGGTGAGTTGCACCTGGAGGTCATTGTGGATCGCCTGAAGCGCGAGTTCAAGGTGGAAGGAAACGTAGGAAAACCACAGGTCTCCTATCGTGAGACCATCCGTAAGGCTGTGTCGAGCGAAGGCCGCTTCGTCAGACAAACGGGCGGTCGCGGTCAATACGGGCACGTGGTTCTCGAGATCGAACCCGGCGAAGCAGGCAGTGGATTTGAGTTTCAGAATCGTATTGTCGGCGGCGTAATACCGAGGGAATACATCCCGGCGGTCGAGGCGGGCATTAAAGAGGCTACGCTGACGGGTGTCTTGGCTGGCTATCCGGTTGTGGATGTCAAGGTGAGTCTCGTGGACGGTTCTTACCACGAGGTTGACTCGTCCGAGATGGCCTTTAAGATCGCGGCTTCTATAGGTTTCAAAGAAGCCATGCGTAAAGCCGATCCTGTTTTGCTGGAGCCCATAATGCGTGTCGAGGTGTTGACGCCGGAGGAATTCCTCGGGGATGTCATGGGAGATCTCAACGCTCGCCGTGGACGGATTGAAGGTATGGAAGCTCGGGGCAAAGCCCAGTTGGTGAAAAGCCTGGTGCCACTCGTCTCCATGTTTGGTTACGCGACGGATTTGCGTTCTTCCACTCAGGGACGGGCTTCGTATACAATGCACTTTGAACGCTATGAGGAAGTACCGCCGTCTCTTGCTGAAGAGATAATTCACCGACATATCTAAGCAAGAACAAGTCAACGCAGTACAAGAATTAGCTTCGGGAGGAGTCAGATGGGCAAGCAGAAGTTCGAACGGACGAAGCCACACGTAAACGTGGGCACGATCGGCCACGTAGACCACGGTAAGACAACGCTGACGGCAGCTATCACGATGCTATTGGCGTCACAGGGTAAAGCGCA
>JBMNSS010000063.1:0-13961 GCA_050945315.1 Limnochordia bacterium | reverse complement strand
ACAAACCTACTGAGACGGAGTCCCAACGAAACACCGCAGCCTAAGTTTGAACTCAACAGCCGGGAGACGAATTTACACCGCATTTAGGACTTGACCCTGTCCTGCTTTCAGAAGGTTAGTTGATGATTATATTGAAATCATACATCGTATCGTTTGTTACAAGGTAACGTCGCACGAGACTATACTACTTCTACGGGAGGCTAGGCATGATTGATAGGAAGCTGACCGTGCTGTCGGCGATCATGGGGGTACTTTTGTTGTCTGCCGTGGGGCTGGCTTCTAAGACGGAGGTCTGCCTATGGCATCATTGGGACCGAAACAGAGAAGAAATGGTGCAAAACATGCTTGACCGTTTCATGGAAGAGAATCCGGATGTCGAAGCGACGCAGATGATGACGCGGCCGTCATCAAGTGCGGACAAACTGGTAACCCTTCTCATATCTGGTTCGGCACCTGAGATCGTCATGGTAAGAAGCTCTTATGCTTCTCAGATCATTCGCATGGGTTTTCTGATGCAGCTTGATGAGCATCTGAGGAACGACGGCATTTCCGTAACGGGTTTCATTCCGGCCGATCTTCGCCCATTTCAAAAAGAAGGCGAAACCTATGGCTTGCCCGTGATGAGTGGTGCAGCCTGGACCAACCTCATGTTTTACAACAGGCGCTTGCTGTTGGAGTCGGGTTTGCCCGCTGATGCACCCCGGACGTGGGCTGATTGGCGAGAGATGTCGATACGCATGACCAGGCGCGATGGTGAAGGACGTCTGATGACCGCCGGCACGGATATACCCAGCTGTGTGGATGCGTCCTACTGGAACGGTGCGTCGTTGTGGACGGATGACTGGAGGAAGGCGACGGTGGCCAACAATGCCCGACTCGCTGACACCGCAAGCTTCCTCAAGGAGCTTCACGACAAGCAGTTCTTGACTCGCAGTGAGTACTTCAGTTTTGTCACCGGTGGTATCGATGACGCTTTCTATCTGGATCGACAAGGCTTTTCGGTGCGCAATAGCTCGGCGTTCAACCATCTGCGTGAAACGGATGTCGATTGGGGTGTCGGCCTGGCGCCGAGAAGCCATCTGCATGAGGATGCCGCTCCCATGGGGCTGGTTCTTTCAACATGGGCGTATTCGATACCTGCGAGTCTGCCGCCCGCCAAGTTTGACGTCACATGGCGACTGTTCAAGTGGCTGACGGCTGATGAGGACGCAGCGGGGTGGTTCGCGAGGATACAGGGACGGCCAAGCCCGATGATGAGGTTCAATCAACACCGGGACTATCGGCTCACCAATCCGTATTGGGGAGTCGTGATCCAGTCCACGGAATACACTGCGCTGGCCCCGCCTGTGAACCTCAGCGGAGTCACCACGGCATTGTTCAGGTTCCTGAACGGGTCGATGTCGTTGCCGCAGGCCATGGCCGATGCTGAGTTGGATCTGCAGAATCAGCTGGACAGCTATTGGGCACAGTGATCCGTTTCGGATTTCGCATGATGTCACCGAAGGTGGAAAGGCTTTGACCCGAGCCGATTCGATTTGGCTGACAGGTAGAACGCAGAGTTCGGTACCGCAAGCGGATGTCTGCGTCCTGTGTGGACTTGTCGGAGGGTGTCTTAGGAGTTGCCAAGGCCGCGTCAAGGCTCTCGCTCTTCCATAGCGCTTTCGCCCAGGGCCTCAGCAAAAACGCCCCTGCCCGGCACGGTCTTTGAGTACCCGGCAGGGGCGTTTTGATTCCTGCGCGAAGCTCGTGCGAGGCATCGCTGTCTCCTTGTCTATTGAGCCGACCGGGTGCGTCGGTCAGCCTACTCAAGCCCAACCTCGGCATCGTTCAACTGCCCGGGCCCAAAAGGCTCTGGCAGCTGTCCTTGTTGCCGCATTCCACTGCGGGCGGAAGAGTCCATTGATCTGCCATACTTGCTCCAGTTCGCTTTCGTCCGCCCATAGACCTACGGCCAGCCCGGCCAGCATAGCGGCGCCCCAGGCGGTGGTCTCAATCACAGCGGGACGGTGCACTTCCAGTCCGGACAGGTCGGCCTGGATCTGCAGCAGCAAATCATTGGCCGCGGCTCCGCCGTCGGCGCGCAAGACGAGCGGTTGCACGCCTTCTTGCTCCATGCAATCCAATACATCCTGGCTTTGATGAGCCAGCGCCTCCAGGCAAGCCCGGGCTAGATGAGCGCGCCCGCTGCCGCGGGTTATGCCCAAGATAGCTCCCCTGGCGGTCGGATCCCAATACGGGGTGCCCAGGCCGACAAACGCCGGCACGAAGGCCACACCGCCCGAATCAGGTACAGACGCAGCCAGGGTTTCGATCTCCGCCGCGCTGTCGATGATACCCAGCTCGTCTCGCAGCCATTGGACCGCCGCACCGGCGATGAATACACTGCCCTCAAGACAATAGACTGTCTGAGCGTTCCGGCGCCAGCCCACGGTGGTGAGCAGGCCTTGATCCGAATGCACGATCTCCTCGCCCGTGTTGATGAGCAGGAAAGAGCCGGTCCCGTACGTGTTCTTGGCCATACCGCGCCGGAAACAGGCTTGACCGAACAGTGCGGCCTGCTGGTCTCCGACCAGCGCTGCGACCGGAATGCCCGCCGGCAGTCGGCCACCGGCGCGTGTTTTACCTACCACACCGGAGGTATCGACGATCTCGGGCAATACGGCTTCCGGTACGTTGAACAACCGGGTCAATTCGCGGTCCCAAGCCCGGGTTGCCAGGTTGAAAAGCGACGTGCGCGCCGCGTTGGAACAGTCGGTTACGTGGCGACCGGTTAGGTTCCAGGCGAGCCACGTGTCCATGGTTCCCGCCAGCACTTCGCCTGCTCGAACTCGCGCCGCCAGGCCGGATACATTGTGGAGCAACCAAGCCAGCTTGGTGGCGGAGAAGTACGGATCGAGCAGCAATCCGGTACGGGCCCGCACAAGAGCTTCCGCACCGTCCGCTCTGAGGCGGTCGCAGATCTCCGCTGTCCGTCGGCACTGCCAGACAATGGCCCTATGCAGCGGCTCACCGGTGTGCTTATCCCAGACTACGATCGTCTCCCGCTGGTTGGTGATGCCGATCGCCGCCGGGACGGTACCGCTTTGGGCGATCACTTCGGCGGCCGCATCAAGTGCGCCGCTCAAGATTTCTGCCGGATCGTGTTCCACCCAGCCGGGTCGAGGAAAGTACTGCGTCACTTCGCGGCTTGCCCGAGCGAGGATCTGACCGGCATCGTTGAAGAGTACGACCTTGGTCTCGGTGGTCCCCTGGTCTATCGCCAGTACGGTAGTGCGGGACAATGACGACCCCCCCTTTGACTCCGTCGACAAAACGGCACATTCGCAAGGTCTTTTTCGCCCGCTACAACTCGTGTTCTGTACGGTGCCGGAAATCCCTGTGATACAGGTAAAGGAGTGACATCAGCAGTACACACCGGGACAAACCCCGCCAAAAGGGTGGCGAACGGATCTTCGGCGTCGATGTCGAGGCGTGTGACAGGCAACGCCGGGAAAATGGACGAGGCTGCCATTCATATCCTTCTTTCTGCTTTCGCGGTCTTTCCGGCATGTTTTTGTGTCCGTGTCGACGGCAGTCGTGGCTTTGCAGCCCGCGCTCGGGCAGGAGGCCCGGGTTGGCTGCCGAAAGTGGGATCAATACAGTGCGAAGGAGAGCCCGGCAGTATGCAGTTGATGCCCATTGAGCGCATCCCCGACTGGGAGCAGCGCATAGCACGCCATGACGCTTGTTGGCACGGAGAGATCATCGACCGACCTGTGGTGATGATGACCCTGCGCCGGCCGAACCCCGAATATCCCCCACCGAGCCCGAAATCGTGGCCCGGCCTGCGCGACCGCTGGCTCGACACGGAGTATCAAGTGGCCGGTAAGTTGGCGGCGGTGATGAACACCGAGTATTTAGGCGATGCTTTACCGCATGCAAATCCCAACCTGGGGCCGGAGGTCTTCAGCGCCTTCTTCGGCACGGAGTTGGAGTTCGGCGAGAGTACGTCTTGGTCCATCCCTAACCTGCACTCGTGGGCGGATGTCGACAAACTGCGGTTTGACCCCAACAACTTCTATTGGCGCAAGCTGGACGAGATGACCGACGCCTTCTTGGAAGCCGGCAAGGGCCGCTTCTACACCGGCCTGACCGACATTCATCCCGGTGGCGATGCGATCGCCGCCTTTCGCGACCCACTGGCGCTGAACATCGATATGATCGAAAACAAAGCGGCGGTCATGGAGCTTTTGGAGCGGGTCAATCAGGTCTGTTTCTACGTCTACGACTACTATTTCGAGAGACTGCAACAAGCCGGGCAGGCCATTTGCACCTGGCTGAATATCGTGTCTTCGAAACGTTGGTATGCATTGTCCAACGATTTTTCCTGTATGATCTCTTCCGCCATGTTCGACGAGGTATTCCTACCGGGTATCGCTGCCGAGTGTCAGCACCTGGAAGCCTCAATCTACCATCTCGACGGCCCGGGAGCTTTACACCATCTCGACAGTCTGCTTTCCATCCCGGAGTTGAACGCCGTTCAGTGGGTGTGGGGAGCAGGCAACGGGCGGGCTTCCGATTGGATACACGTGTTTAAGAAGTGCCAGGCGGCCGGCAAGGGTCTGTGGATTCCGCTGCACATCAGTGAACTCGACCGGATCATGAGCGAACTGCGTCCGCACGGGGTATGGCTGCAATTGAGCGGTGTCCGCAACTGCGACGAAGCCGAGGCCGTCTTGAGGGAGGTAGCCAAGTGGCGCTGAGTACTCAGAACCACGGTGTTGTGTCAGTCTATTGAGTGAGTGCCGAAAGGCCGGTCCCGGAGGCGGCCCGCGGTTGTTGGCTGAGGGCTTTGAACGGTATCTCGGCACTCGGACAAATCCGCTGAGTCGCTACTCGAATCTGGCGGTGAACGTACACACCATGCCGCGGTCGAAGAGGTCTTGATCTTGCTTCGACCGGGATTGGCGGCAGTATACTTGGCCAAGGGGCTGACGGGCCAAGGCGCGCCGGCACGGATTTGACCGTCTCAATTGGCTCTCCTTTCAGCAGGATACAAGGCGCAAAATACGAATGATTGTAGCATACAAGCGAAAAAAGAACGCTTGCGATGACCTGCTCAATTCTGCGGGGGAGGCAATGAAGATGGCGACGGAAAAGCCGGCAGTGCCGGCGATTGACGGCGGTACACCTGTCCGTACCAAGCCCATGCCCCAAGGTCTGCACGGTATCAATGAAGTGGGCGAAGAAGAGATCGCAGCGGTTACTGAAGTGTTGCGGCGCAAGAAGATCTTTCGCTTTCTGTTGTCTGACGAGGACTCCTACGCGTCACGCCTGGAAGCGCAGTACAGAGAGTTCACCGACACCAAGTACGCTCTGGCGGTCACCGGCGGCACCACGGCTCTCATCACCGGACTGGTCGGATTGGGTGTCAGCACCGGAGATGAAGTGATTGTGCCGGCTTATACCTACATCGCCACCGCCGCGGCAGTGTTGACTGTAGGCGCCATTCCCATCATCGCTGAAGTAGATGATACCCTCACGCTCGATCCGGCTGACTTCGAACGCAAGATCACGCCGCGTACCAAATGCGTGATTCCCGTTCACATGCGGGGGTGGCCGGCACAGATGGATGAGATCATGGCTGTGGCCCGGCGCCACAACATTCTGGTGCTGGAAGACGTGGCTCAGGCCAACGGCGGCGAGTATAGAGGGCGCAAGCTCGGTTCCATAGGCGATGCCGGTATCTTCAGCTTCCAGCACTACAAAGTGATCACCAGTGGCGAAGGCGGCATGGTAATCACCAACGACGAGGAAGTGTTCCGCCGGGCTTGCTGCAAGCATGATTCAGCGATGGCCTTCTGGAAAACCGAACAGACATGGGAAACCTTCCCGGGTGAGAATGCTCGCATGTGCGAGTTGCGGGCTGCGGTGGGCTATGTGCAGTTCAAGCGCATGGCCGGTATACTGGCCCAAACCCGTAAGATCAAGCGGCGGATCGTAGAAGGCCTTGTCGGTATACCCGGCATCGAGTTGTTGCGGGTGTCAGATCCGGATGGCGACTGCGGCATCATCCTCGGCTTCTATTTGCCGACCGCGGAAGAGGCCAAGCGCTTCTCGCAGGCACTGGCTCACGAAGGGATTCGCAACGGCACGATATACAACAAAGACATTCCGGATCGCCATATTTACAGATTCTGGGATTATGTCATGAATAAGTGGAGTGCGGATGCCACTGGCTATCCTTGGGCTCCTCAGTATTACAGAGGTCACGTGGAATACAGCCAGGACATGTGTCCGCGCACCCTGGACTACTTAGGACGGGTGATCACCATCGGCATCAGTCAGAGCTGGACTGAAGCCGATGCCGATGATGTAATTGCCGCCGTACGCAAGGTGGCTGCGGCGTATTACCGATGAGCGGATGTCGGAGGTGGCGAGTGTATCGGCGCTTGCCGGCATCGTTAGGGAAGAAAGGAAGAACCCATCATGGAAGGGTCTTTTCGCGGTTGGCCGGACGGCATAAAGGCCGCCGTTTCGCTTTCGTTTGATGACGGACCGGTATCGCAGTTGGACAATGCCATCCCCATCTTGGATAAATACGGGCTTAAGGGCACGTTTTATGTGAATCCGGTGCCGGGACCCCGGCTTGAGAAACACGCCGCTCGTTGGCGGGACGCCATGGAAAACGGACATGAGTTGGCCAACCATACGGTATCGCACCCCTGCAGCGGCAACTTCGGCTTTGTGCGTGCTGAGCGGGCACTGGAGCTGTGGTCACTTGAGCGTATCGAGGCGGATGTACTGCAGGCCGAGGAGGCACTGCGGCGTCTGTTTCCGGGAATCACGGAGCACAGCTTCGCCTATCCGTGCGGGCAAACGTATGTAGGACGGGGAAGTGAGCGCCGTTCTTACGTACCTGTCATCGCCCGTCACTTCCGGGTCGCCCGCGGTCTGGGCGAATCCGCCAACGATCCTCGCATTTGTGATCTCCATTGCCTCAGCTCTTGGATGGTAGTAGGCGTAACCGGAGAGCAAATGATTTCCATGCTGCAGCCTGCGATCGAGGCAGGGCATTGGGCCATATTCTGCTTCCACGGCATTGGCGGCGATCATCACCGCGTTGACAATGAACCATTTGAAGAGCTCGTGCGCTATCTGGCAGAGCAGGCGCCGCGGATTTGGACGGGTACGGTACAGGAAGTGGGTCTTGCCGTAGGTCGGATACAGAAAGAGACGGCATAGCGGTGAATCTCACCAAGCAACATGGCTTCGCGTTTGAGGTATAGCGGCCTCACCGGGGCACGCTTCTGGGGACCACTGCCGGCCGGGGATCCCGTGGCGCGCGGATGTCTTCACCGTGGTGGGAATGAGTTGGTCGGGTGTCAGTGTGTCAGCCGGACTCCGCGTCGTATGTAGTCAGCGCCTGTTGAGCACTTGATCGACCATCTCAGGCCTCACCGGTCTGCGAGGGTCGATCATGTGCGGCGACAGCGCAAGCTCAACCAGCCTGAGTCCGTCTGATGACGAGCTGCGTTACGAGCGAATGGCACCTTGGGGTGCCTCTCTGTCTCCGGGCTCTGCGACCGGTGGTTAAACGGCACGGATCAAGGCAATGGGCCGTTTAACCCGCAAGAACCGCTCGACAGCACTGGCGAGGAGATCATGACCGCCATTGAGGTGTGTAGCACCATGGCGCAAGCCGTCATCCGGTAACGCCCATGTATTCACGCTTGTGAGGCGTTGGTCAACAGAGCAGTCGCATCTGCCGTTTCTCACCTTCAGAGGTCGGTGTGCTTCCCGAACATGGGGAAGCGCTGCAGGATTCCACCTCCGGCGGCGCCGGCACATATATGTCTCCGGGTTTGGAATAGCTGAGAGTCTGCCGCCCCACCTCGCCTTGATCGAATCGGCCGACCGGCCCTATGCGTGGAGACCAAGCGGCGGCAGGTAAAGATAGCAGCAGCACACAACGTGACGTCGCCTTTGGACCACAGCGGTCTTAATGAGGCATCACTGCCCGAACCCACTCCAGCTGCGCATCGCGTGATAGGCGGATGTCCTCCGCCGTAGTGGGAATCAGTTGATCCGGCATCAGCGTGTCGGCCGGGTCGCGTGTCGCATCGGGACGTATAAAGTGTTTATGGGAGACAACAAAGCGCAGACCCGTCTCGGGGAGTTCGAAGCTGAGAATGTCTCCGTATCCCGAGGGAGCACCTCCGGTCGGTTCGCCTACCACGGTGGCCAGCCCGTTATCGCTAAGGACAACGGCAATCCACACCCCGGAGCTTGCGGTCTGGTTAGAAGTGAGCACATAGAGATCTCCCGAGAAGATGTGGTTAGGACCTGACGGCCTTGGGGTGTTCACTGTCCGTGATCTTGTGCCCGAAAAGGCGCTCATCAGGCGCATGAGAAACGTGTATCCTCTCTGCGCGTTGGCCTGAGATGAGAAGCGGATCCGGCTACCGTAGGTACGGATCGTCTCTGCCGGCAGATAGCGGAGAAATGCTTTGGTGACGCCGGAATCGCCGCCGACGTTGCGGCGCACATCGATGGCCACCTTGCGAACGCCGGCATGGTGAACGGCGGCGAAAAACGCGTCCACCGCGGCGCGGTACTCCTCGGTATCATCGCACTGGTCCAACCAGAAGATCCCCAGCGAGTGTTCGGGCTCAATGCACCAACCGAACCACGGTCGTTCCGAAGGCGGCGGCACGATCGCCTCTGAGCTCAAGGGCGCGCAGGCCAGAGTAAGCCGCAACTCCGCATCGGACGTGCCGGGAGCGTCCCCCGAGCGACGGGCGACTATATCCACCGTCCCGTCTTCGGCCATCGCTCCTAGGGCGTCAAGCATGAAGCGGTAACTGATCAGTCTCTCCCCGCGATTGCGGATCCAGTGGTCATTCTCGGCGGCGATGAACGTCCTGAGTCCCTCAAGCAGCTTGTCAGGGGTGAGACCGCCAAGAGTGATGACGATGTCACCTCTGTCCAGGGGTGTGTCCCCTTCGACTTGACTGATGATCAGTTGGTCACTCAGCCAGCGAAACCGTACGGGGAGGATCCACTGATCCGAGACAAGACCGACCATGGTGTGGGCGTCAGCTTCCGGCAGGGCGTTGACAACGCGCGCTGCAAGGAGACTGAAAGCACTCAAAGACATGGAAGGCTCGATGAGATCCATCAGTCCCTCCGCTCGATTCTTGAAGGCCGCCCGGGTAGCGGAGTCGGTCAAGGCGGGATGAACATCATCTATAACGTTGATGAGCACACGCAGATCAGCCTTCATTTGCTCGACAGTGAGGGCCTCTTCGGCATGGACGAAGGAGACTCTTGCGCAACATGCCAGAAGGAGCATGCCAACAATTACCGATAGGTGTG
This sequence comes from Limnochordia bacterium, assembly GCA_050945315.1. Classification (GTDB taxonomy): domain Bacteria; phylum Bacillota; class Limnochordia; order DTU080; family DTU080; genus DTU080. The sequence goes on along the minus strand of JBMNSS010000063.1, from coordinate 4,604 downwards.
TGCGTCGGACAGCATGTACCATTGACAGCTCGGTCTCCCTTCTTGCAGTGACGGTCCGATTTCCCGTGTTTTTGCTCATTAATGGAGTATTTCCTCCCTGACGCATGGATGTTTATTCCCGCCACGGAGGCGATCCCCTGCCGCCAATCGCCGGTCCATTGGCTGTCTTCAGTCGATGCGCTCAGGATGCAGGATCTCCTCACGGCATCGTGCAGACCATTGGGGATCCGGATACTGGATCGATTCGGGGACCACTGCGTCCGTCCGGTGACGAGTCTTCCTTAGACTGTGCGATCACTTTGCATCTCGAGCCGCTCAGGTTTTGCGACCAACCATGACGTGCCGGATGCCCCGACTTGGTGCTGTGCCGCGGCTATGTATGGATGAAGCCCCCGGTACAGCCCGTTTCACTTCGGCCACCCCTCTTGGCGGACGCCTTCCGGGTCTTTCGTGATCCACGACTGACGCACATGGAACCCAACCAAAGGTGATCGTATGACAGCGCCGATTTCCATCGAATTATCATGAAGGATGACGATGCTTCAAGACGTAGTTAGTAGTTTAGTCTAATCATCTGTGGCTTTAGATGGTTGGAGATAACTCAATACAACCGGGCAGTGGGGGGAGCTATTGTGCCGTTCTATGAAGAGGCTGAAGGCTGGCCTTTGGCCGAGAATCGAGATGACTGGGATTCCGATGACTGGGAATGGTACTCCAGTCTGGGGGAGCCGGAACTCGAAGACGAGTATCCGTCGGAGTATCTCGATGAGTCCGTGGAGTACCCGGACGAGCCCGATCCTCCCGATGACGACAAGCCGTTCCACGGGCAACAACGGATGGGCGGTCAGGGAAGGACCGTCACGATCGCTGAGTCTGACTGGCACTATGACGATTCAGGGTACTATGCCTATATTACTCTGAACGGGCCCGAGCAAGCCGTGGGACACCTCATGGACGTTCTTTCGGAGCGCGGGTATACGTGTCCCACGTGGGGCCCGAGTTTCCGTCCGGCCAATAACGGTCGCCGCTATGACTGGTACATACGCATTTGGGGGCAGAACGGTTCGAAGCCGGCCCGTGACGAGCTCTTGAGCGCCCTGGGTCCTGTTGTACGCAAGAGCGTGACTCCCACCTATCAGGATGTTGAGTTGTTGCAGAGGAAGCTGACCCGTCTGGAAGCGGCGAACAAGGAGTTGACGGGGCAGGTTGAGCGCCTGGAGACCGAGGCTCTATCGCTGAGACAAGAGCTTCATGACGCCCGGACCCGGAGATCAGAAGTCGATAGGGAAAAAAAGGTCCTGCAAAGCAAGGTGGAACGACTCGAAGAGGAGATCAAGGATCGGTGGGATCAGGTCAAATGGTACTCCGGCCAGCTTCACAGGATACAGACGGATCGTGAACAAGAGTCGGCGCTCCGGTTGGAACTGGACCTATTGAGACAACGTGATCAGACGCAGAGTGAGCGTCTTCGCGACGTGAGTAACGAACTGGCCGATCTCATTGCGGAAAAGAAAGAATGGGAACGGGAGCAACAAACATATGATACGCTTCTCAGACAGCAGGATGACGAAATCAGAGATCTCAAGAACGACTTGGCCATCGTCACGGCTGAACGAGATGAACTCATGGATACAACGTCGAGTCTGTCGCAGACGGTGGAGGAAGAGGAGGAGCAGGGGAGATACTCAGGTGATCTGCAGCCCAAGACGCTGGCTCTACTACTGTCCATAACCTTGCCTAACATTGAGTTTTTGAACGGTTCTCTCGACTTCATCGGGCGGGAATTGCCCGATCCCCGCCGGTGTCTGAACGAATTATACCGCATACATGCGGCTGATTCTCATACCTTGAGGAGCAAGCGGGTGGAAAGCACACGCACCTGGCTGGAACGGCGTTTTTCTACCGGTCAAGATGATTCGGGTCGAATCTACTATCGGCGTGTCCAGGGTGGGACGGTGGAGGTGCTGGTATCCGAAAAGGGCAGTCAGAATCGAGATATCCAAAGACTGTGCGCACGCGAGTGAACCGATCTGCGTCCCGCTTCCCGCGCTCTGAGTTCATGACGATTCGATCGTGTTGACGAGAGGGGTTGTGGCCGAGCCCTCGCCTCGGCCTTCGGAGTGGGGTCTAAGGGCCGCGGCAGTGTCACCGCCTTTCGACCGGCGATTCCATACAGCCATGTTGACAGCCTCAACAGTCAGATCCACCGTTATTCGCTCACTCATCGCCCATCCTGCCACCCGACGGGAACAAACATCGATAACGGTAGCCGGATAAAGTCATCCTTCATCCGTGCTCGCTTGTTCCATGTGAGCAACCCAAAGCCTGTCGGGCTCGGTAGCCGTGAACTCACGATCAACCAGACCCGGGGCAAGAGTCGTTTTTTGAATCAGCCTTAGTCGTGCCCTGGCTTTTGCGCCCACCAACACCTTCGATTCGGGCCTGAAGCATCAGGCGTGCCATTGTTTTTCGCACACCCATGGCTTGGAGTTCGGCGTGTATACGCGGGGCTCCGTAGATCTGCCGGCTGTCTTGGTGAATAGCCAGGATCTTCTCCAAGAGTCTTTATCCCGCGGTGCATGGGCAGAAGGCAGCCTCGGACACCACGTGCAGTAACCGCCGGTGGAGACTTGGAGGAATAGACACATGGTCGTTACACTGAGCTCTGCCGTCCGTGCTTCGATAGACTGGCATGCTGCCACCGGGTCCGGTCTGTCTCCTTGGTAAAGAGGGCCGCGGCTTTTTTGCATCATGTCCAGGTTGTCCACCAAGGTGAGGCAAGCTCATTTCACCTCTGTCGACGTTCCTTTGTGTATTCGAGACATACGAGATACCAAGGCCCGGGTTTTGTCCTGGGTTTTTCGCACCAAATCCGGATCCCGCCGGTCGTACCGGAGATACGGCGACCCGTGCTTAGCCTACGGGTGTTGGTTCTTTCGCTGTCACTCGCCGATTGCGTATGAAACGGCAAGGAAGATCATTTCAAAGGCCGGAATCTCTAAACGGAAAACGGAGAAGAACGTATCATCGCCTTTTGTTCGGTGGGGGCATGGCGTTACCGTAACATCATGAGTGTAGGTACCATGCCGGCCAGGGAACGACAGAAATGACGGATATCTAGGGGGGAAGACTCCGTGACCACGAAGGCCATTCTCATAGGTCAGCTTATCGACGGTACGGGAAATGCGCTGAAGGAAGCGATCATCGTTACGGAAGGAGAGAGAATCGCCGCTGTCGGCAAAGCGGGGGACGTGGGCATACCTGCGGGGGCAGAGGTGATCGATGCCTCGACTCATAGCGTCATCCCGGGGCTTATAGATGCCCATTGGCACTTAGGCGGAGGTTTTGGCACGATCCGCCGGTTGCGTATGGCACTGCATCGAGGCATTACGACGATCGGTACAGTCTCAGGCGGACCCGCCGGGTGCCGGTTGCGCGACGCCATCAAAGCAAAGGACATAGTCGGTGTGGCGGATCTCGTGGTAGGTTGTATAGTCAATGCCACCAACGGCCATGTGAAGGGACGCACGGCGGACGGGCCCTGGGAGGTGCGCAAGGCGGTACGGGAGATGGTGGAGGCGGGCTGCGATTTTATCAAGACGGCGGCGTCCGGTGGCTTTTGGGATATCAATGAAGACTGCTCGGTGATCAACTACACACCTGAAGAGATCACCGCCCTGGTAGATGAGGCTCACGCTTGGGGCAAACCCGTGGCCGTACATGCCCATACCCAGCCGGGGCTGAATTACTCCATAGAAGCCGGCGCCGACATGATTCACCACGGGTGCTTTATCGATGAAGAAGCGCTTCAGGGGATCGCCAAAAAAGACCTGTTTTACATCCCTACCCTGAGAGTGACCTCTGACAGAAACATTCACGCATGGCCCGATCGCCCGTGGATGATGGAGGAAATGCAAGAGTCCCAGCCCATCCATCGGGCGGGGGTACGTCGGGCTCACGAAATAGGGATCAAGATCGGTGTGGGCACGGACGGACCCGGATCGGCCCATGGCTGGGAACCCGGTGATGCCACCCCGTGGGAGCTTATGGAGCTGGCTCAGTGCGGTCTGTCTAACATGGAAGTCATTGTGGCGGCGACGCACACTACGGCGGCTGCCCTGGGTGTCTTGGATCGCGTCGGCACACTGGAGGTAGGCAAGCAGGCCGACTTGGTGGTTCTGAGCTGTGATCCGTTGGAAGATGTGTCACCTGTCTATGAGAAAGAGAGCATCCTATTGGTCATGAAAGACGGCTTGGTGGAATCAGTGGCGGAGAAGTATCGCAAACACGCCATCTTGCGTCGTTAGAGACTCTCCAAAAAACGGATGGTGGACACGGCGATCGGCGGCAGGCCTATCTCCCGGCTGCTCATAGCCGGAAGGCGCCGTGCCCATCACCTCCTTGCAGGCGTGCCTGAACGTCTTGTAACCGCCCCCTCCGGCGCGATGATCATTTGAGCTCGGCAGACCGGACCAACACACTCACCATGAATTTACGCCGTTGGCGCTACCTCCTTTGAACCGAAGGGTGGGTTTTTCGGTTGTTACTTATGGACGAGGGCGGAGACCGCATGCACAAAGGAGGTCGTCGATCTGAACGTCGAT
>JBMNSS010000062.1:0-14137 GCA_050945315.1 Limnochordia bacterium | reverse complement strand
CTGCCCAACAGCAGCAGACCGCCTTCGCTCTGCACGCGCGCCTTGGCCACCTCCCGGGCGTGATAGCGAGGAGCTTCTTCCTGTTTGTAGGCGCTTTCTTGCTCTTCGTCGATGACGATCAAGCCTAGATTGGATACGGGAGCAAATACGGCGGAACGAGCCCCCAATATCACCCGGGCCTGGCCCTCGGCTGCATCTTGCCACTGCTCCGCGCGCTCGCTGACAGACAGTCTGCTATGCAACACGGCAACCTGATCTCCAAACCAACCCTTGAATGCGGAGACTGCCTGAGGGGTCAGACTGATCTCGGGAACAAGGACTATGGCCGATTTGCCTTGCTCCAGTGCCGATGAAATGCAGTGAAGATAGACAAGAGTCTTTCCGCTCCCGGTAACTCCGAACAGCAGGAAACGACCTTGGCCAACGGTCAATGCCTCATTGAGACGGGCGATGACCTTACTCTGCCCCGGGCTGAGCGGATGGTTCTCTTTATGCCACGTGCGTTCCCCCCATATGTCGCGCTTTACGGGGCGACTCATCCGCTGAACAAACCCTTTATCGACCAGGGCCGTCAACGCCGCGGGAGAGACTCCTTCGGCTGCGACTTCTTTTGCCGTGGCCGTTCCTCCGTGGGCGACGAGCCATTGATAAGCTTCGGTTTGTCGCGGTGCCCGTCTCAGAGCGTCCAGTACGCTTTGGACATCACCGACCGATGGAGTGAGGCTGTAGACATTCTGACGTCGGGCTTTGGCACGAGTTGAGCTTCGCAGGGCGGTGCCGGGAGGCAACCAACACTGAAACGCTTGTGCCATCAAGCAAAGATATCGCTCACTCATCCATTGCGCCAGTCCTACCCGCTCCGGTGACAGAAGCGGTTTCTCGTCAAGCAGTCTGGCAATGGGTTTTAGCTCGGTTAGGCTACTCGTGGTCGGATAGCGCACCACGTATCCTTCGACATGGCGACTGCCGAAGGGAACAAGGACGCGATGACCCGGCCTCAGAGTATCGGCCAACGCGGGCGGGACCGCATAGTCGAAGACTCGGTCAACATCACGGATGCGCACGTCCACTACGACCTGCGCCACAGGATCATTCACTAAAATAACGCTCCCCAGCCGTTTTTCCTATCCCTATGGGTGGAAGGAAGACGCTTTGCGGGCCTATCGAACGGGATCGCTGCTGACGCGTTCCCACCCGACTCGGTCGCGAGCAATCTCATTGAGTGCGATGGTCACCGGCTTGTCGGAGTCACAGTCGGTCAACGACTTGGCGCCCTCAAGCAGCTGCCGTGCACGTTTGGCAGCCAGTACGGTGAGAGTGTAACGGCTGTCCACTCTCTCGCGAAGCACGTCCAGCGGTGGTTGGTTCATCATAGGCTCTCCCCCACTTTCTTATAGCCGCCCCGCCTAACGCGAAGCCTCTCTGCCCTAAGGATGGCTTTGAGATCCTGCACCGCTTGAGCGAGATCGGCGTTTAGGATCCAATAATCATAGCTGACGATGTTGTGCATCTCTTCTTCCGCTCTGGCCATGCGTGAAGCGATAGCCTCGGGAGGCTCCGTCGCCCGCCGCATGATTCTTCGACGCAGCTCTTCCAGGGAGGGTGGCATCAAGAAGATAAACACTCCGTCAGGCATGGCGCGGCGTATTTGCTCTGCACCTTGAATGTCAATATCGCTAATGACTATTTTGCCTTGAGCTACCATTTCTTCGACGAAGGCGCGAGGAGTACCATACAGGTAGTCGCAATACTCGGCCCACTCCAGGAGACCGTCGGTACGGATAAGCTCCCGGAACTCCTCGTCACTGAGGAAATAATAGTCCACGCCGTGCACCTCACCCGGCCGGGGTGGTCGTGTGGTGGCCGACACGGAGTAAACCATGTCCGGTATATGACCTAACACAGCCTCCAATACCGTGTCTTTGCCCACGGATGACGGCCCGCTAAGCACAACTAGAAAACCCTGTCTGCTCATGCTACGCCTCCCGGAAGTCACAATCCCGGCTCCGAAGCATCATCGCGTGCAGACAGGCGATGCGCAACGGTTTCAGGCAACACGGCCGAGAGAATCACATGATCGGAGTCACATATGATGACTGCTCGAGTGCGCCTGCCGTAGGTGGCATCAATCAACATGCCGCGTTCGCGGGCATCTTGCACGATGCGTTTGATCGGGGCAGACTCGGGGCTCACAATGGCTACGATCCGGTTTGCGGCGATAATATTCCCAAAGCCGATGTTGATCATTTTGATCTGCATAACGGAGGAAAGGTCTCCTTCCAGGGAACTGGAGAATTCTTGTGTGTGGCACAGGCGACCCTAGGCCATTCGGACACCCATGTTTTGGCTGTGCAGTCTTCTGGTTACCAGATCAAAACTTCTCTAACAAAGCGTTGATCTGCCGTTTGCCCAATCCTTGCACGCGACGATTCTCATGAATGCCGATTTCATCCATGATTCGGCGACTCGTAACCTTGCCAATCTGCGGCAGCGATTGGAGCAAGTATGTGACACGCATCTTGGCTATGACTTCATCGTCGGATCGCTGCAGAACCTCTCTCAGTGTTATCTTACCAGATTTCAGGTCTTCACGAATAGCTGCTCGTCGACTACGCACACTCTGAGCCTTCTCCAAGGCCTTCAGTTTCTCTTCGGCGGTTAGCTTAGGCAACGCCATGACTCGATCACCTCCCGGTAAGGGATATCAACGGCGAGAACGCACCTACTCTATGTTCTGCACCTGTTCTCGCACTTTTTCAAGCTCTGTCTTGATATTCACCACTAGGTCAGCGGCCTGATTGTCAGCGGTCTTGGCAGCCATGGTATTGGCTTCCCGGTTGAGTTCTTGCAGCAGAAAATCGAGCTTACGTCCCACCGGTCCCTCCGTCCGACAAGCTTGGCGAAATTGGACTATGTGACTTCGGGCTCGGGTAAGCTCTTCGCTGATGCACGAACGATCCGCAAAGATGACCATCTCTGCGGCGAGACGTTCCTCAGTGATGCCGGGTGCGGCGACAAGTTCATTCAGTCTGGATCTCAGCCGTTCGCAATACCCATCGACCATACCGGGTACGCGCTCGGCAATCTGATCCACCCACTGCTCCACTAAGTCCAGACGCCCGAGTATATCTTGTTGCAGACGCCGCCCTTCGGATTCCCGCATGGTTACCAGTCTGTCTAAGGCCATGCGCAGAGCTTGTTCAATGCTCAGCCAAAGATCGGCGGCATCTTTTTCCACTACCACAAACATACCCGGAATGAGCAGGAGGGATTCGAATGTTATGTTCAAAGGTCCCAGAATACGACCGGCTTCCGTACAGGCTGCGGCGTAACTCTCCAGGAGAGTCGTGTTGAGTCTGACCGTTTGCTCTTTCAGACCGGAATCCTCCGGGATTACGAAGACCTCTATCCGGCCCCTATGTAGACGATCACAGACCAGTTGTCGTATCTTCTCTTCCCATTCGATTTGGGGATGTGGCAGATGCACCACAACATCGCGGTAGCGGTGATTGACGCTGCGGATTTCGACTCGAATCTGTTGCTTCTCATTGTTGGATACGGCACTGCCAAAACCAGTCATGGAGACCAGCACAGAACTCCCCCTTAACCTTGATGCACCTCCACGGAGGGTGCGATCCCGCCGGCAATATCTTCGCCTTGTGTGACGAACCGGCGGCGTGTGAACAGCCCTGTCCACGCCTGTACAGCCGTTAGGTTGCTACTCGCCTCGCGGCGGTAGGGGTCTCCACGCAAGTGTGTCTGAGCGGTTTCATTTTTTCGCTGTCCGTTACCTTGATAGCCACCTGCCGCAGAGCCCTGAGTCGACGGAGCACCCCAAGGTGCCTATGGGACTTGTCCGAAAAGCAGCGCCCGAAGCACTCAGGATCGATGGGTGGCGACGGGCATCGCACATGATCGACCCCCAAAGACCACCGCGGCCCGAGAGGTCGATCAAGTGCCGGGCGGACCGCCAGGATGTGGCTTTATTCTATCGCGATCGGGTATGCATGTAAACATGGCATCGGGCGATGGCCAGGAGAGTCAGGGCGTGACGCGGATCAAAGCGACATAGCGGCGCCAGTATCTACGTACCAGACGCAGACTCCCCTCCATGATGATAGACCAGCCGCTGAAAGCCAACACCGTCAGCCAATCGGTCAAAGAAAGAGGTACCGTGTGGAATATGTGATGAGTGACAGGCCAGTAGATCACGAGGATATGCATAGCGGCGGAGATGCCTACGGCCGCGACCAGGTAGCGATTTGTGAAAAGACCGATCTCAAAAACGGACTGGTACTCACTACGGCACTGAAACACGTAAAACAACTGCGACATGACCAAAGTGGTGAAAGCCATAGTCTGGGCCCACTCCAGATTTGTGGGTTTGACCATCAAGGCTACGATGAAGACCGCCACGGTGCACAAGCTGATCAATGTGCCGCGCACCAGAATCTTTTGGTAGAGCCCCCGAGCAAAAATGCTTTCGTCCGCTCTGCGGGGAGGGCGGTGCATGACGTCATCATGCGGAGGATCGACTCCTAAGGCTATGGCAGGTAAGCCGTCGGTGACAAGATTCATCCACAGAATCTGTATGGGCAGAAGCGGCAGCGGCAGACCTGCCACAGTCGCCAAGAGCATGGTCAGCACTTCCCCGACGTTACAGGCCAACAGATAACGGATGAATTTCCGTATGTTGTCGTAGATGCCGCGCCCTTCTTCAATGGCGGCGACGATAGTGGCGTAGTTGTCATCTGCTAAGACCATGGCGCTGGCATCTTTGGTCACATCTGTCCCGGTGAGCCCCATGGCGATGCCGATATCCGCTTCCTTGAGCGCGGGTGCATCGTTGATTCCATCGCCTGTCATGGCCACTATCTCACCTTGACGGCGAAGGGTGCGTACGATGCGCAGTTTGTGTTTCGGCGAGACACGGGCGAAGATTTGGCCGGTACGCAACGCCTTTTCCAGTTGTCCATCACTGAGGGTATCGAGTTGATCACCGGTGATGACACCGCCTGTCACCGCAAGGCCCAGCTGACGCCCGATGGCCAGAGCCGTGTCCTTATGGTCTCCCGTGACCATGATGGTCCGAATTCCCGCCTTTTCGGCCGTGGCAATCGCTCGAGGCACCTCCTCACGGGGAGGATCCATCAGGGCTGCCAAGGCCACGAAAACCAGTCCTTGCTCTATCAAGTTCTCGGCAGGTGGATCCGCAACGTGTGCCACTGACAGCGGTCGGTAGGCCAACGCCAGGACACGCAAAGCTTCGGCTCCCAACCGGGCCACCTTTTCGCTAAGCACGCGGCGTTCGGCCTTGCTTAAGGGTCGAACCTGACCCGCCCGCAGTATATGGGTGCAACGCTCAAGGATGATGTCGGGGGCACCTTTCACCATGCTGCGCAAGCCCTGCCAGCGGACAACGACGCTCATGCGTTTACGGTAGGAATCAAAGGGCACTTCCGCCACCGTCGGATAGCGCAGACGCACGATGTCAGGATCCATGCCCCCTTTGGCAGCCAGTATCGCCAGTGCCGCTTCTGTGGGATCACCTATAACGTTCAAGGAGGCGGAGGATCTTTCAGAGTCTTGCGGCAGGCGGGCGTGGTTGCACAAAGCAGCGATGGCCAAAGCGGTTGCCCAATCGGGATCCACAGTAGGGTTGACAAGACGTCCGCGTTCGCGGAACTCACCTTTGATGCTATAGCCCGTGCCGCTGATATCAAGCTGTCGGTCTACAGTGACCAAGCGCACGACCGTCATTTCATTCTTGGTGAGGGTTCCCGTCTTGTCGGAACATATGACGGTGGCACAGCCCAACGTCTCCACGGCCGGCAGACTCCGAACGATACCCCGCCGGCGGATCATGCGTTGCACACCTATAGCCAAGGCGATAGTGACCACGGCCGGCAAGCCTTCAGGTATAGCCGCTACGGCCAGGCTGACTCCCGTGAGGAACATCTTATACACCGGCAGGCCCTGGATGACTCCGGCGGCAAAGACCAGAGTGACCAGAGCCAGACACACACCGACCAATACTTTGCCCAGGTGCTCCAATCTGACCTGCAAAGGTGTGGGACTTTCGTCTGCGTCTTGGATGAGACCGGCGATCTCTCCGATTTGGGTGTTCATGCCCGTGGCCACAACGATACCCCGACCACGACCCCTGACAGCCGTGGTGCCCATGAAAAGGATATTCTGACGGTCACCGGGACCTTCGGATCCCCGCCCGATCCACGTCGAGCTTTTCGATACGGGCAGCGATTCTCCGGTGAGTGGGCTTTCATCGGCAGCCAGTGAAATGGCGGAGATGAGCCGGACATCGGCTGGTATACGATCTCCGCTTTCAATCTCGATTATGTCTCCGGGAACCAGTTGGTCTGCCCGAACGTCAAGAATGCGTTTATCGCGAAGGACTCTGGCGCGAGGTGCAGTCAGCTGTTTCAGAGCGGCCAGCGACGCTTCGGCCTTGGCTTCTTGCATATACCCCAAGACAGCGTTGATCATTACGATGGCGGCGATCGCTACTGCGTCCGCGAGTTCACCCAAAAGGGCGCTGACAGCAGTAGCGACGAGAAGGACCATGACCATAAAATCCTGGAATTGCTGTAGGAAGATCAGCCATTTGGGCTTCGCGGGCTTTTCGGCCAGTCTGTTGGGGCCGCAACGCTGCAGGCGACGGAGCGCTTCCCTCGACGGCAAACCGGATTCACAGTCCGTCTTGAGCAGATGGGCCACTTCGTCTTTGCTCAGTGTGTGCCAACGGTGATCCAGATGCATCATCCTGTTTTCCTTTCTGTGAGGAGTTCGGCATTCTGAGAACCTCGCAGGTCATGCCTATTCCCCAGGAAAGGAGTTCATGCGTAGCAGGAGATGCAACGTTAGCGTCGAAGTCGCTCCAGTCCCTCCTTGGCAGCCCCCAAATCCGGGTCGAGTTGGAGAGCTCGCTCGTAGAGGTGAGTGGATTCAGCAATCAGTCCGCTTTGTTCATAGGCCATGGCCAACAGAAGATGCATCTGCGGATGTCGCGTGTTCAGCTGTGTACCGGTTTTCAAAATACCCAAAGCGTCGGCAGGTTGACCGTTGGCCAGATAGAACCGACCCAGGTGGTAGTAGGCATCGATCATGGGGATGTGGGATTCGGCTTCTTCGTCAGCGGGAGGTTCGATGAGTGGTCTTATATGGTCGATAGCCTCATCAAGGTGGCCTCGTTTTTCGGCGATCAGAGCCAGCCCGACTCGGGCTTTGGCGGCCCTCGGAAGCGAGGCTACGGCACGTTCGTAGGCGACTTGGGCCCCGTCAAGATCACCCTGCCGAAATCTGACATCGCCCAACAGAGCGCTGGCTGATTCCTCACCCAGAGTCTCCGCCTTCTGCCACACTCCCCCGGCCTGACGCTCGTCTCCGACTGCGAACAATGCCAGTCCACCCAGCATCAGTGCTTCAACGGACTCAGGCGCGTTTTTCACGACATCCTGAAAAGCGGTGGCCGACCATTTGATCATGCCGGCCCCGGCCAATTGATACGCTATGTCAAGGGATGACTGGGCGGCCTTGTTAAGGGGCTGGGCAATACCGCTGCGCGTCAGTGTCATGATAACAAGGAAGGCGAGGAAGCTTGCCGTCTTGGCTACTGAAAAACGTCTGGACAACAGAGTGCCTCCTATGATATGAGGTAGCAAGGTGCGTAAAGACTTCGCCTTCAAGGTCCTGTCTCCTGCGAGAGAAATGGAGTGAAAGCTGTGGGTATGGATGGTCTCGTCGTCCATCAGCTGGTACGGGAACTCAACGGATTATTGCAGAACGCCCGTCTTCAGCGTATTCAGCAGCCCGACCGGAACACGGTCCACTTGGGATTGCGCCAGCCGGGGGTTAGCTATCAACTTCTGCTGTGTGCCGACACCTCCGAGCCGCGCCTGCACCTGACCGATGCCGAACCTCCTGATAGTCCTCGGATGGCTCATAGCTTCTGCATGGTTCTGCGCAAGCATCTGGAGCCGGCGCGTCTGCTCGCTGTCGAGCAGCCCGGACTGGAGCGTGTGATCACCTTACGTTTCGAGGGGCGCGACGAATCGGGTCAGCGCGTCGAACGCTGGCTTACCACGGAACTCATGGGGCGGCACAGCAATATACTCCTCGTTGATCCCGCGAGCAGGACCATCATCGATGGCATACGGCGAGTGAGCGCCGAGAAGTCGCGCTATCGGGAGGTCTATCCGGGGCGCCCTTACCTACCGCCGCCACCTCAGGACAAGGAGCATCCTTTTTCAGTCACGGAGGAGCGTTTCTCGTTCAGTCTTCGACACACTCCTGCCCCGATGCAGATCGCTCGCGCTCTCGTCAATGATTACCATGGCTTGGGCCCTGATGCCGCTCGTCAAGTCGTCGCAGGTGCAGGACTGCCGGTCTCAGTGACGAGGGCTGAGCTTGATCCCCAAGGAGTGAGGGCACTGTGGAGTTCGTTCTGTACCGTAGTGAACAGGGCAAAAACAGGAGACATAGAGCCTTGGGGAGTCTGCGATACTCAGGGTGTGCCTGTAAATTTTTGGTTCCTGCCTTTGACTTACAGGCCTTGGGAAGGAACAACAGAGGTCTTTGAGAGCGTCAACGCTCTTGTCGACTGGTTTTTTAAAGAGCGCCAAGAGGTGGCTGAATTTGAACGGATGCGGAGCGAGCTCCTGGGTGCCGCCAAGACAGCGCTGGCCAAAGCAGAGCGTCGGTTGGGCATTCATCAAGCGTCTCTAAGGGAAGCGGAACGGGCCGAGGACTACCGTCTGTGCGGTGAGCTTCTTCTGGCACATATCCATCAGATACCGAAGGGAGCGCCCAGCGTCATTGTGCCAAACTACTATGAGGAGGGAGCCAAAATACAGATAGAGCTGGATCCCTCGTTGTCAGCCGCGGCCAATGCCGACAAATACTTCCGCAAGTATCACAAGGCGCGCAAGACTCGGCAACAGGCAGAACAGCGACTCCGGATATCCCAAGATGAGGTCACATATCTGCGCAACACCCTCGACGCCGTGACAGAAGCAAGCGTACGGGAGGAGCTGGCCGAAATCGGTGAGGATTTGAAGGAACAGATCTCTGTGCCAGGTGCGCAGCGCACGCCAAAGACGGAGCGGCCAATGGCCAGTCATCTGACTGTCACGGCACCCGACGGCACAGAGATCCTGGTAGGTAAGAATCAACGACAAAACGACTTCATAACCATGAAATTGGCCAGGCCCGATGACTTGTGGGTACACGCCAAAGACGCTGCAGGGGCGCATGTCATTGTGCGAAAAACAGGCCCAGAGATCGCACCTGACACTCTGGCTTTGGCTCTGCAATTCGCCGCTTTGCACAGCCGGGCGCGACATTCGAGTCTCGTTCCGGTCGACTATTGCGAACGTCGGTATGTGCGCAAACCGCGCGGGGCAAAACCCGGCTTTGTAATATACGATCATCACAAGACGGCCTACGTCACGCCCGATGCCGATGAACTCAAACGGCTACTGGCGGATTAGCGCTCTGTGGGCAATGTCCCGACGACAGTGTTTCCCCGGAAAGTCGATGGCATCGGCTGCGTCATAGGCAGTCTCAACAGCCTGTTTGAGACTGTCGGCCCAGGCCGTGACTCCCAAGACTCGTCCGCCTGCGGTGACTACTGTGTCACCTTCCCGGCGTGTACCGGCGTGGAAGACCTGCACGCAGCGATTTCGAGCCGCCGTATCCAGACCGGTTATCGGAAGACCGACTGGGTAACAGCCGGGATAACCCTCGGAGGCGAGCACAACGCATGCTACTGCATGCGCACTCCAGCGCACCTCCACCTCGGCGAGACGGTCGGTGGCCACTGACCAAAGCACATCGGCTAGGCTGCTCTCCAGTCTCGGGATGATCACTTGGGTTTCCGGGTCGCCGAAGCGGCAGTTGAACTCCAACACGTGGGGTCCGCGATCGGTGAGCATGAGGCCGGCGTACAGGACTCCGGAGTAAGGGCGTCCCAGATCAGCCATGGTTTGGACGACAGGTTTCAGGACCCGTTGGCGTATGTCCTCCAGCATCGCATCATCGACCGCGAGGACAGGAGTGTAGGCACCCATGCCTCCGGTGTTGGGTCCCCGGTCCCCGTCCCAGACCGCTTTGTGGTCTTGACAGGGTGGCATGACCACCACTTCCCCCCCGGACACAAAGGCCAAGACACTGACCTCTTCGCCGGTGAGATACTCCTCCACGACGAGGCGCGAACCGGCTTCACCGTGCAGACGTTCCTCCATCATGGAGACGATGCAGGCATCGGCTTCGGCGACAGTGTGACATATGCTGACGCCCTTGCCCGCCGCCAGACCGTCAGCTTTGATCACCACAGGTGTGCCCAGCTGCCGGACGGCGTCCCTGGCCTGTGCCGCACTGTCGCAGACCATGAAGCGAGCGGTCGGTATTCCCGCCCGTACCATAGTCTCCTTGGCAAACGCCTTGCTGCTCTCCAATTCGGCTGCTCTACGGGTAGGCCCCATGATAGCCAGCCCATGGGAACGGAATGTATCAACAATGCCTTCAGAGAGGGGTGCCTCGGGCCCCACCACAGTCAGATCGATTCGTTGTCTTTCGGCCCAGCGGGCGAGAGACTCAATCGTCTCTTCAGCGCCGCCGACGTAACGTGCCAGTTGGTTGATACCGGGATTGTTGCCGGTAGTCCATATCTGCTCTACTTCGGGGCTCTTTGAGAGCCCCCAGGCCAACGCGTGTTCTCGTCCGCCGCCTCCCACCACTAGCACTTGCATAGACAGCTTTGCCCCCTACCTCAGTGTTTGAAATGCCTCAACCCGGTGAAGACCATGGCTATTCCGGCCTTGTCAGCTGCCACGATGGAATCGGCGTCCCGCCGGGACCCTCCCGGTTGGATAATCGAGGTGATACCGGCGGCTGCCGCGGCTTGTACGACATCATCAAAGGGGAAGAAGGCATCGGAGGCCAAGACGGCTCCTCGAGCCTTATCCCCCGCCTGATCTATGGCGATCTGAGCTGAAAGAATGCGGCTCATCTGGCCTGCGCCCACCCCGAGGGTCTGCCTGTTTCTGGCCACGACAATGGCATTCGATTTCACGTGTTTCACGACGTGCCAGGCAAGACGCAGATCTTGCCATTCTTCGTCACTGGGCGTTCTGGTCGTCACCACTTGCAGTTGCTCAGGATCCAGGTCGACGAGATCCGCCTCCTGCACGAGCAGCCCGCCGGGCACCCGCTTCATGTCGAGCCATGGTTCGAGGGGCTCCGGGGCGAGCTCAATCAGACGGAGGTTGGGCTTGGCGCGCAGAATCTCAAGTGCCGCAGGAGTAAATGCGGGTGCCAGGATCACCTCAAGAAATATCTCACTCATCAAAGCGGCCGTTGTCTCATCAACAGGACGATTGCAGGCTACGATACCTCCGAAGATGGAGACGGGATCGGCCTCATAGGCTTTCTGATAGGCGGCACTGAGCTCTTCCGCTACGGCCAGGCCGCAGGGATTTGTGTGCTTCACAGCCACCACCGCCGGCTGGCTGAAACCTCTGATCATCTCGACCGCCGCCGCTGCATCGTTGATGTTATTGAACGAGAGTTCCTTTCCGTGCAGCTGACGGGCCGTGGCCAATGTGCAAGCGTTGCGCCAGCTTTCCTCCCTGTAGAACGCGGCTTTTTGGTGCGGGTTTTCTCCGTAGCGAAGGTGCTGATGGAGTCGGAAGCGCAACTGCAACTCCTGCGGAAAGGTCTCATCCGTCTTCTGCGGTGCACTTAAGCTCTGAAGATAGCTACTGATAGCCGCATCATACGCTGCCGTATGAGCGAAAGCTTCTTGCGCCAGCGTCAAACGTTCAGCGGGAGAGGGACCCCCTGCTCGCAGCCACGAGAGCACTTGTTCGTAACGCTCCGGATCTACCACCACTATGACATCGGGGTGGTTCTTTGCCGCGGCCCGGACCATGGTCGGTCCGCCGATATCGATGTTCTCCAGGGCCTCATCTAAGGTTGTTCCGGGGCGGGAGACGGTTTCCTGAAAAGGATAGAGATTAACGGCCACGACATCGATCGGGGTGATAGACTGCTTTGTCAGCTCCTGTGTATGAGCGGAGACTCCCCGCTTGGCCAATATGCCGGCATGGATGGCCGGATGGAGCGTCTTGACGCGTCCTTCGAGGATTTCAGGAAAGCCGGTCACCTCACTTATGTAGGTCACCGGAACATCCGCTTGGCGCAGAGTCTCGTAGGTGCCACCCGTAGAGACTATCTCGAAGTTCAGCTCTACCAGCCCCCGCGCAAAATCCACAACACCCGTTTTGTCAAAAACACTGATCAGTGCTCTGTGTTTCATCTTCGTTCACCTCTTAGGTCTCTGCCGGGCGAAGAATGTGCACTCGGCGATCTACGACCCGAAGTCGCCCCTCGGCGATCAGTCGGATGCACGCCGGTAACAGCTTGTGCTCTTCAGCGAGAATTCGGGCCGCCAGGCTTTCTTCGGTGTCATCCGGATAGACAGGGACGACTCTCTGATCGATGATGGGCCCGCTGTCTACCCCCTCATCGACGAAATGAACCGTGCAGCCGGTAAAGCGCACACCGTATTCAAGGGCCTGACGCTGAGCCTTCAGTCCGGGGAACGCCGGCAGTAAAGACGGATGGATGTTGATGATCCGTTCAGGGTAGCGAGCAAGGAAGTCAGGGGGCAGAATACGCATGAATCCCGCCAAAACGATCAGCTCGACACTCAACTCCTGCAGCTTGTGCGCCAGGATCGAAAAGAAGGTCTGCCTGTCGCCCGCTTGTTCGGCATCCGGTTCGAACGTACACACACCGTATCGTTGAGCAACAGAGATGGCAGGTGCTCCCGGACGATCCGTCGCCACCACCGCAACTTCAATGGGTAAATCGCCTGAGGCTGTTGCCTTTAGTATGGCCTCCATGTTGCTGCCTCGGCCCGAAACGAGTATTGCGCAGCGCAGCATGCTAAAGATCCCTCACTAATTCAAGAAAAGCAAGCTGCGGTCGTCACCGGTGGCTTCCGCAATCTCACCGATGATAAAGGCAGGATGACCGCAGGTTTGAATGATCTCACAAGCACGGGCTGCCTCCCCGTCCGGGACAATCACTGCCATGCCTACTCCCATGTTAAAGGTCCGGTACATCTCATCCGTGCTGACTCCTCCGCCTGCCTGGAGGAAAGAAAAGACGGGCGGAACGGGCCAGCTTCCCTTGCGGACCACGGGTCGAAGACTGTTTCGAACGGCGCGAGGGATGTTCTCGGGAAGGCCGCCTCCGGAGATATTGGCGATACCATGGACGGAAGTCTCCTCGATAAGCCTCATGATGACTTCGGCGTAAACGGCCGTCGGTGTCAAAAGGACGTCCCCAATGGTTCCTTCCAGTTCATCGACGTAATGATCAACACCAAGCCCCATGGTGTCGAAAACGATACGGCGCACCAGCGAAAAACCGCTGCTTTGCAGTCCGGTGGAGCCGATAGCGACGATTCTGTCCCCGGCGACGACTGCTGAGCCATCGATGACGTCTTTCCTGTCCACGACGCCTACCGCAAACCCGGCCAGATCATACTCGCCTTCTGCGTAGAAACCGGGCATCTCTGCCGTCTCGCCGCCAATCAGGGCACAACCTGCTTGGCGACAGCCTTCGGCTATCCCGGAGACGATCTCTTCGATCTGATTCGGAGTGACCTTACCCGTAGCGAGATAATCCAGGAAAAACAGAGGCTTGGCTCCTTGACAAATGATGTCGTTGACGCAGTAGGCTACTAAGTCGATACCTACGGTATTGTGACGGTCGGCCATAAAGGCGATCTTCAGTTTGGTTCCCACCCCGTCGGTACCTGAGACCAAGACCGGCTCCTTGTACTTGGCTACGTCCAGTGCGAAAAAGCCTCCGAAGGAACCTATATCGTCGAGGACTCCGGGCCCGTACGTGCTCTGGGCCAGAGTTCGGATGCGGCGCACGGCTTCGTAGCCGGCTTCAATATCCACTCCGGCGGCCTTATAGGTCATCTCATCGGACATCGGCCTCACTCCTCATCTTCCAACAAGTCCGAAGTCGTTTGGGGCTCTCCTGCCCCTAAGGGATACTCACCTGTAAAGCATCCGGTACACAATTTGGTACCGGGCATCTG
>JBMNSS010000061.1:0-14200 GCA_050945315.1 Limnochordia bacterium | reverse complement strand
CCATGCACCAGTACCTCATGGAAGGGCTTTTGGCCCATGTGTTCCAAGCCGGAGAAGATCATCCGAGCGACCCAAAAGTTGATGATGTCATAGGCCGTGACCAACACCGAAGTGGGGTAAAACTGAGTCAAATCATCCGTCTCATCCGGCCAACCAAGTGTGGAAAAAGGCCACAGAGCGGAACTGAACCATGTATCCAGGACGTCCGGATCCTGCTCGATTCGACTGTCACCACACCCGGGGCACCTATCCGGATCATGCTTCGAAGCAAACTGCTTTCCGCAGGCCTCGCATGTCCAGACCGGGATCCGATGACCCCACCACAATTGGCGCGATATGCACCAATCACGGGTGTTTTCCATCCAGTGCAGATACTGCTTGGCAAAACGCTCCGGAACAAAACGGACCTCCCCCCGCCGCACCGCTTCGATGGCAGGTTCGGCCAACGGTTTCATCCGGACAAACCACTGTTTAGAGATCAGCGGCTCCACGACCGTCCCGCAGCGATAACAATGCCCCACCGCATGCTGATAATCGTCCACTTTCTCCAAAAGGCCCTGCTCCTGCAGGTCGGCCACAACCTGTTCACGACACGCATAGCGGTTAAGGCCCGCATAGGCTCCGGCCTCCGCCGTCATGCGACCCTCTTGACCGATCACCTGAACACGAGGCAAGTCATGTCTTTCGGCAATCTCATAGTCATTGGGATCATGAGCCGGTGTCACCTTCACGGCACCCGTACCGAAAGAAGGATCCACATACTCATCGGCGACAAGCGGAATCGTACGGTTCATCAGCGGTAAGGTGACGTATTGCCCGACCAGCGCCGTGTAACGTTCATCATCAGGATGGACGGCTATCGCCGTATCGCCGAGCATGGTTTCAGGGCGGGTAGTGGCCACCGTCACATGCCCCTGACCTGAAACCAGGGGATAACGAATGTGCCACAGATGGCCTTCCACTTCCTCGTGCTCGACTTCCAGATCAGAAAGAGTCGTATTGCACGCCGGACACCAATTGACAATGTAGTGTCCTTGGTAGATGAGGCCTCGTTCGTACAGGCGAACGAACACCTCACGCACGGCTCTGGAGCAACCCTCATCCATGGTGAAGCGCTCCCTTTGCCAGTCAAGCGCACAACCCAAGGTCTTGAGTTGCTCCACGATGTTGGCGTGGTAGTGCTCTTTCCACTCCCAGACACGCTCCAAGAAACGCTCGCGCCCCAGATCGTGCCGGGTGAGATTCTCCTCCTTACGCAGATGCTCTTCCACCTTGATCTGTGTGGCTATGCCTGCGTGATCGGTGCCCGGCAACCACAGAGCATCATGCCCCATCATCCGATGCCAACGCAACAAAACGTCCTGCAACGTATTGTTGAGGGCATGCCCCATGTGCAGCGACCCCGTCACATTCGGAGGTGGAATGACCATACTGAATTTGGGCCGTCCGGGCCGGACCTCAGCATGGAAGTAGCTCCTCTCCTCCCAGAACTTGTACCATTTCTTCTCCGCTGCCTTAGGGTCGTACACCTTAGGCAGTTCCACAGCTGCGGTAGATGAAAAGCTGCGTTGCGCCATCGGCGCCCCCTCCTTTTTCGACACGCCTGATATCAAAGACAAAAACAAAAACGCGCCCTCATTTAAGGACGCTTATCTCCGCGCGGTACCACCTTAGTTCCTTTGACATCCCTCAATAGGGCCAAAGGCACTTTCCGACACGCGATAACGGGCGTAACCCGGCCTATTTCTGCCATAGGCTGCTCCAGGGCGACGTTCACGGCCTTTCCGGGCTGCCTCTCAACCATGGGCAACCTCTCTGTCTCGGAATTGAGCCGCTACTCCTCCCCTTCATCACACGCAACTCGATCAATTATGATCACATAATACAATCCGGGTATCGTACTGTCAAGAACCTACGCAGCCACCGGCCGCCCCAGCAAGGCCACCAGCAACACATAAGCCCCCAACCAGGCGGCGGCCAGTAATGCCCGTTGTCTGACCGGCAGTCTCCGTCTCCTCAGGCCGGGTGCGTATGATGCTCCGACACCGGCCTCCGGCGATCTACTCTGACAGAAACTCAGTGTTCGACTTCTTCCCAGTGCTCCGACGAGAAGCACCCCGGAGACTGCCGTCGACAAAGCATGCGGCAAGAAGTCACCGTAGAGGATCCATGCCCACAGACTGCTCGACATGCGAGCAAGGCCATCCACCGCCACGACCTGACAGAAGCGACGCCCTTCGGGCAAGCGACGCCTCGATGCGGCCATATACCAGCATCCGACGTATTCGATGGTAAAAAACAGCAGCACCGAGGGGGCCCAAAAAAGGCGCCCAGCCCGCACCGCCCCTTGCTCAGACTGCCATTCTACCGCTCCCAGCGAGCCAATGATCAATCCCACGGCCAGGCCCGGAGCCAAAACGTCGAGCAAGATCTCAAAGCGGAGTCCATGGCGTTCAGCATAGGATCGCGTATAGAGCACACTCGCCACAAAGGCCGGTATATAGCTCAATCCGCCGGCGGATACCCGCAAGATCTCGCTCGGATGTGTCAAGTAGTAGCCCAGATCAGGCAGAATGTAGCCCATTCTGCCTGAAACCAGACTCAACAACATCAAGCGTATCGCGAGCTCAACGATCACGATCGTCCCCATCCGCCGTCGTCGAGCCTCCGCTGCGGCCACACCGGTACCGATCATGAAAGCCATGGCCAATGCGGTGCCGTATTTGAAAACAGCTATGGGCCCTATCCGCAGTAGCTCGCCGTGCATGTCCTGACTCTACTCCATACCCAATCGTTCGCGCAACAATTGATTGACTCGCTTCGGATTGGCCTGACCTCGCGTCGCTTTCATCACCTGACCGACCAAAAATCCTATAGCCGTGGCCTTGCCGCCCTTAATCGTCTCAACCACTTCGGGATTCTCTTCGATGACCTGGGCGACCAGACTGTCAAGTTGTTCAGTGTCGCTGATCTGCTCAAAGCCTCGCTCAGCCACGATCTCTTCGGCAGAGCGCCCGGTCTTGTACATGGCTTCCAAGACCTCTTTGCCGTTGGCCGCGCTGATGCGCTCCTTTTTGACCATGAGCAGTAACCGGGCAAACTCTTCGGGGGCAATGGGAGCCGACAGCAAGGCCTGTTCGGTGTCCTCTCCTGACTCCTTGAGCAACCGCAGCAGTTCACCCATGATCCAGTTGCTGGCCATCTTATTGTCCTTGCAATGCGCCGCAGCCGCCTCAAAAAAGTCTGCCACCGGGCGCGAAGCGGTCAACACTTCGGCATCGTAGGCTGGCAAGCCGTATTCACTGATGAAACGGGCCTCACGCGCTCCGGGCAGTTCCGGCAACTGCCGACGCCACATCTCAACTTGAGCCTCGTCCAGAACCAGAGGCAGAACGTCGCCGTCCGGGAAGTAGCGATAGTCATCAGCCTGCTCTTTTATGCGCTGCACATGCGTGCGCCCGGTGGCGTCATCCCACCCTGCGGTCACCTTCACCGCAGGCATATCGGGTCTCCAATCGCCTTCAAGGTAGGCCAGGTATTGGCGCTCAGCCTCATAGTTGATGGCTCGCTCCAAGGATCTGAACGAGTTCAGGTTCTTGATCTCGACAATAGGTGTTCGAATCGATCGTCCGTCAGCGATAATCCTCAGGTTGACATTGGCGTCAAAGCGCAACGAACCTTCCTGCATCTTGCAGTCAGATACCTCAATGTAGCGCAGGAGGGTGCGCAGGCGTTCCATGAAAAGCCGGGCCTCTTCGCCTGAACGCATGTCGGGCTGCGTGACGATTTCAATGAGGCCCACTCCCCCGCGGTTGTAGTCAATGAGCGAGTACTCCGAATCCCGTAGGCTGTCCCCGGAGTGGACGGACTTACCCGCCTCTTCCTCGACATGAACCTGCTTGATTCTGACCGTCTTGCGTTGGCCGTCAACCATGTACTCGACGGCTCCGGCTGTGCACAGCGGACGGTACAACTGAGAAACCTGATAGGCTTTCGGAAGGTCAGGGTAAAAATACTGCTTGCGATCGAAGCTGCTGACCAAGGATATCTCGCACCCCAAAGCCATGCCCGCTTTGGCCGCATACTCGATTACCTTTTCATTGAGAAGCGGCAGCGCGCCGGGCAGACCCAGGCAACCGGGACAGACTTGAGTGTTGGGGGTAGCGCCAAAGGCCGTAGAACAGCCGCAAAAGATCTTGGATTCGGTCAGAAGCTCTGAATGGACTTCCAGCCCGACGATCACCTCATAGGACGCCTCACTCACGAGAGGGACCTCCCTTCTGGGTATAGGGGCGCAACTCCCGCTGCTTGCTCAAAGACGTGTGCAGCGGTCAGCAAGCGCTCTTCGTGAAGAGGGGGAGCAATCAGTTGCAGCCCCACCGGCATGCTCTCCACCGTTCCGCACGGAAGGCTCAGCGCGGGCAATCCGGCTAAGGTGGCTGCTACCGTGTACCTATGCGGACGATACACGTCACCCAGATCATCGGCGCCGGGATCCATGCCGGCAATGGTCGGCGTGGCCGGTGTCAGCAGCAGATCACACTGCGAAAAGGCGTCGGAAAATGACTGAACGACCAGACTCCGAACCTGAGCCGCCTTGAGATAGTAATCCTGGTACTGCCCGGCTGACAGGACATAGGTGCCCATAAGGATGGCCCGCTTAATCCCTGCTCCAAAGCCCTCGGCACGAGTGTGGGCAAACATGACGAAGCTGTCGGATGCGTTCGCACTGCGGTGTCCGTAACGCACGCCGTCAAAGCGCCCCAAGTTCGAACTGAGTTCGGCGGCCAGAATAACGCTGTAGGCAGCCAGAGCTTCTTCGGGAGGAAACAACGAGACCTCCTCCACCCGGGCACCCTGATCTTCAAACTGTCGAGCCGCCCGGGTAACGAGATCGGCGATCCGCGGATCGACACCTTCGTCCAGATACTCCCGAGGCAATCCGACAACCATCCCTTGAACGCCGGCTTCCAAAGCCTGCGTATAGTCGGGCACCTCATCATTTCGCGACGTCGGATCCATGGGGTCCGCTCCGGCCAACAGATTCAACATGAGTGCACAGTCTCGTACATCTCGCGTCATGGGCCCTACTTGGTCGAAAGAGGAGGCCGTGGCCACCAATCCGTAGCGGGATACGAGCCCATATGTAGGTTTCAACCCGACCAGTCCGCAAAGCGAAGCCGGCTGACGTAAAGATCCGCCGGTATCACCGGCTAGAGCGAGCACTGCCTCACCGCTGGCCACCGCGGCTGCGGCTCCTCCGTGGGCACCACCGGGTAACAGCTCAGGATTCCAAGGATGCCGCGTCGGTCCCCAAGCCGAGCTGGCCGTGGAACAACCCCAACCGAACTCATCCATGTTGGTCTTGCCCACGACGGGCAATCCGGCTTGTCGCACCCGCTGCACGACGGTGGCCTCATAGGGTGACACAAATCCCTTCAGCATGCGTGAGGCGCAAGTCGTCGGCAGCTTGCCGGTGCATATGTTGTCGGCAATGGCTATAGGAAGCCCCGCCAGAGCGGG
This sequence comes from Limnochordia bacterium, assembly GCA_050945315.1. Lineage (GTDB taxonomy): Bacteria > Bacillota > Limnochordia > DTU080 > DTU080 > DTU080. Next base: position 8,677 of record JBMNSS010000061.1, on the reverse strand, counting down.
CAGCTTTTCACCGGCCGTCCGCCGCTGATCGACGTCTTTCGCGCAAGCCAGAGCTTCTTCCTGATCGGTGCCCAGATAGCAATGAAGCACCCGTTCTTGAGACGACACACGAGAGAACACCGATTCTGTGATCTCAACGGCACTTATTTCCCGCCGCGCCAACATCGCCTGTAAAACATGGGCCGGTCTATCACAAAGTTCCACACCGAATTCCCCCATCTCTACTCTTCCAGCATGCGCGGCACGCGGAAGAAATCTTCGTGCCTGTCAGGCGCGTGCATCAGAACTAGTTCTTGAGGCATTGACGGCCGACACCGATCCGGTCTCAGCGGGCTTTTTCCCTGCATCCCATGAAACGTCGGCTCGACATCCTGCGTCCGGCAAGCGGCCAGTCTTTCCTTCAAGAGCGGAAGGGCCGCCATGTCCTTGGTATACGCTTCGATCTCGGCCTCGGTCAAGGCCAGACGCGCCAGGCGCGCCATCTGCTCCAATTCCTTTGACGTGATCTCTTGCATCTTTTTTCGCCCCTTCGGGAATCGTCTCTCGCGGCTTATTCAAGGGTTTTCGCCGGCCAACATACTCAAGAACGTCGCCTCATCCAAGATCGGGATCCCAAGTTCCTGAGCCCGAGTGAGTTTCGAACCGGGCGATGCACCTACCACCACGAAATCCACGTTCCTGCTCACACTCGAAGTCACAGTCCCGCCATGTTGCCGTATCAGCTCTTCAGCCTGTTTGCGCGAAAGACTACTTAGAGTTCCCGTCACAACCAGGCGCTTGTCCGCCAGTACACTGCCTTGAACCTGCTCAGCTACAGTGCTCATGAGCACACCGTGGGCTGCCAGACGATCAATCATCTCTTGGTTCTCGGGACGGGCAAAAAACTCAACAATACTCTGTGCCGTTCTCGGACCGATATCCGGCAAGGCCTGCAAGCTCTCCGCCGTAGCCGACAGCAAGGCACCCATATGGCCCAGGTGAGCAGCCAAATCGCGGGCGGTACCCTCCCCGACATGCCGAATTCCCAAACCGTACAGCAGACGCGCCAGGCCTCTTTGACGACTGGCTTCCACGGCCCGGACCAGGTTCTTAGCTGATTTTGGCCCCATGCGCTCCAATCCTGTCAACGCTTCCCACGTCAATGAGTAAAGATCAGCCGGTCCGCGGGCCAATCCGTTTTTTACCAACTGCTCCGCCAAAGCCGGGCCCAATCCCTCTACGTCCATCGCATTTCGGGAGGCAAAATGCACCAGACCCTCAACGGCCTGTGCCGGGCAGTGGCGATTCACACAACGCAAAGCGACTTCCTCGTCAAGATGCACCAGCTCTGATCCACAGTCCGGGCAGTCGGTGGGCATACGATACGGTTCGCTGTCCGCGGGACGCAATTCCATACGCACTGAGACAATCTCCGGTATGATATCTCCCGCCTTTTGCACCACTACCGTATCGCCTACGCGGACGTCTTTTTCCCGCAAGTAGTCCTCATTGTGCAGCGAGGCCCGCGACACGGTCGTCCCGGCTAACTGGACCGGTTCAAAAACGGCCAGTGGAGTGACCACTCCGGTTCGTCCCACGTTTACTTCGATTCTTTGCACAACACTCATCGCCTGCTGCGCCGGAAACTTAAAAGCCAATGCCCACCGCGGACTGCGGGCCGTGCTTCCCAAAAGGTCGTGATAGCCAAGATCATCTACTTTGATCACGACACCGTCGATCTCAAAAGCCAAAGCGGAACGCTCTTGTTGCCATCGATCACAGTAATCCAAGACAGCCTTGATGTCAGGGCAAACCTGCCAGTGATCCGTGGTGGCAAAGCCCATCAAGCGCAATAATTCCATCACTTGAGACTGCGTGGTCGGAGCGGACCATCCCTCGGGCAGGGTGTCTTCGTCAAGAAAGGCTATGCTGTATAACAGAATATCCAGGGGTCGCGTTGCGGTCACTCGCGGATCCAGTTGTCGCAACGCCCCGGCTGAAGCGTTTCGGGGGTTGGCAAAGACGGCTTCTCCCGCTTCCTCCCGGCGGGCATTGAGCTCAGCGAAATCCTCTTTGCGCATGAAGACCTCGCCTCTTACCTCACAACTCACAGGCACCTGAAGGCGCAAGGGCAGACTGCGCACGGTACGCAGATTGCCGGTCACATCCTCCCCCAGCTCACCGTCGCCTCGAGTGGCCCCCTGCCTGAAGATGCCACCTTCGTAACTCAGCGAGACCCCCAGCCCGTCGATCTTGGGTTCCACAACGTACTCGAGAGTCTCGACGTTTAACATGCGCCGGATGCGGGCATCAAAGGCCTCTACCTCCTCCATGCTGAAGGCGTTGTTCAACGAGAGCATCGGAGTGCGATGTTGAACGGTCGCAAAACCCTCGGCGGGCGTGCCGCCTACCCGCTGCGTCGGAGACTCCGGCGTAGTGAGATGGGGAAAAGCCTGCTCCAACTCCGCCAGGCGCCTCATCAACGCGTCATAGGCCTCATCCGTGACCTCCGGCTGATTCAGCACATAGTACAGATGGTTATGCCGCTCAATGGTTCGACGCAGTTGCTCAATCTCAAGGCGCGCTTCGGCTTCGTTCATCTTAAGCCCCCTATGCCCAGTCAAAAAACCCGTGTTGGGATTCCACACCTGGCCTTTATATCCTGCTCCGGACCGATCCGGGAGTACGACCGGGCGGTTCGTCGGTAGTATGACATCCGAGACCTGCGCATAGGTTTGATACTGACTCTTTTTCAGGAAAGAGGTCTGCATGCATGCCCTTTGCGCTACGGCGTCTTTTCCTTATTGTAACCTGTCTATGTCTTTGTGCGATGATTATTCAGTGGGTGGGTCGCCAACCGATCGGCATGGTCTGGCTGCCGGTGGCACCGAGTCTCGGGGTGGCCTACGTGCCGGCCGCCCACAGCGGCCCTGCCACCAGCGCGTGGGCGGCCATCGTCTATGAAAACACCACCAAGACAGTGCTCTATGCAAAAAACGAACACGCCGTAAGAGCCCCGGCCAGCCTGACAAAGATCATGACTGCGCTGCTGGTACTTGAGAATGGGCGCATGGAAGATCTGGTCACCGTCTCACCACAAGCGGCCCGGATCTCGGGCTCCTCGGCCCATCTTCGCCCCGGCCAGCAGATGCCGCTCAAAGACTTGCTCTATGGCCTTCTTTTGCCCTCGGGCAATGATGCGGCCGTCGCTGCTGCCGAACACATAGCCGGCTCTTTGCCGGCCTTTGTTGACATGATGAACCGCCGCGCCGTCGAACTCGGAGCCCGACACACACATTTTGCCAATCCGCACGGACTGGACCATCCTGATCATTACTCCACGGCCTTCGATCTCGCTATGCTGTCCCGAGTCGCCTTGCTGTATCCGGCCTTTGCCGAGGCAGTGCAGACGCGCACCTACACCACAAGCGAAAACAACACTTGGAGCAACACCAACAAGCTCCTGTGGAGCTTTGAGGGCGCAGAAGGTATCAAGACGGGAACCACCGGTCAGGCGGGCAACTGCCTCGCCGCCGCTGCCTCCCGCGAAGACATGCAGTTGATCGTCGTCGTCCTCCACAGTGCCAACCGATGGAAAGACGCGACTCGTCTTTTGGACTACGCCTTCGAAAACTTCGCCGTGGTTAACATGGCCGAAAAAGGAGTCCCCCTGGCCCAAGTGCAGCTAAAGCGCGGATCACGGCCACTGGTCTTGACCCCGGCCCATGATCTGCGCGTCCTTGTACGAAGGCAGAACGCTGACGCCACTTTGAGTACGCACGTAGTCCTGGACAAAACCGTCCTGCCGATCCGAGCCGGAAGCAGGATAGGGATCTTCGAGGTATACGCCGGTCAAAGCAGAGTAGCTGCCATACCGCTTACGGCCCAGACTGACGTGGCCCGTCTCAGCTTGTGGCGCGCCCTTTGGCAGCGCTTCCGCTAGAGCTTCCGCAACTGCGCCAGGCCGGCCATCAGTCGCTTTATGCCCGCTTCTTCAAAGGCCACGGTGATCAGCCAATCGTTGTTACTCGGTTGAAGCTGCACGACCACGCCTTGACCGAAATGCGAATGAACCACACGATCTCCGGCGGAAAAAGGCGATGCCGGTGCTCCTGCCGGCTTCTCATTCACGACCCGGGAGCGGCCCAGGCCTGTCAGTCGCAACCGTTCGTGGGCTGCCGCCAGCTGCTTCTGTTCCTGCTCACCCAGATCACGAATAAGCCGCTGCGGAATCTCCTTGACAAAAGGCGACACCGACATCGGGCTTATCTGTCCGTACAGCATACGTTCTCTGGCATGGGTGAGATAGAGCAGTTCCTGAGCCCGCGTCATTCCCACATAGGCCAAGCGGCGTTCTTCTTCCATCTCTCCGGGATCCGACAAGGCCCGGCTATGAGGGAAGACGCCTTCCTCCATACCCACCATGAAAACCACGGGGAACTCAAGACCTTTCGCCGCGTGAAGGGTCATCATGGTCACTGAGTCTCCGGTAGCCTCATAGGTGTCGACATCAGAGATGAGGGCCACCTGTTCCAGAAAACCCAGCAAGACGTCATGCGTCGAGGCCTGCTCATCGACGGCGGTCAGATCATCCTCCGCCTGCCTGGTCACGGACAAAAACTCCTCCAAGTTCTCGAGCCGTCCCTGTGCTTCCACCGTGCGTTCAGCCCGGAGCTGCTGTATGTAGCCGCTCTCCCACAAGACTGATGACGTCAGCTCCGTCAGGCTTTGCTCGTGGACCAGCTGAAGCAGACGTTCCAAAAGGCGGCGCAGCTCCAACAATCTGTTCAGTGTGGCCCCACCGAGACGGTCAATCTCTTCCGCTCGGGACAGAGCCTCAAAAAGCGATATCCCCTCTCGCTCAGCGAACTCCTCAAGCCGGGCCTGTGTCATCTCGCCGATTCCCCGTTTAGGAACATTTATGATGCGCCGCAGGCTCAGATTGTCGGCCGGATTGGCCAGCACTCTGAGATAGGCCAAGACATCCTTGATCTCCTTGCGCTCGTAGAAACGCACCCCGGAGACTATGTGATAGGGAATACCGCGTCTGATGAATTCTTCCTCGAAGTTCCGGGACTGGGCATGCGTGCGGTACAAAATCACGACGGAGCTTAGATGCCGACCGCCGCGCTGCAGTCGCGTGATCTCATCAGCGACAAAAGCAGCTTCATCACGCCCGTCCTCCAATCTCCTGACAAAGAGAGGATCCCCTTCGGGATTGTCAGTATGGAGATTCTTCTCCGGTCGGTCCATGTTGTTTTTGATCACATGATTGGCGGCATCGAGGATGTTGCGGGTGGAACGGTAGTTCTTCTCGAGCTTAACCACTTCCGCCGTCGGATAGTCAGAGGAAAAAGAAAGGATGTTGCGAATGTCAGCTCCGCGAAACCGGTATATCGACTGATCCGCATCACCCACCACACAGAGATTCCCGTCGGCACCGGCCAACAGCCTGACCAGGCGGTATTGAGCATGATTGGTATCTTGATACTCATCCACAAGCAGATAGCGCAAGCGGTCTTTGTACAGCCGCAGTATGTCGTCATGTCGTTCAAACAGATCCACGGCCTGCATGATCAGATCATCGAAGTCCATGCTGTCGCTGTTTTTGAGTCTTTCCTGATAAGCCGCATAGACGCGAGCCACGATCTTGGCCCAGTGATCATAGGCCTGATCAGCATATTCTTGAGGTCCGACCAACTCATTTTTGGCAGCACTGATCGCATTCAGTATCGCCCGGGGCTCGAACTTCTTGGCATCCATATCCAGATCCTTGAGCGTCTGGCGCACCAGGGCGATCTGATCAGAGGTGTCGGCTATGCTGAAACGATCGGAATAGCCCAGCGTCTGCGCGTGACGACGTAAGATCTGTACGCACGCCGAATGGAAAGTGCCCGCCCACACATGTTCAGCCTCAGATCCCACCAATTGCAGCAACCGTTCCTTCATCTCGTTGGCTGCCTTATTGGTGAAGGTGACCGCCAGAATATGCCAAGGAGATAGATTTCTTTCTCGTAACAGGTAGGCGATGCGGTACGTTAAGACTCTGGTCTTGCCGGTTCCGGCTCCGGCGATCACCAGTAAAGGGCCGTCACCATAGGTGACGGCCCGCATCTGTGCCTCATTCAAGTCCTGAAGCCACTGCACAGGCGACACTCCCTCTAACTTAGGACGCTACTGCACCTCGGGCCGGTTCCGGACCCGGTTCAGGTCGCTCACCGGCATCACCGGTTGGCATGGCTTTGACTCGCGTGATACGCAATCCATCGACCGCCACCACCTCGAGTCGATGACCGTCGACCGCTACCGTGTCGCCAACCTGAGGGCGATTCCCCAACAGACTGAATATAAGCCCGCCAACTGTATCCACACCTTCAAGAGCCACATCGCCTTCCACACCCAGCACTTCAAAGGCTTCTTCCACCAGCATGCCCGCATCCAGTTCAATGCCGTCTTCCGTAGGCAAGACGGTCGCGGGCTCGATGTGATCGAATTCATCCCGGAAATCTCCAAAGACCTCTTCCACGAGATCCTCCAAAGTCACGATTCCCGAGAAGGCTCCGTACTCATCTAAGACCAGAGCCATTTGAGTACCCGACGATTGAAACCTCTGCTGTAGTTGGCTGAGCGGCAACGTCTCAGGCACAATCAACGGCTCACGAGCGATCTCCTCCAATGTCTTACCTTCCCTGCTGAGGTTAGCCGTAAAAATGTCACGCATGTGCACGACGCCCACCACGTTGTCGCGCTCGTTGCGGCACAACGGATATCGGGCATAGCCTTCTCTGAGAACGATCTCAATCGCTTCTTCCAGGCTTTGACTGGTGAACAGGACACGGACGTCGTTGCGCGGCGTCATGATCTCTCTTGCCACCCGATCAGTGTAATCTAAGATGTTCTCCACCAGTTCGGCTTGATGGTCTTCGAGTATGACCTCATCTTGACTCGATGAGACGATCATCCGAACATCGTCTTCGTTGTCGGAGGCAGTGCAAGACTCACTGATCGGTCGTAAGCCGAGCATACCGAGCAGACCGTCGGCCGAGCGATGCAACAACCAGCTCAAAGGAGCAAAGACCAATAGGAAGGCATCGAGAGGCACGGCACACCACAATGCTACGACTTCCGCCTTCTGGATGGAGATCGCCCTGGGCACGAGTACACCGAGCACGGTGTGCAAAGAGCCCACGATCAGGAAGCTCACAAGGACTGACAACACTTGAGCCAATGAAAGACTGACGCCTAAAGAGGTGAGTAAAGCGGCGAGTAGTCGAGCCAACGCGGGGACAGTGATGACACCCGCAGCCATGGAGGTAATGGCGATAGCTGATTGAGTAGCGGAAGTTACAACTCCCAGGCGTTCGGTGATGCGCAATGCGGTCTTCGCACGACGATTCCCGGAGCCGGCAAGTTCACGTAACTTGCCCGCTTTCACTTTCGTCATGGCGAACTCTGAAGCAACAAAAAACGCATTGACAATGACAAAGCCTGCAGCAGCCATTAGCTGCCAGGTACTGCTAGCCTCGTCCATCTCAACTTCCCTTCTGTCAATTATGTTTACGCATTCTCCTACGGAACAACCAACCGTTGCCCGACTCTGATGAAGTCTGCGTTGCCCCTGAGATCGGGGTTCAGATTGAGAAGAGCCTCTATGCTTGTGCCAAAACGGACGGCTATCCGGGAGAGTGTGTCACCTCTGCGGACCACATAGAAGTTCCTTGCTTTTTTTGCCGCAGCCATCAGCTCCGAGAAGTTTTCAAAACCGTAGTCCATTAACACTATAGCATCGTTCCAGCGCGCTTCGCTACTGGGGCATCCCATGACGACACCGATCAGTTTGCGGTTGTCTTGCTCAGCCGCCACGGCCACGCAGTAGCCTGCCGAACCGGTATATCCCGTCTTTAACCCGACAGCCCCGTTGTAGCGCCACAGGAACGAATTAATATTCGACACTGACCGCTCCCCTCCCTGCCAGGAGAGGTTCACCGTCTGCTGAGAAGCCAGCCTGACGATGTCGGGCACGCGCAATGCCCGATTGGACAAAACGGCCATGTCATAGGCGGTACTGTAGTGCTGCGGGGCATCCAGACCGTGAGCATTGACAAAATTGCTGTTGCGGGCTCCCAATTGGCGGGCCGTGGCATTCATCAGGCGTGCAAAAGCCTTTTCGGAACCGGCTACATGCTCGGCAATGGCCGTAGCGGCATCGTTGCTGCTGCTCATGATGGTCGCGGCCAAGAGATCCGATAAACGGATGCGATCGCCTGCCCGCAAGCCCAGCTTCGTGGGGGGCTTGCTGGCGGCGTGCGCACTCACTGCCGCCATAGCGTTCAGATCGCCCTTCTCTACCGCCACTAACCCGGTGACAATCTTTGTCAGACTGGCCGGGGCTCGACGCTCGTGGGGATTGAGGCCCCAAAGAAGCAGACCGCTTTCGGCGTCCATCAGCACCGCGGCGGCAGCCGACAACTCAGGCGGCGCCAGTTTTTTTCCCTGAGAATGACCGGATGCAGCGGCACCCGCCGACTTCTCTGCACCCGCTCCCTGTGAGGGAGTCTCACAGGGACTGGGCTTCGAAAGCGGCGGAGGCACGACACGAGTCATCGAGGCAGCGTAGCCCATTTGCACCCAAAGAAGGCACAATAATGAGACCACAGTCAACAACCGACGACGGTACATGACCTTTACCGCTCCGTAC
>JBMNSS010000060.1:0-14237 GCA_050945315.1 Limnochordia bacterium | reverse complement strand
CTGACAATCGACGGTACGTGATAGATCACTTCAGAGGCGATACGGCGGTTGCCCGCTATGACGGCATCGAACGGATGCCCATTGTGCGAGACGGAAAGAGTCTTTGGGCAGGGGCCGTTGAGTGGGGAGCGCAAGTGATGGGAAAAGACAAAGGCAAACGGAACTTGATCGGCATCTACCACACTCACAGTGCCGAATCCTACCTACCCTCGAGCGGTACAGAATCGGAAACGCCGCGAGGGGACATCTATGAGGTCGGAGCAGCGCTTGCGCAGGCTCTGGAAGAGCAGGGCTACGAAGTGCGGCACTCTCGTGATACATTCATCCCGCATGACGGGCAGGCCTACTTGCGCTCACGCCGAACGGCCTCAGAGTTGAGTAAGGACGGACCGCAAACCCTGATTGACGTGCATCGGGATGCCGTGCCAAATCCGCAAGAGTATCGGACCCAGATCGATGGCGTGCCGACTAGCAGAGTACGTCTGGTCGTAGGTCGGCAGAACCACATGCGAGAGACGAATCTGAACTACGCCAAGCGGATCAAGGCGGTGGCTGATGAGAAATACCCGAACTTGATTCACGGAATTTTCCTTGCTAAGGGCAATTACAATCAAGACCTTGGGCCACGAATGATCCTGTTGGAGGTCGGGACTCACACGACGTCACTGGAAGAAGCCAAGCAGGCGGCGCGATTGATGGCCAGTGTACTGCCTGTCGCGGCCGGAATGACTCCGGGGTCTGCAGGAAGCGAAGCAAGCCAGACGTCAAGCGCGGCGCTGTCATCACTTTGGTGGGTCCTCATTTTGGTCGTAGCGGGTGGTACAGCCTGGGTTTTCTTGAACAAGGAAGGCGCAGTTCGGCTGCTGAGGAATCTTGGCCTCGGCCGTGCCGGAGGCAATGAACCAGATGATGGCGAGGGTCGCTGAGAGACTGTGTTGACGATTGCCATGAGCATAGCGATTGGGACTCTGGCCCGCTGGTACATGCTGCGCGTCGACTCGCGCATGTATCCGAGCTATCCGCAAGGGTATCTTATTCACCTGACGTTTGGAGCCATAGCGGCAGCACTGGGTGCAGTTGCCGTTCCAGCCGTGATCGCCAAAGACTATCAGGCGGTCACCTTCCTGGCATTGGCCGCCACGCAGTTTCGCGAAGTGCGCTCTCTGGAGCGTGAGACCTTGCAAAACATGGAAAACACCGAGCTGGTGGCGCGGGGTACGGCGTACATCGAAGGCATAGCCCGCGTCTTTGAGGCCCGCAATTACCTCGCTCTCCTCGCCTCACTCATCACCTCGTTGGTTGCTCATCTCATGCCATCGCGTTTGATTATCGCGGCTATAGCCGGCGCATCCGTACCCCTGCTTCTTCGTCGGGCGATGCAGGGACTGCGTGTCAGCGACATAGCCCGATTCTGCGAAGTGCCCATTGAATTTGACGGTCCCATGTTGGTAGCGGGTGGGATCGGCATCATGAACGTCGGGCTTCCTGATACCCGCAAGAAGTACCTGGAAAAGGGAGTGGCCATTGCCGTCATCCCTAAGGATGCCAATGCCAAGGCGACCCTATCGAATATCGGTCAGCATCAGGCTATGCTTCATGATGTGGCCGGACAATTGGGTGTGCTCAAAGACACGGGCGAGGCTGAGTTTACTCCCATCGCTCGTAGGGATCCCGTGTCGGGGCAGGTTGTGCTGGTTATCATTCCGGCGGAACGCAATATAAAGGCGCTGATGACGGCTGTCGGCAGTGTTCCGGTGCTCGAAAGCGTCAGACGACGTCCCTTGAGTTCAAGAGCCGGTCGTCTTGCGGATTGACGGAAGGAGGCATGGCGTGGACGTTGATCTCAAACGGTCGATCATGGCGGTGGTCACCATGCATAGCGACCGAGTCAGCGGGGGAGCGCCGATATTCCTGGCGAGAGATCAGACCGAACTCGAGGCGATGGCCGCGGCCATCGCCAGAGTCATGGCCGGTATGGTTCATGAAGTAAGTGAAGGTACGCTGATGATCGTCAAGCACTGACCCAAACCAAGGGTGGGCAGGCCGCAACTAGATCTGAGTCTTCCTCTGCAGGAGTAGACCCTCTGGGAGCGAAGTGCACTGAGGGAGGCACCCATATTGGCAGAGAAAAAACTTGGCGGCGCCCTGATTGCCCGCGTGCGACCCGGATCCATTGCTGAAGAGGCTGATCTCAGACCGGGTGATCGGCTCTTGAGCATTAACGACCAGTCCTTGTCAGATCTCATCGACTACAAGTATCTCATAAGTGACGAACACCTCGTGTTGAGTGTGCGAAAAGGCGACGGGGATCTTTGGGAGATCGAGATCGAAAAAGAGTTCGATGAAGATCTGGGCCTGGAGTTTGAATCGGCCACTTTCGACGTCATGCGGGAATGCGGCAATCGTTGCGTCTTTTGTTTTGTGGACCAAAACCCTCCCGGGTTACGTCCTTCTTTGTACGTATACGATGACGACTACCGGCTGTCATGTCTGCAGGGGAACTTCGTTAGCCTGACGAATCTGACACCCGAAGACTGGGAACGCATCGGTCGCCTGCATCTTTCGCCGATGTATGTCTCGGTACATGCCATGGATCCGGATCTTCGAGAGAAGCTACTGGGCACTCCTAAGGCGCGACATATTCGAGAGCAACTGGATTTCCTGCGCGATCATCATGTGACGGTTCATGCGCAGATTGTGTTGTGTCCCGGTCTGAATGACGGCAGCCAGCTGGAGTATACGCTTACGGAGTTGGCCCGTTATCATCCCAGCGTCCAATCGGTGGCAGTGGTACCCGTGGGTCTGACACGCTATCGCGAGTCTCTGCCGACCTTGCGCGTCATAACCCGTGATGAGGCGGCTGCCCTGATCGAGCAGGCACAGCGGTTACAGAGTCGGTTCTTGAGCGAGCTGGGGACGCGTTTTGTGTGGTTGGCCGATGAGTTCTTTCTCTCCTTTGGTTTTCCACTGCCCGACAGCGCGCACTATGAGGGCCTGCCTCAGATGGAAAACGGTGTGGGCCTGGCCAGGGAGTTTCTCTCTGATTTTGCTGCGGCTATGCAGAAAGCAGAGGGGATTCCACGCCGAGAATACCGGGTGACGGCCGTGACCGGTCGGTTGGGGGCCAAGGTGCTTGAGCCGGTCATCGCTCAGTTGCGCCGTCTGGATGTCCAGATCGAGTTGAGGGCATTAGACAACCATCTCTTCGGCCCCAAGATCACTGTCACCGGGTTGCTGACGGGGCTTGACCTGATGGCTCAGCTGAAAGGGAAGGACTTGGGTGGCGAGTTGCTGGTGCCGGCAGAGATGGTACGTATCGACGGCTCCGAAGCTCGCTTCTTGGACGATATAACCGTTGCGATGCTTAGCGAGGAATTAGGTGTACCTGTTGTCGTCTTGTCCGGAGCGGGCGAGCTAGTCAACCATCTTTTGCGCTGATGGTGAGTTATCTCATGTGGATAAGGGGTCACTCTTGTGGAGAGTAAAGCTGTTGTTGCCATTGTGGGACGACCCAATGTAGGGAAGTCGGCCCTTTTCAATAGGATCGCCGGCGAGCGCATAGCCATCGTGAAAGACGTGCCGGGTGTCACTCGCGATCGCATCTATGCCGACTGTTCATGGCTGGAACGTCAGTTTACGCTGATTGATACAGGGGGCATTCTGACGGGCCCCGTTGACGAGATCACATCGGCCACGTTGGGGCAAGCACGTATGGCCATGGAGGAAGCCGACGTTATTCTCTTTGTGGTAGACGTCCGTCAGGGTGTGACGCCGGCGGATCAAGCCGTGGCTGATATACTACGCCAAACTGATAAGCCCATAGTACTGGTAGCCAATAAGGTTGACGGCATTGAACTGGAAACGCAAATGTTCGAGTTCTATAGTCTGGGCCTAGGCGATCCGGTCCCGGTATCAGCCGAGCATGGCCGGGGAATAGGGGACTTACTCGACCTCGTTGTGGAGCAACTGCCCGAGGGTGTGGAATCACCGGACGACGACAGTATTCGCGTGGCGGTGATAGGACGACCGAATGTGGGCAAGTCGTCCCTGGTCAACTCGATCTTGGGCCGCGAGCGGGTGATCGTCAGTGATCAGCCGGGGACAACACGCGATGCGATCGACACGGAGTTCGTGCGCGGAGACACCAAGTTCACCATTATAGATACCGCCGGAGTGAGGCGCAAAAGTCGAGTCGACACCGACGTCGAGTACTACGGCGTCATCCGTGCTTTGCGCGCTATCGAACGCAGCGACGTGACGCTTGTGGTTCTTGACGCCGCTGAGGGCGTGACTGAACAGGATGCTCGTTTGGCCGGCTATGCTCATGAAGCCGGGCGTGCGATTGTGCTCGTCGTCAATAAATGGGACTTAATCGAAAAAGACGCGAACACCATGGGTGAGTTTGACGCCCACATCAGGTACGATCTCAGATTTCTGCATTACGCGCCGATCATGTATGTTTCGGCACTCACCGGTCAGCGAGTGAATGAACTGCTTGATGTAGTGGAATATGTCTCCGAGCAGGCCGCTTTACGGGTGACTACAGGACGACTTAACGAAGCCTTGCAAGAGGCTGTGGCGTTGAGAGAACCGCCGCACGATAAAGGTGTCCGCCTGCGACTGCTGTATGCGGTCCAGACCGGTGTTAAGCCGCCGACGATTCTTCTTTTCGTTAACCGAGTTGATCTGATGCATTTTTCGTACCTGCGCTATCTGGAAAACTGTCTGCGGGACACCTTTGGCTTTGTAGGGAGTCCGTTGGTCATGAATGTCCGAACGCGCAGGTGACAGTAGCATAATCGCCCCCAAGTGTCCATATGATGTAGCGTCTACCAGAAGACTCATTTGAGTCTCTGAACAGTGCCTCGTTCTGCCTGGGGGAATGGGGACAGACGCACGCTCTAGCATCGAGGAGGGACGCTTGGTGGATACGTTTGACATCTTCAGAGATATCACCGAGCGAACCGGAGGCAGCGTCTATATCGGCGTCGTCGGGCCGGTTCGCACCGGTAAGTCCACGTTTATCAAGCGATTCATGGATCTTTTGGTTCTTCCCAACATTAAGGATCGCCACGAGAAGGAACGTACGCAAGATGAGTTACCGCAAGGCGGTGCGGGAAAGCAGATAATGACAACACAGCCTCATTTTGTGCCTGATGACCCCGTTCTGCTATCACTGCAAGACGGAGTCGTCTTTAGAGTGCGTCTGGTGGACTGTGTGGGTTATCCCGTGGAAGGGGCACAGGGTTTTGCTGATGCGGACGGGCCACGCATGGTCCGCACCCCTTGGGCCGATGATCCCATTCCGTTTGCAGAAGCTGCGGAGATCGGCACCCGAAAGGTCATTGTCGAACACTCAACGATCGGGCTTGTCGTCCTGACCGATGGTTCGATCACCGATATTCCCAGAGAAGGTTATATTCAGGCGGAAGAGCGGGTCATAGCTGAGTTGAGAGAGCTTAACAAGCCGTTCCTCGTCATTCTCAACACTACGCACCCCGAAAGCCGGTCAACCCAGGAATTGGCGGCCAATTTGGAGAGGCGTTACGGGGTGTCTGTTTTGCCGCTAAACTGCCTGGAAATGACAGAGGCTGATGTCGTCGGTTTGCTCCATGAAGTGCTGTTTGAGTTTCCCATACGCGAGATCGGTGTGAGACTGCCTGGCTGGGTTGATGAGTTGGAGCCTGATCATTGGCTGCAACAGGCGTTGTTGACTACCCTGTCTGAAGCGGTGGAGCCGATCCTCCGTCTCCGTGACGTCGATGCCAGTCTGCAGCGGTTGTCCGCCGCTGAGTACGTGGCAGGAGTCAAGTTGCTCAGCATGGAACTGGGGACCGGGGCCGCCACTTTACAGATCAATCTTGATCCGAATCTCTTCTACGAGGTGCTGCAAGAATTGACCGGCTTCGAGATCACCGGAGATCGGCACCTGCTGCGCCTCATGAATGAACTGTCCGTGGCCAAGCGCGCCTACGATAAGGTTGCCGAGGCTCTGGCCCAAGTCGAAGACAGCGGCTATGGCATCGTGACGCCCCGCCTTGAGGATATCACCTTTGAGGAACCTCAGATCATTCGCAAAGGCGGGCAATTTGGAGTGAAGCTTACGGCAAGCGCGCCGTCAATCCACATGGTCAGAGCGAACATCATGACCGAAGTCACACCCTTTGTAGGGACGGAAAAACAGGGGGAAGAGTTGGCGAGATATCTCTCGGAGGAGTTCGAGCAGGATCCGGCGAAGGTTTGGAATTCCGATTTTTTGGGCAAGTCATTGCAGGAGCTGATTAAGGAAGGTATCGAAAGCAAACTCGTGAGGATGCCCGATCACGCACAAGCCAAGCTTCAGGATACCCTGACGAGAATCGTGAACGAGGGCAGTGGAGGACTCATCTGCATCATCCTGTAGGACCGCCCGTTGATGCCCTCGCCCCTCCCCCCAGGTACCCGTGATGAGCCGGGAGTTGCAGCACCCGGCTCATCGCTGGTCTATGTCCGACATGGCGACTCACTCGGGGACGGAGGGACAACCTTCTGTTGATCCTTGTCTTGTATGAACGGGGCTCATCAAACCTCTGCTTCGTTTTCACGACTGAGTGTATGTGCCGAGCGTCCGTGCCGCGGCTTTTGCAGCACTGTGACCCGACCTTCAGCGAGCCTTGCGATCCGGGATCCCACCCATCAGCCGGCTTTGCGCCATAGATGCCGACTGAGGATTGGACGTCCGTTGGGCCTATGAGTGCCTCAATGACGGAATCGGGTGACTCAAAGAACGGAGCCAAGTAGGAACGGTACCCTCCTCGGATGATCACTCAGCTTGCTGAAAGGGCGTCTGCTCTTCACATGTTGCGATAGATGTTTTCAAGAACATGCTTGGCATCTTGTTCAGCACGCATGAGCGCCTCTTCCATCGAAATCCTGCCTTGGGAGGCCTGGAGCAAGTACATGCCTAAGGGAGTGCCCGTGCCGTGAATGGTCTCCCCGCCACCGACAAGGGCGTTGGAAGCAGCAATACGAGTGTAGCTACCTACTCCCTGGATCAAGAACGAGACGATGTCCGCGTGGCTGTTGGCCAATTCGAACTCCCTACTGATCGTCGCTACGTATTGCCGCCACGTGTTCGGGTTGACTCCTCGATGGCGATTCCAACTGTAAGGTTGGCCGTCGAGCATGAATTCCCCCATGTCGTAGGCCTCTGTAAACAGGTGCTTGATGAACTCCCAAGCCAGATCGGGCTGTGTGCTTCTGCTGGATATGGCTGCGGCTCTTATCCACGTAGGCATGGCGACTCTCTCGCTTATCTCGTCCGGTTTGGGATAAGGCGCCATGCCCCAGATGTAATCCCTTGAGTAGGTCGCTGGGTCCAGTCGTCCTCCTTCAATAAGGGCCATAGCCGCGCTGCCGTTGCCGATTGCCCGGCCATAAATCTGGGGATTGGTCACGCGATGGGTCACGGCTAGATCGAGCAAGTGACCAAAGGCACGACGATTCGTGGGAGTATCAAAGGTGACTTCTTTAACCATACCGGTAGCGTATGCCTCAGCCGAGAACACGTCGCCTCCCCAGGCCAGTGAGAGACCTTGAAGGGCAAGGTCATTGAGAGCCAGCTGTAGCCCTGGCCGGGAGATGACTCCCTCCGAGTTTGTGACCGTCAGCTTCTTGGCCGCTTTGACCATTTCGCTCCAGGTCCACTGCCTATCATCCCAGCGGGCAGCCGGCCGCACGACTCCGGCCTCATCAAAAAACGTGGCGTTGTACAAGGTGCCCCAAGATGACCAGATGCTGTAGGGTACGTAGGGCGTAGCGCCGTGAACCTTGATGCTGTCCAGTGCAAAAGAAGGGATGCCTTTTCCTTGGAGTTCCTGCCGGTCCGCTGATATGTACGGTGCCAGATCAAGAAAAAGGCCTTGTGCCGCGTAGCTTACCCAACCACGCAGACTCATACTGATGACTACATCAAGTGGAAGACCGGCGGCGAGCACCGTGGTTAGCTTCGTATCTATATCTGAAGACGTGCCCCAAATGATCTCAAAACTCACGTTCGGGTGCAATTCACTGAAGCGCTGGAGAACGGGTTCTGGAAGATCCCCGTGGATGTTTCGGGCAAGTATATTGAGTGTGGTATTTGGAGCGGTATAGACCTCCTGGCAAGTCACCACGATGGCAATGAACGCGATAAGAAGCATCATAGTGGATCTCTTCCAAGAAGTCTTGTGCATTGGGTTTATCATTCTTTGTAACCACCTTTACTCGTGATATTCCTAATGAGGATACTCCCGTATTCCATGGGGAATCACACTTCGGCAACGACAGGATTTGAATGGTCAGCGGGGAATCCACCATCCTCGTTGATCAGTGAAATTGAACATGGGTAGAATCATCACAATAGGACAGCATTCGTTTCGCGGCCTAGATCCACCTCCCTTTTGCCTAGTGTCCTTTCTTCCCCAGCAAATGGCTTGGGATACACGGATTGCGGGAAGGTCCGAGGAAGATGGTTGAAACCAGATCCTGCTCGGCACCTGGGTCGACAGCAGAGCAGTCTATGTAGCTCCGTGCGTATGCTGGGGCCGCGATGGTGATGTCGAACTGATCATCCGCAACCGTGAAGTCGTGGCCTCTAGCCACACATGTGGAACCGAAGCTAGCGCTAAGTCCAACATCACCGTTCGACCGTCGGTCAGGTAGTGGGGAGTCGGCTTGAGTCTGCAAGACCGGTTCCCGACTGAGGGAGTCTACCGAGGCAAGAGTCGAGATGCTCCAGATACTTGTCACCTATCGACAAGAGGCAGATGATGCGCTTGGTCCGTTGCCTGTTTGCTGCTCTGTGGCAAGAGGCAGATGGCTGGCGTGGAATACGAGCGATCCTTCTTTTTTCCCGTCTGCGAAGACTCGGATCGGGTATCTGGTCCTTCACCTGCCTGTCAATCTATACGCTGCAAAGCCGCCATCCGGCGGCCGGATTTCGCGAGGTGTAACAGTATTGGACTTCTTCTGGCAGTAGAGGATACCGCCGCGGTATACCGAAATCACATAAGTCGACAAGACGTCTGGCGCGACGTCCGTCTTTCCTATCTGTTGGGTGCTGACGTGTCGTAGCGAACGGGTCCGGTGATTGTAAAGGAGATTGCCATGTGCGAGCAGGGCCTCATGCTGATGGGTGAGTTCTTTGATCATGTTTCGGCAACCTATGACGAGGTGCACTCGTCCCACATCGATCGGGCTGAAGAGTACTATGCTGCTTTGGCCGATCAGGTCACAGCGACGAGTTCTCCCGTCGCCGTTCTTGATATTGGATGCGGTTCAGGTCTGGAACTGGAGGGAATCTTCCGCAAGTTGCCGGATGCACGCGTGCACTGTGTCGATCTGTCCAGGAAGCTTATGGACAAGCTGCTGCACAGATATGCCCACAAGGAGATTACGCCTCACCTCGAGTCTTACCTGACCTATTCCTATCCCCTGGGTCAGTTCAAATACATCGTCGCCTCGGCGACACTGCATCACTTACTGGATGACGAAAAGCGTGAGCTGTACCCCAAACTGCGTCACGCGCTGACGGCAGATGGTTGCCTTATCGTCGGGGATTACTTCGTATCCTCAGAGACTGCTGACGAGTGTCTCGAGCGATACCGCGCACTGCTTTCCAAAGGCGTTGATCTTACCCGAGGCAGGTATCATTTTGATATTCCCACTACTGTCGACAACGAGAGAAAGATCCTGGTTGAGGCAGGGTTTCTTTCTGTGGATATCGTCTGGCAGTCCTCCAATTTCTCTGTCTTGACGGCCCGACCAGCACCTAACTAAGCCGCCCGGGAAGTGACTGCGTAATCATGGCCAGGCGTCGGTATCGCTCACCTCGCGCCGGAAGCCAGCGCCGCACCCACACGTTGCCGCGCGTCAGCCAGACCCTGTGCCGGAGGCCACTGCAAACGCATGATCGGATTGAGAGCGGTGCCACCAGCATCTATGGGGACAAGGTTTGGGGGAAGTGGGGTTCCGGACGAGCGGAGTCCATGCCATCGATGAATCGTCTCCAGATATCTTCGTCATGCAGTTCGCGTCGATAGCGCGCGTCGTACGGGATCAGTGGGAACAGGCCCCGACCATTGCATGGCCTTCCGGGCACGGGTCAGCTCGCTACACTCAGTGCGCATACTCAGCCGGTCCTCAACGCCGGAGTCCTTGGGGGTACCGGCGTTTCGAGCCGGGTATGCGCTGTCGATGATGAACGTCTTTCGCTCTGTTTTCCACAGCGGCACAGAAAGGCCCTGGGGCAGAGGGCGGAACCCCTTGCCCAGGGCTTTCCTCAGAGGTCCTAATCTCCCTTGAGAAGCTGGCTGAACGCATGGTCCAGCCTTTCGAGTGTGGTAACGACGCTCTGCTGGCCTTGTAAGAAGCTGCGTATCTCCGCAGAGTGGACGGCGTAGAAGCGATCGGTGTTCGGTATAAGCGGCACAATACGTATAGCCGTGGTAGCTGTGGTCAAAATGTCCCAGAATGTCCTGGCGTGCTCTGGATATCCATCCACTGTGATCATCTCCGTATAGCGCATCAGAGTGCGAATGTGGGCCGTAGGTCGCTGCACACGATCCATGAGTATCTGCGTGGATCTTGGATCCGAGGCCAAGAAGCTTGCCCACTTCCAGGCTTCCTCAGGATGATCAGTGATGCTGGAGATCTGTACGCCGTCACAGTGAATGAAAGCCGGATTTCCGCCGGGGCCAGTAAGCATGGGAGCGATATCCCACGACTCATCCGGCATACCCGAATCACGGATGCCCTTGGCGATGCGCCAGGGGCCGTCAAACATCGTGCCTGCTTCGCCGTTGGAGAACTTTGTGAGAGCCATTCCGATCAGGCCACTCACTTCCGTGATACGATGCTCATGGCCCAGGGAGTGTACAAAGGTCAAGGCGCGCTCAAACTCGGGTGTCCTTACTCGGCTGGCCGTGGGGTTGTTGAGCTTGTCGAAATAATAGGCTCCGCTTTGGCCTATCCAAAAGACAAGCCGCTCCATACTTGTCCATGATCCACCGGTCGCGAAAACTTCCAGGACACCGTCGCCGGTTTTGTCCTGGGCGATCTTTCGTCCCACATCAATCAAGCTATTCCAGGTCCAATCACCTTGAGCCGCCAGTTCGTTTGGTGAGGGCAACCCCGCGGCATCGAAAAGCCAGGTGTTGTAATAGGTTACAGCCGGTTGGGCAAACAAGGGCAACTGAACCAACTGACCGAGCCATCGGCCTTGTTCAAGAGATGCCGGAACAAAGGCCTTGGCCAAATCATCTCTTTTCAAGAACGAATCCAATGGGAGTAGCATATCGCGACCCGCCAGATCACCGTAGCCGATGGCGGTGAACGTATCAGGGGGAACGCCGGCGGCTGTGCGTACGATGAGCGGCTCGTTGCCGGGGACCACTGTCACCTCTACCGTGATCTCGCTTTGCAGCTCGTTGAACAGGGCTGCGATCTCTATTGTGGCATCTATATACATTTGTCCATGTC
Source organism: Limnochordia bacterium (assembly GCA_050945315.1). Classification (GTDB taxonomy): domain Bacteria; phylum Bacillota; class Limnochordia; order DTU080; family DTU080; genus DTU080. The sequence continues at coordinate 2,738 of JBMNSS010000060.1, read as the reverse complement.
CGGAACCGGCGGCATGTTCAATCCGTACACGAGCCGCTGCTTCACAGGAAAACAGGGTTAGGATGACAATCATCATGGAAAAGGACTTGACGATTCTATTCGTAGCGCGCATCTTCAGCCCGCCTTTCCATTGGCTAAATGTATATGGTGTCCATACATCACTTGTTTTTCCATAAATCAATATGTATCCTGCGTGGATCGGATAATAAGCCGTTGCTTATCGGTGCTTTCTTATCATTTTACTGTTCTGCAAACATGAGGGTCAGTCCTGGGAGGCAGGTATGTGCAGGCTACGATATAGAAGAAAAGAGCGGTGACCCCGACGGGGAATGCTATGGGCAGGACGAACTCCCGTGTGAGGCTGCTTTGCTTTTCATCCGGACTAGAGGGGTGGTAGAAGAGCTTCGCAGCCCGTGTCTGCGGCAAGTCAGCCTCAACAGAGTGCCTCAATCTCGACTGGAGCGCACGGGGATCCCGGCCATGTCTTTGTTCAACAAGGCCGTTGCATGATGACCAGCAAACAGTCCCGGGACGTCATCGGACGGATAGTCAATCGGTTGAGGATGTGGTAGGGTAGTCGATAGAGTATTTATGGGTCGGCTCACCACCGGGGCTTCCCCCGTGGTATAATTTTTCATCAGCTATGTCTGTTGGAGGCGATGTCATCTTGGAGCCAGTCAAGATAGCTTTGCTTGGTTTGGGCAATGTCGGAAGTGGCGCGTGGCAGATTCTTCAACGCAGCAGGGATCAGATCGCGCTTCGCGCCGGGGTTCCGCTTGAGATAGGCGGGATCCTTGTGCGCTCCATTGACAAGCCGCGTCAAGTGAATCCGGACCCTGGTCTGCTGACTACAGATGCTTACGCTCTGTTGAACGATCCGACAATGCCTATTGTGGTAGAAACCATCGGATGCCCCGACGGGAGCACGGAGCCGGCCCTCAGCTACATATTGCACGCTCTAAGGGCGGGCAAGTATGTGGTAACCGCCAACAAAGAAGTGCTGGCCAAACATGCCAAGGAACTGAGTGCCGCTTTGGCGCAAGGGCGAGGCGGTCTTTACTACGAGGCATCCGTGGCCGGAGGAATCCCGATCATCAAGGCGCTCAGAGAGTCTTTGGCCGCGAACCGGGTCCAGGCCTTGATGGGGATAATCAATGGGACCACAAATTATATGTTGACGAAAATGGCCAGCGAAAAAAGCAGCTTTGCTTCGGTCTTGGCGGAGGCTCAAGCGCGTGGTTATGCCGAGGCTGACCCGACCTCCGACGTTGAAGGGCATGACGCAGCATACAAACTGGCTATTCTGTCTTCCATAGCCTTTGGAGTCGAGATAGACATCGACGATATATACCGAGAGGGCATCACGCGAATCACGCCGGCGGATCTTGAGTACGCCCAGGAGTTGGGCATGGTCGTTAAGCTGCTCGCCATCGCCAAAGAAGAGGATGGAGCTATCGAGGCGCGCGTCCATCCCACGATGATTCCCGTTTCACATCCTCTGGCCAACGTGTCTGATGTTTTCAACGCCGTGTTTGTGCAGGGCGACGCAGTGGGGGATCTGATGTTTTACGGACGAGGCGCCGGTAGCTTGCCGACGGGCAGCGCCGTTGTGGCCGATTGCATAGATGCCGCTCGTAGCCTGCGCAGCGGAGTGAGATTGCCGCTCAGTGTACCTCTGACACGTCAGGCTGTGCTTCCTATTGAGGATACAGTATCCCGGTACTATATTCATGCCCGGGTGATTGACAAGCCCGGTGTGCTGGCCGCCATAGCTACCGTTTTTGGAGAGGCTGACGTGAGTATAGAATCCGTGATTCAAAAAGGACACCGACAGGATCCTGTCAGTCTGGTCTTTGTCACGCACCTCACCAAAGAGCGGAACGTGCGTTCAGCCCTGAGTCGGATATGCAATCTGTCCGTCGTGCGTGAGATCAGCAACGTGATCCGGGTGGAAGGGGAATAGACTGATGAGCTGGCGAGGGATCATTGAGGAGTATCGAGATTTTCTTCCGGTAAGTGAGCAGACGCCTGTCATAAGCTTGCTCGAAGGCAATACCCCGCTCATTCCCGCTGATAACCTCACCCGTGTGCTTGGCATCAGGGGGCGGCTCTTTCTGAAGTTCGAAGGCTTGAATCCGACGGGATCCTTCAAAGACCGGGGGATGACAGTCGCCGTAAGCAAGGCGGTAGAGCAGGGATCCAAGGCCGTCATGTGCGCCTCTACCGGAAACACCTCTGCATCCGCTGCTGCGTATGCTGCTCGGGCAGGGATATCGGCCATCGTGGTCATACCCGAAGGGGCCATTGCCATGGGCAAGCTCAGTCAAGCGTTGATGCACGGAAGCCGAGTACTGGCGGTGCGGGGCAATTTTGATGACGCTTTGAGTGTGGTGCGTGAGATCACAGAAGCTTACCCCATCACGTTGGTGAATTCCCTTAACCCTCATCGCATCGAAGGGCAAAAGACCGCTGCCTTTGAGATCTGTGATGTCTTAAAAAAGGCTCCGGATCTTTTGGCCATACCGGTGGGCAATGCAGGTAATATTACCGCCTACTGGAAGGGCTTCTGCGAGTATCGACAGGACCGAAGAGTGACGAACCTGCCGCGTATGTTGGGCTTCCAGGCAGCCGGCGCGGCGCCGATCGTCAGAGGTAAACCGGTGGAGAATCCTGAGACATTGGCGACAGCCATCAGAATTGGCAATCCGGCGAGTTGGAGACAGGCGGAGGCGGCCAGA
>JBMNSS010000059.1:0-14323 GCA_050945315.1 Limnochordia bacterium | reverse complement strand
AACGCTCCCGTGGTGGCACCGCAGGCATCAAAAGCAATGGCCAAAAACTCGGGGGAGTTGAACAAAGCCATGAATAAGACCGCCAGGTAACTGCCAGCAAAGAACCAAGATAAGGGTATCTTGAACATGATACGAATCAAGCCAAGGGTGATCAGCACTGCTACGCCCAAAGAGACTGTTACCAGCACTGCCGCCTTGGAAATCAGCCCGCCGGTCACCCAATCCACCTGTTCAGCTAGGACGTGCAGGTCAGGCTCGGCAATAGAGATCAAAAATCCTAATACCAACCCCACTGCCACAACCACCCAAAGCCTGGCTGATTTTACAATCAACGCACCTATATGCTTACCAACGGGATCAATGGCGAGCTCCACCCCTATGAGGAATATGGCCAGACCAACGATTATTGCCCCCGCCGCGATGACAAACCTGATTAAGGCTGATTGTTCTATGGGCACCAGCGTGGCGCTTAGAATCAGAACGATAAAAGTGATCGGAAGAACGGAGTAAGCTACTTCTTTTAATCGGTCCAGTAGTACATTCATGTCGATCTCCTTCCTAACAGCTGTCCCATAATACGCCCCTGTATCCAACGTGACTTTAACAGTTCAACTCCTGCCCGGCACCTACCAAGAGTGACAGTGAGTGTTAGTGCCTCCCGGGATTGCCATCAGAGGGTTGCTATGGTAACGATTCGGACCGCACGCAACCCCAGATGGCATTGCGTGGCTCCATTGCGAGTAGCCGCCACGCTGAGCTACGGAGATCTTGCACGCACCACGAAGACGATTGGCTAGCAGGATATAAGGTATAAGGTATATAGGTGTATTTATTCTGCGGCCATAGGTATTATCCTTGTGGTCGGGCCTCGCTTCAACCCATACCAGGAGCATCCGGGAGGATAGGAACTCCGCCCTACAAGAATCTTGAGTTAGTTGGGGCGAATGCTTGTGACATCGCCAGCGCTTCTGCTATAATGCAAGCAACTTCTGGCCTAGGATGGGCTTTCGAGAGCAAGAAATGGGGCGGCATTTGTGAGAACGCATTTGGACATATCCAATCTGCATGTGAGTGTCGAAGATACACCTATTCTCAAGGGGCTCTCGCTGCGTGTGCGCGGGGGCGAAGTTCACGCTATCATGGGACCTAACGGCTCAGGAAAAAGCACCCTGGCCTTCACGTTGATGGGCCATCCAAGATACGAAGTAACGGACGGGTCAGTTGTCCTTGACGATCAAGACATATTGAGCTTAACCCCTGATGAACGCTCCAAAGCCGGCCTTTTCTTGGCCTTTCAATATCCCCAAGAGGTGCCGGGAGTCAGCGTTGCCAGCTTCTTACGTGCTGCGTGCAATGCCCGCCGCACCCCGGAACAAGAGCTCACGCTGATGCAGTTCACTCGAAGGCTGCAAGAAAAGATGACCTACCTGGAAATGGATGCCGCCTTTGCCAATCGTTACCTCAATGAGGGTTTTTCCGGCGGCGAGAAGAAGCGCAACGAGATACTCCAGATGGCAATGCTTGAGCCCAAGATCGCCGTCCTCGATGAGACAGACTCAGGATTGGACATTGACGCCTTAAGAGTAGTGGCCGGTGGAGTGAATCAGCTGCTCACTCCGCAGCTGGGCATCATTGTCATTACGCACTATCAACGTATCCTCGAGTACCTGAAACCTGATTTCGTACACGTTCTCATGGACGGTAGGATCGTTCGCTCGGGTGGCCCTGACCTGGCCGATGAACTCGAGCAGAGAGGCTATGACTGGATCCGGGAGGGGATCGCAAATTGAGAGCCAAGCAAGAACGGCTGACAGAGCTGCGCGAAGAGGCCCTCGAAGCGTTCCAGGCTCTCCCGGATCCCAACTGGTACGACACTTCTGTCTGGCCTCGCGTCAAGGTGGTCACACCCAAACCCAAGCTCGCCTGTGAGGTGATGTCACAGTCACTGCCCGCAGGCGTCATCTTTCAAGACTTGTTTTCACCCTCTGTCACTGACAGCGAATTGACTAATCGTTTCTTAGGTTCAGTAGTCAAGCCGACGACGGAGAGATTCGTCGCCTTGCATTACGCGAACATGAATTCAGGCTGTCTGGTGTATGTCCCCCCATACACAGAGGTTGACTTGGTTTTGGTCGTTGATCGCACCCATGATGACTCGGATCAAGGATCCTTTCACCATACTGTGATCGTCGCCGATACAGGGGCTCGTCTCAGGCTGCTACAAACGGATGAGTCGTCCGATCTCGCGCTGGCAGTCGACGTGGTAGAGGTTATCGCTCAGGAGGGTGCGTACGTTGAGTATAACGCCTGGCAAAATCTGGGCGCCGATACTTGTCATTATATCCTCAGGCGGGCATTGCTTCAGCCGGACGCAAGTGTAGACTGGCTTTTGGGAAGCTTTGGGGGGCGCGCCGGCAGCGAGAAGACGTTTTCGCACCTCCAAGGAGCGGGTAGCCAGTCCAGTTGCTTGGCACTCTTCCTGGGTTCTGACAGACAGCGCTACGATCTCGCAGTAGATATGTTGCATGAAGGTGAACATACTGCCAGTGACATCCTGGCCAGAGGCGTATTGGCCCAACAAGCACGCACCGTCTATGTAGGCAGGGCAACAATTGATGCCACAGCGCGTCATGCCTCGGCGTTCCAGCGACAGAACACCCTATTGCTCTCCGAGCATGCCCGGATCGACACCACGCCGGAGCTTCTGATAGGTGTCGAAGAAGTCCAGGCCGGGCACGCTAGCACTGTCGGTCAGATCGATCAGGATCAGCTATTCTATCTCATGAGCCGCGGACTGTCCGAACAGATCGCCAAGCGGATGCTCATCCACGGATTCCTGGCACCCATCATTCAGCGCGTGCCGGCCCAGGAGGAGCAGACAAGGCTCATGAAGCTTATCGACAGGAAGATTGCCATATGAACGTATCTTTGATACGCGAGGATTTTCCCATACTGCACCAACTCGTACATGGCAAACCGCTAGTCTATCTCGACAGCGCAGCCACCTCTCAGATGCCCTTAAGCGTGATCAAAGCGATCGACGAGTACTGCCGAAATGACAATGCAAACGTGCACAGGGCCATCCACACGCTCGGTGAAAGGGCCACCGCGCAATACGAGGGGGCCAGGGCCAAGGTCGCTCGTTTTATCGGGGCTCCTGCTGCCGAACAGGTGATCTTTGTAAGGAACACCACTGAAGCCATTAACCTTGTGGCTTGGTCATGGGGCGTGAACATCAATCCGGGTGACGAGCTCCTGCTGACGCCAATGGAACATCATAGCAACCTAATACCTTGGCAACAGCTGGCACGCCGCAGAGGTGCGAGACTGGTGTTTATGCCACTCCGCAGTGACGGAACCATCGATGTGGGAAGGCTGCCCCAGGTCATCACGAAAAAGACCAGTCTTATCGCCGTAACCCATGTCTCAAACGTCCTCGGAGTGATCAACCCCTTAGATGAGATTATCTCGGCGGCGCGCCAGGTAGGAGCCCGGGTGTTCGTCGACGGAGCACAGAGTGTTCCGCATATGCCGGTGGATGTCACGGCTTTGGACTGCGATTTCTTGGCCTTTTCCGGCCACAAGATGTGTGGACCCACCGGTATCGGGGTTCTCTACGGCAAAGCGGACGCTCTCGACGAAATGGAGCCGTTCTTGTTCGGCGGTGAAATGATATCTTCGGTGAGCCTGGACACGGCGGACTGGAAAGAGCGCCCGTGGCGTTTTGAAGCCGGGACTCCCAATGTGGTCGGTGCCGTGGGACTCGCCGCGGCCATCGATTATCTGACGGAGCTGGGGATGGATTATATCCATGCACATGAGCAACAGATTATGAAATACGCTATGCGTCTCTTGGGGGATATTCCCGGCGTGACCATTTACGGTCCGCAACACCCCAGAGGAGGATTGGTCACGTTTAACCTGGGGGATATTCATCCGCATGACGTGGCCACAGTCCTCGACCAACAGGGCATAGCAGTACGCGCCGGACATCACTGCTGCCAACCGTTGATGACGTGGCTTGATGTGCCGGCAACGGTAAGAGCAAGCTTCTATCTATACACCACGGAAGCGGAGATAGACGCATTAGCCCATGCTCTGAGAAAGACGAAGGAGTTTTTCGGCCATGGCATTGGATGATCTCTATCGGGAAGTGATCATGGAGCACTATCGCTCACCGCGAAATCACACGGAGTTGGGCGATGCCACGGTATCGTTAACACTCACCAATCCCCTGTGCGGTGATGAGATCACCCTTTACGCACGTATCGTCGATGATCGTATTGAGGAAGTCGCGTTTCTCGGACGCGGTTGCTCCATCAGTCAGGCTTCGGCTTCGCTGATGACTGAGGCCATCAAGGGCAGGTCACTCGAAGAAGCTGTGAAGATCATGAGTGATTTCAGGGGAATGATGCGCGGCGAGCCCTACGAAGACGATGAATCGTTGGGCGATCTGGTCGCGCTCTCGGGCGTGGTCAAGTTTCCCGTGCGAGTCAAATGCGCGGTATTGCCTTGGGAGGCCCTGCGACAGATCATACAACCCGACCAAGCCCCTGAATGAGCGTGACAACAAGCGGAGGGAAGATTGTGGTACATAAAGTAACTCTGATTCCCGGTGATGGTGTCGGCCCCGAGTTGACGACAGCGGCTAAGCGTGTGTTGGAAGCCACAGGAGTGAAGTTTGAGTGGGAAATACAGCATGCGGGAGCTGATGTGGCTGAACAGACCGGGACGCCATTGCCCCCGGATGTACTGGAGTCCATTCGGCGCAACAAGGTCGCCCTCAAGGGTCCGATCACGACGCCGATCGGTACCGGTTTCCGTAGCGTCAACGTGGCTTTGCGACATGAACTGGGTCTGTACGCATGCATTCGTCCTTGTACCTACTACCCGGGCGTACGTTCTCGCTACACAGATGTGGACATAGTGGTCGTGCGCGAGAACACCGAGGACCTATACGCCGGCGTGGAGTTTGCCGGCAACAGTGTCGAAGCCGAAACTATTCGCAGCTGGGCCCCGGAGAAGATTCGCCCCGGATCGGCCATCTCGGTCAAGTCTGCCTCCGTGGAGGCTTCACGGCGCATCGTGAAGTATGCGTTTGAGTACGCATTGGCCCATGACAGAAAACGGGTAACAGCGGTGGCGAAAGCTAACATCATGAAGCTCACTGATGGCTTGTTCTACGAGGTTGCCCGGGAAGTCGCCAAGGAGTATGAGGGGCGTATCGAATACGACGAGTGCCTTGTAGACGCCATCTGCATGCGACTGGTCCAGAGGCCCGAGATTTACGATGTGCTGGTTATGCCCAATCTTTACGGGGACATTGTATCAGATCTGTGTGCGGGACTCGTAGGCGGATTAGGCATGGCCCCCGGAGCCAATATCGGTGACGGAGTGGCAGTCTTCGAGCCAACTCACGGGTCGGCACCCAAGTACAAGGGCCTCAATAAGGTCAACCCCTGCGCGTTGATCCTCTCCGGCATGATGATGCTTGATTATCTGGGCGAAAAAGATGCCGCACGGCGCCTGGAATCGGCAGTGAAAGCCGTCCTCGCCGAGGGACGGTTCGTCACCTACGACTTGAAAGAGGATCGGGACGATCCGAGTGCCGTCGGTACGCAAGAGATGGCAGACGCTATTGTAGCTAGACTACAGAGCTGATTCTTGCATCGTATCGTGTCGGTGGGCAGGTCCCGCCGACACCTACCTTTGCGAAAAGGAGGAATGACTTTGCGTCTGGCTGTTATTGGAGGCACAGGTGTTGATTCCCGGATGCTCTTTGGCGTTACGAAGCCTCTCAGGGTCGAGACACCGTTTGGCCCCGTCATGCTGCAGGAATCTCAGCATGGAAGGGGTGAGAGGGTCTTCTTCTTAGCCCGCCACGGCACAGGTCATTCAGTTCCTCCCCATCGCATCAACTATAGAGCCAATGCCTGGGCTCTTCGCCATCTCGGTGCAGAAGCCGTAGTGGCCACAGCCGCCGTGGGCGCCCTTCGTAAGGAGATCCGGCCCGGGGATCTCGTTATGATCGACTCGTTTATAGATCTGACCTCCGGACGTCCCAGCACCTTCTTTGACGGTGATGATGGTCGTGTCGTTCACACGGACATGACACAGCCTTACTGTCCTACTCTACGTCAGGCCATGGCGGCGGCTGGCGAGGATCTCCCCGTCCGGATTCATCAGACGGGCTGTTACGTGTGCACAAACGGTCCGCGCTATGAGACTCCTGCGGAAGTAGCCGCCTTTGCGATGCTGGGTGGAGACGTCGTGGGCATGACCGGTGTCCCTGAGGTGGTATTGATTAGGGAACTTGGCATATGCTATGCGACTATCGCTTTGGTCACCAATCTAGGTGCCGGGCTGAGCCCGATCGCTCTTAAGCATGATGACGTGGTTCAGAGAATGCAGGCCGGCGGAGACATTGTCTGCAGGCTCTTGCGCGACGTAGTAGACTCGCTGGTGCATGCCGACTGTAGCGTGTGCCGCGATGTCGACAGGGCATGACAACTTTTTTCGACAGGGGGTTGCATTCACGAGCAAGTGATGGTATAATTTCATCTGTCACTGGGGGATGGGGTAACGGCAGCCCGATTGGCTCTGGACCAATTAGTTCTGGTTCGAATCCAGGTCCCCCAGCCATAGGCCCCCATCGTCTAGAGGCCTAGGACACATGGTTCTCAGCCATGCGACCGGGGTTCGAATCCCCGTGGGGGTACCAAACACAAAAAGCCTGCCTCATTGGGCGGGTTTTTTGTGTTATATGTTTTTCGCACTTGTGTGTGGCACTGGTCCAAGGTACACACACTGGGCACTCGTACCGCCGCGTACTCCCCTTGCCGGGGTAAAAGTAGATCCGCCATGGAAGCCTACTACCGCGAGGGGGTGATAGGTGTGAGAAGCTTGGCTGATGCAGTGCGTAGGGCATTGATCCCCAACCGGACCCGTCGCTCTCTGGACTTTGAGACTGCCAGCCTCGATGGAGAGGCGCAAGTCGCCGTCATGGACTCAGTTGCGCCCCCGAAAGAGAGCATTTTCAAAGGGGACGGCGTGCTTGTGACCCCGACCCCCGTTGCAGCCGGGGAAGAGGTCCAGATTTGGTACGCGGGTTCATTGGCCAAATCGGGAGCGCGTCAGGTCTTTTTGCATTACGGCGTCGGTCCGGGAGCTTGGCAGCAAGTGCGTGACATTCCTATGACAGAGTCATCGCCATCCGTTTGGACTTGTACCATACGTGCGGCCAGCGGAGGTCGGCTAGAGATGTGCTTTCATGACGGGGCGGGGAATTGGGACAACAATTTTGGTAAGAACTGGAGCTATGCAATCCAAACCGGCCTTCTACACTAAGCGGCCGTAGCAGGAAAGCAGCCCTTGGCTATGGAAGCAAGCGTGTGATGTAACAGGGCCCGGCAAGACCCGGCCGGGCCTTCACGCCTCGGCAAGAGGCTTGATCTAGGAGGTCACTGAATGGCGCATCTCATTATCCGGGGTGGTAACCCCCTACGGGGGGAGATCTCGGTTAGCGGATCCAAAAACAGTGCCATGCCCATCTTAATAGCGGCGGCACTGAGCGATGAAGAAAGCATAATAGACAACGTGCCACGTGACACCTCTGTCTTGACGGTCTGCCTCATCCTCAGAAGCCTGGGTGCTGAGGTCTACATGGATGACAAAGGCCGCATCCACGTTAAAGGTGCCGGGATCAACGACCATAGAGCTCCGTATGATCTTGTCAGGCGTGAACGCGGCTCGTTCTATACAGCGGGCCTGCTATTGGGCCGTCTTGGCTGTGCAGAAGTTCCACTCCCCGGAGGATGTGCCATAGGTTCAAGACCCGTCGATTTTCATATTCGTGGTTTCCAACAGCTGGGCGCAAAGGTGACCATCGAGCACGGATACGTCAAAGCAATTTCGTCACGACTGGAAGGCACAAGTGTCTTTATCAATCGTTCCAGCGTAGGTACCACCATCAATCTCATGATCGCCGCCACCAGAGCGGAAGGTGTCACTATCTTGGAGAACGCGGCCAAGGAGCCTGAAGTCGTGGACCTGGCAATCTTTCTCAACAGCATGGGCGCTCGGGTGCGCGGCGCAGGCACAGATGTGATTCGGATAGAAGGAGTCAATAGACTCCATGGCACCGAATACGGTATCATCTGTGATCGTATAGAGGCGGGAACCTATCTTATGTGTGCGGCCATGGCCGGTGGAGAGGTGTTACTGAAGGATGTAACGCCTGAACATCTGCGTTCACCGATCCTTAAGCTAATCGAAGCCGGAGTTGCGATCAAAGAGGACGATAGCAGCATCCTCATTGTCTCTCGGGGCAAACACAGGGCCTGTGACGTGGAGACTGCACCGTACCCGGGATTTCCTACCGATCTCCAGCAACCTTTCGTCGCTTTGATGTCTACTGCCGACGGGACGAGCGTCATTCGGGAGACGATCTTTGACAGATTCCGGTACGTCGATGAGTTGCGACGAATGGGAGCGGATATTCGTGTCGAGCATGATACGGCGATTGTGCGAGGCGTCAAGCAATTGTCGGGCGCTCCCGTAGAGGCCACAGATCTTCGGGCAGGAGCGGCCCTAGTGGTCGCTGCTTTAGGCGCCGTCGGCGAGACCCGGATCTCGGGTTTGGAGATACTTGACAGAGGATACGAAGGACTGAGCGAGAAACTTCATACTCTAGGAGCCGATGTGCTCAGAGAGGAATCACCGGACTCAATGAGCCAAGAGATAAGCTTTTCCGTACTGCGATTACAAAAGGAAGTGGGCCAGAATGGATAACCAGATACCTATCTGTGCTGATTTCATTATGGTCAAAGCGTTAGAAGACGGAGTGACAATCATTGGTCTAACGCGTGGCAGCGATACAAAATTTCACCACACTGAAAAGCTGGACAAGGGAGAACTCCTGATAGCCCAATTTACCGAGCACACCTCGGCTATCAAGATCCGTGGTCGGGCTCATGTGTGGACGAAACACGGTGAGGCCGAATCCGGTGACTGAACCGATTGAACAGGAGGGCCCTGGTGCGACGCCTTTTAGACAAAGTCCATGACACAGCAGTCTTGGTACACCTGTTTTTTCGTCGGAGGCCGGTAGCTATCGGTGCTTCCGTTATTTATATGGCCGGAGCCGTCACAGTCACGCTGCTACGTCAACGCCTGCTTCCATGGAGCCGCGCCTGGCAGACAACCCTTCTAGCCACCCTCAAGTCCTTGCCTCATGCAAGACTTATCGACGTCGGGGCGATACTACAGCGTGCCGAGGCGATATTTCATTAAGCACGCGCGCTCGCTCTTCATCTTGTCGTTTCCGGGGAGGTACACGGAGTGTGGGTAGTCGTCTACGTGGCTCGCTCAAGTAGCGCGGCTGATCGTATCCTCGACGAATTGAGCAAAAACGGAATACTTGCCCGTTCGCGGCAAATAAGACATAAACACGGCGAGATCCGCCATTATGAGATCCTCGTGCCTGAGGCAGAGCTCGATGAAGCCTGTCAGTTGCTGGGGAGGGCCCTCATGGGTAGGTGAGCTAAGTGGTCAACAGCATCTTCGAGTGGGAGAAACCACTCGTTGAATTGGAAAAGCGCATCAAAGAACTGCAAGACTTTACGAAGGAAAAAGGCATCGATTTCACGGAAGAGATTCATACGCTGGAGCGCAAGGCCGATAGCCTTCGTCAAGAGATCTATGCAGATATAACTCCGTGGCAACGGGTTCAAATGGCTCGTCATAAGGATCGCCCGACGACTCTTGATTATATTGAATCCATTTTCACAGGTTTTGTCGAATTGCACGGCGACCGGACCGTGCGCGATGACGCAGCGATCGTTGGGGGCATCGCCTATCTTGACGGACGGCCCGTCACTGTCTTAGGACCACAAAAGGCGAGGGGACGAGACACGAAGGAAAGCATTCGGCGCAATTTCGGTCTACCGCATCCTGAAGGTTATCGCAAAGCTTTACGCCTGATGCGCCAAGCTGGGAAATTCGGCCGACCGGTTGTATCCCTCATAGATGTGGTCGGCGCCTACCCCGGTGTCGAGGCCGAAGAGAGAGGCCAAGGGGTAGTGATTGCTGAGTGCATCCGTCATATGTCTTTTCTCCGAGTTCCGATTATCTGTATCATTACTGGTGAAGGCGGCAGCGGAGGAGCATTGGCCATCGGAGTGGGGGACAGAGTACTCATGCTGGAGAATGCGTGGTACTCCGTGATTTCCCCGGAAATGTGCGCTCAGATCCTATGGAAAGATACCGCCCGTGCCGAAGACGCGGCTGCCGTACTGCGTCTTACTGCACCTGATCTGCTCGAGATGGGTGTTATTGATGAAGTCCTCCCTGAACCGCTCGGAGGAGCCCATCGAGACCCTGCTGCAACTGCCGCCACCATAAAAGCAGCTATAGTGCGGCATCTGGCTGAGCTTTCTCAGACACCATCATCACAACTCATTGCGAAGCGACTGGAACGATACAGAAGGATTGGTCAGACTAGCCCTCTGGGATAGCAAGCTTTAAGGCCTTATTGCTCATTCCCGATCGCGACCATTCTTGCCGCTTCCGCATCACTAAAGAAGTGCTTCGGCAGGAGGGATATGCCATGCCCAAGCCGGCTCGAATCGGCGTTCTTACAAGCGGCGGAGACGCCCCCGGAATGAACGCCGCCATTCGCGCGGTTGTGCGTAGCGCGTTATCTGAAGGTATTCGGGTTTTCGGTATTGAGAGGGGGTTTCAAGGTTTAATTCAGGGCGCGCTCGTAGAGCTCACATCTCGATCGGTCGCCGATATCATACACCGAGGAGGCACCATACTACGCAGTGCGCGCAGCGAGGAGTTCAAGACGCCGGAAGGGCTGGCCAAGGCACTTGGAGTTCTCAAACGCCTCAGCATCGACGGACTGATTGTTCTCGGAGGCGACGGATCTTTTCGTGGTGCGCGTGATCTGGTTCACGCCGGCGTGCCTGTGGTCGCTATCCCTGCAACCATTGACAACGACATTCCCTGTACAGATCAGGCGATCGGTTTCGACACAGCCGTCAATACCGTGGTCGGTGCCATAAACAAGATCCGGGATACCGCTACTTCGCATGAGCGCATCATCGTAGTCGAGGTGATGGGCCGGGAGGCGGGCTATATAGCTCTTAATGCCGGCCTAGCGGGTGGAGCCGAGTCCATCTTGATCCCCGAGGTTCCCGCTGACCTCGATGGAGTCTGTGCCCGCATATCCTTCGCCTTTCGGGTCGGCAAAGCCCACAGCATAGTCGTGGTCGCTGAAGGAGTCGGCACTGAAGCCTGGGCGGCGAAAGGCGGCCCCAAGTCCGCTGCCATGTACGTGGGGAATTACATTATGGAAAAGACAGGGCTGGAGACTCGAATCACCATTCTCGGTCACCTGCAACGAGGTGGAACCCCGACAGCTCTGGATCAGATAGTAGCATCCCGTCTTGGGCACGCTGCAGTAGGTTTGTTGGCCGCGGATAGGGGTGGCCGAGTAGTCAGCATGGTAAAAGGTGATATTCGGACCTTCGATATTGATGAGGCTTTGGCCATGCGCAAGAGCATTGACCCGGTCCTATATAGCCTCGCCCATGTCTTATCTTCTATTTGAGCACCGGTTCAGCGCGATCGAACACTGTTTTCATCATACTTGACTTTCCTGAGAAAGGGTGTAGGGGCTTGCGCAGAACCAAGATCGTCTGCACCATCGGACCCGCCACTGAAAGCCTTGACCAAGTTGAAGCACTGGTCGCTGCCGGCATGGACGTGGCGCGCCTGAACTGCTCACATGGCAGCTCGGATGAGTTCGTAACGCGCATTGCCAATATCCGCGAAGCGGAAGCCCGAGCAAAACGCTCTGTCGGCATTCTGCTCGATATCCAAGGTCCCAAAATACGAATCGGAGATGTCCCGGTCGGGAAGCGCATGGTGGCGAAAGGGGAGCGTGTGACCCTCACCGTAGATCCCAGAGCCGCTGAAGACGGCGACGCAATCTTTGTTGACTACCCCAAACTCCCTCTTGATGTAAGGCCCGGTAATGTCGTCTTTTTGGATGACGGTCTGCTTGAGCTGCATGTGGAATCGGTTTCAGGCTCTGCGGTCGTGTGTGTCGTGGTCACCGGCGGCGAGCTTAAGTCTCGCAAAGGGCTCACTCTCCCGGGCGTGGCGGTGGACCTTCCTCCTTTGGGCCAACGGGACATTGAGCATATCCGTTTCGCCGCCGAGCACGGCTGTGATTTCATAGCGGCTTCATTTGTCAGGCGGGCTGACCACGTACAGACGGTAAAAGACGTTATTGCCGATACCGGCAGCACGATGCAGGTCATCGCCAAGGTGGAAAGCGAGGAAGGGGTTCGCCATATCGACGAGATCATTGCCGCTGCTGACGGCATCATGGTGGCCCGCGGAGACATGGGTATCGAGTTGCCCCCGGAAGAAGTGCCCTTGGTGCAGAAAATGCTGATAAGAAAGTGTAACGCTGCCGGCAAACCCGTGATTACAGCCACTCAGATGCTGGATTCCATGGTACGCAATCCGCGCCCCACACGGGCTGAAGTAACGGATGTAGCCAATGCCATTTTTGACGGCAGTGATGCCATCATGCTTTCGGGAGAGACAGCCGTAGGCAAATACCCGATAGAAGCCGTGAGCACCATGCACAGGATCAGTCAGCGCACCGAAGAGGTTCTCAACTACAAAGACGACGTACCGCGGGCCCGGGTCTCCGTTGCCGAAGCCATCGCTCGGGCCACCTGCGCCACGGCGGCCAGCGTCAACGCGTCAGCGATCCTTTGCTCGACGCAATCAGGTGCCACTGCCCGTTTAGTGTCCAAGTACCGCCCAAGAATTCCTGTTGTCGCTTTGACACCTCATAGATACGTAGCCAGACAACTGGCTTTGATCTGGGGCGTACACCCCTTAGTGGTGCCCCGCTCAGACAACATCGACCATATGCTTGACGTCGCCATAGATGCTGCGTTGCGCTCGCAACTGATAAGCCCGGGAGACACTGTCGCCATTGCCGCCGGTGTACGCACGGGTCCTCCGGGAAGCACAAACATGTTACAAGTGCTGACGGTGGAGGAGGGTCATGCTGTATGAGAGTAGGAAAGCTTGATCCGCGGCAGTTGGAGCGTCTGGTCCTCGGACGTTTCGTTCACCGGCGCAGTGACGTGTTGGTTCACGCCGCCTTGGGGGAGGATTCTGCGGTCATCGATTTCGGTGATGAAGTCTGTGTGATATCAACGGACCCCATTACGGGCGTAGCTACGGGGGCGGGCCGACTCGCCGTACACGTTTCGTGTAACGATGTAGCAGCCAATGGCGCTTATCCGATTGGTGTTCAAGTGGTTCTCTTGCTCCCCGAAGACGCGGAGGAGACATTGATCACTCAACTCATGGATGAAGTGGAACATGGATGCGAAGAGCTAGGAATCGAAGTCTTGGGAGGGCATACCGAGATAACGTCCCGGGTTACCGCTCCACTCGTCGTCTTGACTGCCGTCGGCCGAGCCCCAAAGAATCGCTATGTGACCTCGGCGGGAGCCAGGCCGGGCGATGCCGTGGTAGTCACCAAGGGAATCGGTATCGAAGGCACAGCCATCCTGGCCAATGAGTGGGCTGACACGATCAGGCAAGCTTCAAAGGAGAAAGACCCGCAGATCTCAAGGGACGCCTTGGATTCCCTTCTGAAAAGAGCATCGAGCTTCTTCGAGGAACTGAGTGCCGTAAGAGAGGGGATAGCCGCAGCCTCTTTCGGCGTAAGTGCCATGCATGACATCACCGAAGGAGGGCTCTACGGCGCTCTATATGAGATGGCGGCGGCCTGCGGATTCGGATTTCGCGTGGAGAAGGCCAAGATACCGGTTCGCCCTGAGACACTCTCCATCTGTGATTATCTCGGTCTGGATCCCTTGGGACTTATCTCCTCGGGAACGATGCTTATTACATGTCCCGACGGGGTGGGGCTTGTCGCGCACTTAGAAGACGTAGGTGTACCCGCCTTCATCATCGGCGAGGTGCTTGAGCAAGAAGACAGTGTGATCGTGCTGCGAAACGGAGAGACACAGCCACTCCCTCGGCTGGCGGAAGATGAGCTGTGGCGCTTTCTGGCTGGCTCGAACGTAGCTGATCCTGAGTGAAGGTACCAAAAAATGGGCCTGCGATGAGGCCCATTTTTCTTGGTGCCGAAGGAGGGAGTCGATAGAACTAATGTTCTATAGTGTTGTCTGGTGCTGATATGCCCGTTTAGCGGGCTTTTTTGCGTGTGAGGGTGTTTCTATGTCCGCCCAGTATTGCCCTGTTATGAAAAATGCATGAG
>JBMNSS010000058.1:0-14737 GCA_050945315.1 Limnochordia bacterium | reverse complement strand
GACGCCTGCCCAAAGCGGTATCACGATACATTGAAGGCAAAGCTGAGGCTCATGTTCAACGCGCCGGACATCAAGACGGCACGCGGTCTACTCGACGACATCGTCTCGGAATACGCCCAGACAGCGCAACGAGCCGTCACGTGCCTGGAGGCCGGCTTCGATGACGCCATGGCCGTCATGGCACTCCCTGAGTCCTATCGACGCCGGCTGCGTAGTACCAACGGGCTCGAACGCCTCAATCGGGAGGTGCGGCGGCGGGAGTGAGTGATCGGCATCTCTCCTAACACCGACTCAGCTCTACGCCTCTTAGGAGCGCTGCTGATGGAGCAGGATGAGGAGTGGGCGATGATCGGGCGGCACTACTTTCGGATGGACGCCTATTGGGAGCACAAACGGTCAGAAAGCAACGACAAACCTACTGAGACGGAGCCCCAACGAAACACCGCAGCCTAAGTTTGAACTCAACAGCCGGGAGACGAATTTACACCGCATTTAGGACTTGACCCGCGTTAACATTCAACAATACAATTGAGAATATCGGATCCCTTTTTACGATATCGAAATAAGCTAAGGAAAGGGCTATGGGGGGTAAATGTGTAATATACAGTATTGCAGCAACGAGCAAGGTCGAGGAGACACTTCTTGAGGAGGCGGTCGCCTGGATGGAAGCCTTGTAGGGCTCGTAGCAAGTGTCCGCAATCTGAAGCTGATTAAGGGTAAGAGGAGGGGGATTGGTTGAGCACCGACAAACTCCATAGACGAAGTCCAGTCCTGTGGTGTCTCGTGTGTGTGGTCTTTGTAGCTACGTCGGCATGTGTTCTTTTTGTCCCTCAATATGGTGCCGCCAAGACCAAGCTGACTGTATGGACCAAGTTTACCGCGGACAGATCCTCAGATGTCGCGACGGTCGCGGATTTTGAGCGGGCCTATCCCGATATAGAGGTTGAACTCGTAGGTCCGAAGAACGATAGGAGTCTTGTCGTCGCGATTGCTGCAGGGGCGGCACCTGATGTCAGTCTGATTATCGCCACGTTTGACGTACCAAGATTCGCCCAGCAAGGTCTAATCCTGCCTCTTGACGATTTCATCGCAAGTGCCGGATTGGACCTAAGCTCATATGCCCCTGGTGTTGTGGACTCGTGGAAGTATCAAGGTAAGATCTGGGCGATGTCCTACGACACGGACATATACATGATGCATTGGCATAAAGGGGTATTTGCTCAAGCGGGTTTAGACCCGGAACATCTGCCGCAAGATATCACTGAATTTGATAGGCTAGCCCGAAAACTGACAGAGATTGACTCGACGGGAACCATTCAGCGGATGGGCTTTGTGCCCTGGCAAGCAGACTGGATTGCATGGGCTGCGCCCTGGAACATCGAGTGGTTTGACGCCGAGAGAATGCTCATCACCGCCGATAACGACCGCGTCGTCGAGATGTTTGAATGGATGGCATCCTACCCTGAGCGATACGGGCCGGGTCCTATTCAGGCTTTACTCAGCAAGATTCAAGGCTTTGAAGACGGTGGGGCTCTGATCAACGAGCAAGTGGCGATGCATTTGGGGGGACCGTGGATTGCCACCAGGCTCAGACGAAACGCCCCGGACCAGGAGTGGGGACATGGGTTTCTGCCGTATCCGGTCAATGGGCTTCCCAAAGCAAGTACCACGAACGCCTTGATGCTGGTGATACCAGCGGGAACAAGGCATTCGAAGGAAGCGTTTGAATTCGTTCGCTTTTATGCCAGTCCGGAGCAGAGTCTTAGTGGAGTGAGAAACGGGACACGAACAGGGATGCCAGTCATTAGAGAGCCGGCTCAAGCGTTTGTCAAGATGTATCCAGAGCATCGTCCGATTATGGAGGTACTCATGGGACCCAATCTAAGGCCTCATCTGCCAATGCTTCCGAACAGCAGGTTCTTTCGAGAACAACTCGTCTGGGCAAAAGATCAGGTAATCAGCTTAACAGGGACCCCCAGAGACGTCCTGCAGCAGATAACTCAGAGAGTCCAACTCGATTTGGATGAGGCCATTTCACCATGAGCTTCGGTCCTTTTCCTGTGGCGGGTGGGTGGGGCAAGGGGCTCAGCCGTCTGCGTTCTCGACCAGCGACAGGATCGGCGCCCGCCCTCCTTTGTCCGCGGCAGTATGGGAAGTGAGAGTTAAGCGGCTTAGGTGAGATGTGAGCTCGCTCACTCTGTGAACTGAGCAAAGAGAGAGATCAGTCCCTGCGCGTGCGGAGGATACTCTACACAAAAGGCTAAACTCCACACATGACGGGGCTCCGCTTCAGTCTGACGACCAAGAACGATACATACGTTCGCAGACAAGAGTGTTTCGCGACACACCGTCTTCCTGCTTGTGTGTGTTCAGATTCAAGTCCTAAGAGGCGGTACTCCCGACCAAACGCACATTGACGATTCGATCCCGCGAACGTGTAACGTCGGCGGCTTCGCTTTATACCGGGCATCACGATTTCACCCTTCATAGTTAATCCCCATACCGGCGATATCGCTCCGGTATGGGGATTACGCATTCCAGGCTCAATAAGAGTGATTCCGACTCTTGCGCGGTCACCGTCTGCGGTTGGCGGCTCGCTGACCTCACATATGCACGAAACGCTCAATGGGCAGGATGAACACGGTGGCTCCACCGACTTCCACTTCCACGGTTTCCGGAGGGATAATGGTAGGATGCTCGCTGACGCTTACCGGATAGGGTTCGGTGCGTCGTCTGCACGTGCGGCGCAGTATCTGCAGCACTTTCTCTACGTCATTGTCTCTGACGCCCAAGAGGAGAGTGGTGTTACCTTTGCGGAGAAAGCCGCCGGTGCTCGCCAAGCGAGTCGCTCTGTGTCCTGACTCCATGAGAGCGTTTAACAGAGTCTTCACATCATCGTTGCTTACGACAGCAATAAGCAGTTTCACGACGCACGCTCCTTTCCTACTGCCTGTGACATGTATACTCTCTCATGCCAGAGGACTATTTTTTCTTCAAACTGATCAGCTTCGCCCGTTCAGGTCTTTCGCGATAAAAAGAATCGAGGGGGTAGCAACCGCTCACCATACCGTGACGAGGAGCTGTGGTGCAATCGCTAAAGGTGCGGCAGATAGCTTTCCGGTTAAGCTGCCCTTCGAGACAGTCCGTCGGCAGATGCGGATACGATAGTATCATACGTCCGAGTCCCACGCTGTCGATCCAACCCGCTCTAACTACGGCCTGGGCGACGTGAGGCAAGTACTCCTGCAGATAGGTATAGCCGGATCCGACCATGGGCAGATCGGGCACTTGTTCCTTGAGTTGACGGGCTACGTCTATCTGACGAATGACCCCCGTCAACGGATCCTCCGGCGGTTGATAGGCATCCGACGCCGGGAAGAGGGCAGGCCTTTGCATATGCGGGTTATAATAAGGACTTCCGCCGGAAATGTTGACTGCCGCCACTCCCCAATCACGAAGCGCAGTGAGTAGAGCGACGGGCTCGGTCAGATCTATCTCCAATGGATTGTCGGGGTTGCATCCAAAGGCGTAATGATAGGGGAGGAAGTCTTCGAAGTCCTCCGGCTCTCCACGACTTTCCGTGCCCGGCTTGTAGGGCACTGAGTCAAAGGCGCTCAATCGTACTCCGATGATCAATCCGGGACAATCCCGTTGGATACCATTGATGATCTCTCGCAGAAAAGCCATCCGGTTTTCCAGACTGCCGCCGTAGGACCCCGGCCGGGTGAAGGAGCTGAGGAACTCATGGCCGAGATAACCGTGGCAGGCTTTGACATCAACAAAATCAAAGCCGATATCCTGGGCCAGCTTTGCGGCTGCCACGAAGTCGCCGATAAGATCATCGATCTCCATGTCAGAGAGAATCGGTCGGTGGTCTTGCGCATCTATACCCACGCGAGCATCCAACAGGGGATGGTGGTAGAGGATGCGCGGTTCTGGCTTGCGATTGTCGTTGGGGCGACAGTAGCGACCGGAGTGCGTCAGCTGCACCCCTATAAGCAGATCATCTGTCGTGCCATGCCGTTTCCGATGTGCGTCAACGAGTATCTGGCGCAGCTGTTCGAGACTACCGGCGGTGTCGGGTCCGATACGCAACTGGTTAGCATTGGCTCGGCCGTCGTGGCGCACCGCTACGGCCTCTCCGCCCCAGATCAGCTTAGCGCCGCTCTCTCCGAAACGTCGCCACCGGCGCTTGGTCAGATCGCTCGGATACCCGTCAGGCGTGCCATCCCATCCTTCCATAGGGTGTACGCACCACCGATTACTGATCTCCCGTCCGGCAATGACCAAAGGAGCGGCCATGGGAGATTCGGAACCAGGGATGATCTCATCATCTATGGGCAGGTTAGCACCCAGTGATTCAATGTGTTCGGCAAAGGCCTGCGCGTCCGGGAACGAAGCAACACGTGGATAACTAGACACGCTGTTTAGCACTCCCTGTAGTCATAGTGTGTTTGCCAAGATGGCGACTGGCGATAGTAGAAAGCCGGCGCTGCCTCACCTCTGTCGAGATCAGCGGCCAAGCAGGCATATCCTCTGTACCTCTCTGACTGCACTTCTTCAAGGATTGGGCAAAACCCTGCAGATCTGTTGTCACCGCAATCCGGCGAGGAAGAATGCCTCACATGTCACAGGGAATCAAGGACCGGCATAACTACGTTGGACGGTTGAGCGTCAAAAGACGGGGGCCTAGACTGCAAGAGACTCTGTTCGGTGACCACCGACAGAGACGGTGTCGAACTTACTGTTGCACACAGTACTGCCCCGGATACGTATGGCTCGTGCCATCGCCACGCCCTACTTCGATACGTCGGCTCGTCGTCGAAACACGAGACGCAACGGGCGAGAACGCGCATATTAGGTTCACTTAGGCGGTGCATAACGTCACGAGCGAAGCTCATCGCTAACGCACAGAGCCTCTAAGGAACCTAGCTCGTGGTCGGCCGCAACAGTCCCTTGCTGTCACCACACCAAACGCTCTCGCCTCAATCGACCTGTGGAATTATCGGCTCTGAGTGCGAGTGGGAGGGTAATGCCGGATCAAAGTCGAAAACCGTACGAGCGAAATGGTTTGGCGCAGGGCGGGTACACAGTGACTGTTGAGCACTTGATCGGACCGAGTTCCTTGAAGTTCGATCATGAGCGACGACAGTGGGAGGCTAACACCTCTTGAGTGTCTCGGGCACTTGGCCCCGGGCGAGTGACCTAGCAATCTTGGACCGTTTCAGTACGGGCCGGAGCCACCGGGCGGTATCGCTTGCGAAAATCTCTCAGAAGCACGGGCGAAAAGACCTTAACCGCCTTAAGACGTGTGGCGTTCGGCAGATGGGCGAGGATGAGCAGGTTTGTTTTGTCACACTCCTGTATCGGGTTACTCGGGATCAGTTGTTTGAACCAAAATACTGCCGCCGATCATCCGGCACCATGGCAGCAACACTACGATCGGATTGATTCGGCGGGATGGCACCGTCCGTGGTGCTGCGCAGGAGGCTAATCAAGGTGAAAGCGGTAATACTGGCGGCCGGCAAGGGAACGCGTTTGGCTGAGCTGACACGCACAAGGCCTAAGCCCATGGTTACAGTGGGTGACAAACCATGCCTTGAGAGAATTGTCTGTGCGTTGTCAGAGGTAGGCGTGCGGGAGTTTGTCCTGGTGATCGGCTATCTGGGCGACGTGGTGGAGCAGTTTTTTGGGGACGGAACTCCTTGGGGTGTGAGTGTTCGCTACGTAAGGCAGCCGGTGCCCGATGGAACCGGCAGTGCCCTTCACTTGACCAAGGATGTCGTTGGTGACTATCCGTTTTTTATGACCTACGGGGATATTCTGGTGCCGGCTTCTAACTATGCAGGTATGATCCAGGCGTTTGAGCAGACAAAAAGCAGGGCCATACTCGGACTTAACTGGATTGATGATCCGTATAAAGGGGCGGCTGTCTATCTCGGATCTGATAACCGCGTAGAAAGAATCATAGAAAAACCGCCGCAAGGAACGTCAACCACGAACTGGAATAACGCGGGAATGTATGTCTTTGATCCCGTCATATTCGATTACACGGCCCGTTTGAAGCCAAGTGCACGCGGAGAGTACGAGCTGCCTGACGCCATTCAGGCTATGCTTTCCGACGGGCTCGACATCCGTGGATATCCCCTGGAGGGGTATTGGCGGGATATCGGTACGCCGCAGGACGTGGAAGCAGCGCAGGAATTATTCAAGGAAGAGTAGACCTTGACGGTGAGTCAGGCCTATCGAAGGGGTGTCTTCATATGCCCAGTCATCTGGTGGCGCAGTTTAAGGAACTGACAGGCATGGCGCCTACGCATTACATACGAGTGCCTGGTCGTGTCAATCTGATCGGCGAGCATACAGACTACAACGGACTGCCTGTCATGCCCATGGCCATTGAACGCCAAGTTCGCCTGCTTTTGGCACCGCGAACGGATCGACGTGTGGAGATATACAACACGGCAAAACGCTATGAGCCGCGGTCGTTTACGATTTCCCCGCAAATTGCGCCGTATGCAACGGGTGATTGGGGCAACTACATAAAGGCCGGCGTGCAAGGCATCGTTACCGACGCCCTGAACCGTGGAAAGGCCTTGAGCGAGATCAGCGGTTTTTCTGCTCTCATCGAGAGTGACCTGCCCGCCGCGGCCGGGTTGTCTTCGTCTTCGGCTCTCGTGGTGGCATCAGCCCTCGCTGAGCTGACCGTGAACAGGTGGTCCTTTGATCGTGAGGAGCTGGCTGAACAGATGTCGGCAGCCGAGCGGTACGTGGGTACAATGGGTGGCGGCATGGATCAGGCGGTCATCCTGCTGGCCCAGGCGGGAAGCGCTCTCAAGATCGATTTCTTCCCACTGCGCATCACCCATGTGAATCTGCCGCCTGCCTACCGGGTGGTCATCTGTAATAGCATGATCCGGGCCCCCAAGACGGCCGAAGCGCGTCTTTTGTACAACCGGTTGCCCATAGAGTGTCGCATCGCTACCGCCGTCCTGGCACGCGCCTTGAGCGATCGGGGTGTCGATGATTCGGCGGCGCGCATCTCCGAAATCCTGTCGGTCTTGTCTCCCGCTCAAGTCTTGGAGGAAGCGGAAAAGCTGTTTGGTGATGCTTACTGGACTCAACAGCAGGTGGCGGATTTCTTGAGTATCACATCGAACGAGGTCGCCGAACGCTACATGCGTCTCGTTGACGGTAGCACTCTGCCTACGCCGACGGAAGGGTTTCCGTTGTTGCGCCGTATACGCCATGTGGTGACCGAAGGTCAGCGAGTGGAGGACTCCGTGACGGCCCTCAGCGCCGGCGATGCGATCCGTTTCGGGGAACTGATGAATGCCTCGCACGCCTCATGCCGCGATGATTACGGTATCAGCTGTCCGGCACTTGATGAGTTGGTTCGTGTGGCGCGTTCTGCCGGAGCCGTGGGATCCAGGCTGACCGGTGCCGGGTTTGGCGGCTGCACGGTCAATCTGGTGCACCGCGATAAAGTCGAATCCTTCGTGGACACCGTGGTGAGTCAATACTACGCTCGATACCTGAAAGAGACCCATCCTGAGTTGTTCAGCGGGCTACAGGCCCGAGGTTTTGACGATGTGGTTATCGTCGGATCCCCTCAGCAAGGAGCTGAGATTCAGCCTCTGTGTTAATGATCCCACACAACGCCCCATGGATACCTGTGTTTGACTGTATCATGGGGCGGCCACCCTGTGCACCCTAGACCCGAAGGAGCACGCGTGTCGGCGGCCACCCACGCGCGCAACTAGGGAGGGCGCTGCATGGTCGTCAGTGTGGAGCGCATACGTAATGAATACGAGCGTGTCGAAGATCGCTTGTATCAATTGCGCTGCGTGTATGGATACAGTGGCGCGTATAGCAAGGTGTTTCGGACTCTCGAGGCCCGAGCGGAGAGACTGGACAAGATCCTTAGGCATATGGAAAAGGCGTGGGGACTCAAATAAGAGTCCCCACGAAAAAAACGGCGGGTATTAGGGGAGCGAGTGGAGTGACCCTGGCCAATTTCGTGACATTATCGCGCTTGCTACTAATACCGGTTGTGGTCTGGCTTCATGTCGGGCAAAGCCCCGGTGAGGCCGCTGTCGTTTTTGCCTTGGCGGCTGTGACCGATGCCGTAGACGGCTGGCTGGCGCGTAGCCGTGGCGAGATAAGCACGGTTGGCAAGTGGCTAGATCCGGCGGCGGACAAGTTGTTGCAAGCGACGGCTGTTATCTTGGTGACCGCAAGCGGTTATATACCTGTTTGGTTGGCCATGATTCTGATCGGCAAGGAGTTGGCCCTCCTCATCGGTGGGGCTTTCCTTCTCCTTAGAGGCCGGGTGATCAGCGCTCGTCCTTCAGGGAAGATTGCTTCTCTCTTTCTTTTCCCGGGCTTAGCAGCGGGCCTGGCGAACCAGTCCGCTTTTCGCTTTCTGTTGTATGTGGGTGCATTGTTTTCGCTTCTGGCCGGATTCGATTACCTTCTTGTGGTCATCCGAGCGTCATCTGACAGTACGCATGCCGGCTAGCCCGGTCAGTCTTTGGGCAAACCACACAGGCGAGTTGAATGCGGGAGTTGCAGGGGAGGACGCATCTGTTGCTCAACGCGCTGTCGATTGGTTTGCTTTCGCTGCTGTCCGGGATCATCTGGGTTTGGTATTTTGCCCGTCAGGATCGTCAGAGAGAGCCGACCGGTATGCTGGCCCGGGCTTTCGTGGCCGGAATGATTGCCGTCATCCCTGCGGCGTTGTTGGAGCGACCGTTGCACCCTTTGTTCGCTGATGAAGGGAACCTCCGTATCGCAGGCCTTTTGGCCATCGGTCTCATCGAAGAAGGAGTCAAGTTGGCGGCCGTTTTCGTGGCCGCCTTTCACTCCGAGCGCTTTGATGAGCCCCGAGACGGGATCGTCTATGCCGTGTCAGCGGCACTGGGCTTCGCCGTTGTGGAAAACGCTTTCTACTCGTTGGCATTTGGCAGACAAGTAGCCCTGATTCGAGCCGTGATCACATCCTTGGCTCACGCCTCTTTTGCCGGCGTTTTCGGAATGTACCTCGGATGGTATAAAGCCGGGGTGGTTGGCAGCCGTGATGTACTCAAAGGGTTCCTGATTGCGGCCGGTCTGCATGCCACATACGATTTTTTGGTCAGTATGCCCGGTTCGTCACCTTTGCCGGCTTTGTTGCTTTTGTACGGGGTTTACCGTTATGTTCTGGGTCGTCTGCAGCGAGCCGGCCTCTGAATTCCGGTGCCTTTGCAACAGGCTGTCTGCATGATAGACTTATGTCAGAGCCTGGCATTGGGGGTGCGTGTATGGCAGGGCATTCCAAGTGGTCTAACATCAAGCGGAGAAAAGAAAAAGAGGATGCTTGGCGAGCCAAAGCCTTCACTAAGGTGGCTCGAAAGATCACCATCGCGGCACGTGATGGCGGGGGCGATCCGGAGGCCAATTTTCGCCTGCGGATAGCCATTGACGAAGCGCGCATGGTCAACATGCCCAATGATAGCATCCAGCGGGCCATAAAACGAGGGACCGGCGAGCTGGGTAGCTCTGTCTACGAGGAATTCGTATATGAGGGATACGGTCCCGGCGGCGTGGCTTTGTTGATAGACATCGCCACGGATAATCGCAACCGCGCCGCCAGTGAAATACGCTACATCTTCTCACGTCACGGAGGCTCTCTGGGTGAGAGCGGTTGCGTAGCCTGGATGTTCGAGCGTAAGGCGCTTATCGTTGTTCCCGCAGATGCTGATATAGATGAAGACGAGCTGATGATGAGTGCTTTGGAAGCCGGAGCGGAGGATATGGAGGCTTCCGATGGAGTCTTTGAGATCGTCGGTGCCCCCGAGAATCTTAAAGCGATGCAAGAGGCCCTGACTGAAGACGGGATAAAGGTACAATCGGCTGAGCTGACGATGAGACCCAAGAACATGATGACGGTTGAGGAGTCGGTCGGTCGTCGAGTCATAGATTTGATTGAGGCCCTGGAAGACAATGACGACGTTCAGAATGTCTATACCAACATGGAACTGACGGATGAGCTCTTGGAGGCTCTCCAGGAGTAGCAACTGAGCCGCACACCTCGGAACGCTTCTGTGCCGATGTTTTCTCGATTTTTGGAGAAGCTACGGGCAGAAGCTTACTCGGAGGTGTGAAATGCGGCAGATCAACGGCTGGATCTGGTTTGGCGTGGGAGTCTTGCTGTTTGTCGGTAGCTTTGCCTTGACCTACAATCGTCTGTTACCTGATCGCAGTCTGGTGACTCACAGCGAGGAACGCTTGGCGGCGGAAGCCCGGATGACACTGCGTCACATTCTTGATGACGGTCGCAGGGGAGCTGAGGCAAGTGAACCCGTTCCCTCTGAGCTGGTCGGAGCGACCCTTCCGGACATACATCGACGCTATCCCACCTGGAACATATTGCGCTTTACGGCCGATGAGATCGTGGCTGAGGTTCGCTGCGCTCCTTCACCCCAAGGCGGTTATCTGGGAGAGAGAGACGGCAGGGTAGCCATTTTCGAAGGGCATCCCGGAGCGTGCAGCGTATTGCGCGAGCTGACTGACATTCCCGTGGAGAGTGTCCGTTCAGACGAACGAGAACGTCTGAAAGCGGGGATTCCGTTTGCCAATGAAGATGAGCGACAGCAGCTTATCGACGGACTCATGGGCGATTAGATCCATGCCCGTCGGGAGGTGTAGAGAAAAGAGTGCTGATTCTAGGCCTTGATCCCGGATTGGCGATAACCGGCTACGGCATTGTCGCCATAGACAACGGGCGATACGAAGCCGTGGCATACGGAGGAATCACCACCAAGGCTCGCACACCTCAAGCACAAAGGCTTGCCATCTTGTACGACACCGTTTCGGATTTGATCACCAAGTATCGTCCCGACAGCGCTGCCGTGGAACAGCTTTTTTTCAACAGGAACGTCACATCCGCTTTTGCGGTCGGTCAAGCGCGAGGCGTGGCTATACTATCGGCGGCGAAACACGGGTTGTCGGTCGATGAATACACACCCTTGCAGGTTAAACAGACCCTGACAGGGCATGGACGGGCTGAAAAGGAGCAAGTGGGCTATATGGTGAGGTCACTGCTCAGTCTGAGCCAGATGCCCAAGCCTGATGATGTGTCTGATGCCTTGGCCGTAGCGCTATGTCACGCCTTTCATGTAGAAAGCGGCCTTCTGCGGTTGGCGCGTAAGGCTGATTCGTAGCCGGGAGGGGGGTGGGGTGGACCATGATCGCACATCTGCGGGGCGTGCTCTTGGACATGGGTGCCGACCACATCGTCCTTGATGTGGGAGGAGTCGGCTTTCGTTTGTTTGTTTCCCGACAGACAGAAGCGGCGTTGCCGTCAGTAGGTAAAGAGGTCTCTCTCCATGTCGTCACTCAAGTCCGGGAGGACGCCTTGACTCTGTACGGCTTTGCTACCGTGGCGGAAAAAGAGACGTTTCTGCTCCTGACCGGTGTGAGCGGAGTGGGTCCTCGCTTGGCGATGGCAGTGCTGTCGAGCCTTTCTCCTTCAGAGCTGGTCCGCGCAGTGGCGACTCGTGATCTTAAGGTGCTGACCCGGATTCCCGGCATAGGGAAAAAGACTGCCGAACGCCTGTTTTTCGAACTCGGTGACAAGCTCAAAGCGGACGAAGCTATGATGTCGGTTGTGACCGGGAGTGCGGTTGTTCAGGATTCACAGCCTGCTCAGGATGCTATAGAGGCCTTGGTCGCCTTGGGATACAGCAGATCCGAATCAGAGCGGGCGGTGGCTCGGATACTTGGAGACGGGTCGCCCCATCACGATGATGCCTCAACCCTGGTACGTGCAGCGCTCGGTCAATTGATGAGCTCAGCATAGAGGCGCCGCGGATCGAGGAGATCAGATCCATCGTTTGGAGTTGAAAAGCCATGCCGGATACTGAAAAGGAAGAACGTCTGGTCGGCCCGGCACGACGAGACGATGACAACGAATACGATCTTTCGCTACGGCCCCGCACCTTTTCGGAGTATATCGGGCAGGAGCGATTGAAAGAGAAGCTGTCAATTTTTGTTCAGGCGGCCTGTAATCGACGCGAAGCGTTGGATCATGTGCTTTTGTACGGGCCTCCGGGATTGGGCAAGACGACTCTGGCCAACATATTGGCCAACGAGATGGGCGTTCAGCTGCGGGCCACATCGGGCCCGGCCATAGAGCGGCAGGGTGATCTGGTAGCCATCTTGACCAATTTGAACTCCGGTGACGTGCTTTTCGTCGATGAGATTCATCGTCTCAATCGTGCCATTGAAGAGGTGCTATACCCGGCGATGGAGGACTTCGCCGTGGATATCGTATTGGGGAAGGGTCCGGGAGCACGCAGCCTGCGGCTGGAATTGCCCCGGTTTACCCTCATCGGGGCGACGACAAGAGCGGGCATGCTGACTTCACCGCTTCGTGACCGATTTGGGGTCATCGAGCGGCTTGAGTTTTATACGATCGATGAACTGGCAGCCATCGTAGAGAGGTCAGCGCGGGTCATGGGTGTTCAGATCGATGCGGGGGGGATCAATGAGATCGCCTCCAGAGCACGCGGCACGCCGCGCATCGCCAATCGCCTGCTGCGTCGAGTGCGCGACTATGCCGAGGTCAGGGGAGACGGTCGAATCTCCCGTGAACTGGCCCGCGAGGCTCTGCAGCTGTATGACATCGACGAAAAGGGACTTGACAGGACTGACAGACGCATTCTCCTGACCATCATGAACAAGTTTGATGGCGGGCCCGTAGGGGTAGAGACGCTGGCGGCGGCTACGGCCGAAGAAGTGGGTACCATCGAGGATGTATATGAGCCTTACCTCATGCAACTCGGACTGATACAGCGCACTCCGCGCGGTAGAATGATTACTGATTCGGGGTATCGCTATTTCGGTATCACGCCGCCCAAAGACATCGGACAGGGCCATCTTTTTGCGTCAGGGGAGGACCAGGATGTTTGAAACGTCGAGCATAGGACGTCTGTTGGTCACGATGGGGATTTTGTTGACCGTGATCGGTTTGTTCTTGACATTCGGCGGCAGATTTCTGCCGCTTGGCCGACTTCCCGGGGACATAGCGATTCGGAAAGGTAACGTCTCTTTCTATTTCCCCTTGGCCAGCAGCATCCTTATCAGTGTGATTCTTACCCTTCTGTTGCGCTTGTTCCGCCGCTAGGCATCGGGGAGGGAGACCGTGTCTTTACATAGGCTCGAGGGGCTGGTCCTGCGCGCCCGTGATTTGGGCGAAGCTGACAAGATTGTGACGGTTTTGACTCGGGAACGAGGCAAGATGGATGCGGTGGGTCGGGGTGCCCGACGCGGGCGCAGCAGATTGCTGGGCCTTGTTCAGCCCTTTACCCATGGGGACTTCATGCTCTTTTTGAATAAGAGAAGTCTGCACACCCTGAGTCAGGGTGTGATCGTCCGCTCGTTCAGAAAGCTGCGTGAGGATCTTTTCTTGATGGCCTATGCGGCTCACTTTACCGAGATCGTATATGTTGCCGTGCCGGAAGAAGAACCGGCGGAGAGCTTGTTTGAAATAACACTTGAGGCCTTAAGACTCCTTGACAACGGCGAAATCGCACCGTCTCTGGTATCGAGATGGTTCGAATTGCACACCCTTGATGTACTGGGATATCACCCGGAACTTGGGGAGTGTGTGCGATGTCGTCATCCTTTTGTGGCGGGCAAGCAAGTGACGCTGATGTATAGCATAGCCGAGGGCGGGCTCCTTTGTCCCTCGTGTGCACATGTCGATCCGCAGGCCATGTCCATCGGCGGGGCTGTCTGGCAGTCAATGCGCTTTCTCTTGCAGGCGCCGTCTTCTAGGCTGGTCTCATTTCGCTTGACCGCGGCGGAAGATGCGTCCATGGAAGCGTTACTTAGACACACCTTTGAGTACAGGTTAGAGGCTCGCTTGGAGGCTTGGGATTTTCTTCAGTCCATTCGGTTGTCCGAGCAGCGTGAAGGAAGGGAGGAGCAGAGTGGAAACCGCAGATCGTCTGACAAAAGTTGACATGATTCGGGAGCGAACGGGCTTGTCATATGCCGAGGCGGCCAGTCTTTTGGACGAGGCTCAAGGTGATGTGCTCCAGGCCTTGATTCTCTATGAACAAAGAAGCGGTGAGCGGAGCCAGTGGGGGTCTTTTGAGACCAAGGGCCGTGAGCTGGTGGAAAAGGTCAAGGAACTGGTGAAAAAGGGTAATGTGACGAGGATACGAATCAAGCGGGACGGTCAGACGGTGGCGGAGCTTCCCGTGACGGCCGGCGTTGTCGGGGCCGTCATCTCGCCGCATCTGGCTCTTTTGGGCAGCGCGGTTTGTCTTCTCGGGCGCTGCACCGTGGAGCTTGAACGCAGTGACGAGGCTCCCGCCACGGTCAGTTTTGACTATGATGGGCTGTAGCATCTTCGCCGAAAGGCTGCTGTAACGAAAAATTGACAAAATGGGCGGCCGGAAAGCTGCTTCCGGAGCAGGAGGAGCGCTCCGCCGTGGAGAACAGTACGTGAGGCTTTCATGGAAAGATTTGGGGGCAAAACGCCGACTTTCGACGAAAATCCCGCTTCGGCCCGCATAGCGTTCCGAGGCTCAGAGCGCGACAACAACATATGACCGACAACCCGACAACAACAAGAACCAGATGATGACTGTGCGGCACCGACGGCGGTGTCGGCGCGGAAGGGGAGGCTGTGCACATGAGCGTGAAGAAGATGGTCTACTTCTTCGGTGGAGGCGAAACCGAAGGA